>JAZRFL010000185.1:0-30299 GCA_045661365.1 Acutalibacteraceae bacterium | reverse complement strand
AAAGTAGTCGTCGATGAAGATAAGCACACCCAAAGCAACGGTAGCAAGCTGTGCACCTATGCGGGATTTAATATGCTTTGTGGTCCAACGGCCGAAAGCGGCAGAGCCCCCGGCTTTGTTCATCATGGCGACCAAGGCACCAAGCAGTACCAAGAATACCAAAATACCGGCGTTGTAAGAATCGGAAATACTGCCGATAAAGCCGTCGCTGAACACGTGGTTTACGGTGGTTTCAAAGTTGAAATTGGCATACAGCAGGCCGCCTGCCAAAATACCGATAAACAAAGAAGAGTAAACCTCTTTGGTAATCAGCGCCAAAACAATGGCCAGCAGGGGAGGCAACAGTGCCCAAGCGGTAGCATAGGTGGGCGTGTCTTGACGAACGGTGTTCAAGGCATTTTCCAACCGAGCGTCAAAATGTTCGTCGCTGTTTAAGTTGTCGGCATAGCCGTCAATATAGGCTTGTGCCGATTCGCTGTCGGAAAGATCGTATTCCACGGCATCGTCCCCTTCACCCATGGTGAAAACCATGTTGATGTCGGTGGCGGTGGCGTCGGTTGCCGTTTCTGTTGCGGCGGGTTCCGTGGCGGCTGCGGCAGAAATGCAAAATACGCTGACAGTCAAAACGATCAACGCAAGCAGCAGTCCCCAAAGCCGTCTGATTTTACGGGTTTGCATGAAAAGATTCCTCCTTGATTTTCATAATTCGCCTTTATCATACCATTTCCGTCAAAAAAAGGCAATAAAAATTTCAAATTTAAGTGAGTAAATTTGCCATCTTGATCGTTTAATAAGCGAAGGGACATTTCGAAACAATGTGGGGAGGAAGTTACTGCGTTGTTATGCACCGTCGGAATGTCCCTGTTTCCCCTTGACAATATATATATATATATATATATATAATGAAAGTGGCGGCAGAAAAACCATACGCCCATATGGTGAAACGATTCAACCGACGGGTGGTTGCGCTCTTTGGGGGGATATGGTATACTGTTACCAAAGAAATACAAAAGGAGTGACTCCAAGATGAAAAAGAATCGTTTGATATGCATAGGTTTGATTTTGACCTTGTTGTTGCAGGTTTTCCCTGTTGTGGTTTCTGCTGATTCACAAGAAGAACCCGCATGGACGATCAGCTATGACAACTCGCTGTGGTATGAGGTAGAACGAGCCGACGAGCATCAATTTACACCTGCGGACTTTGCAGAGTTGTTTGTGTGCGATCAGGTAACCACGTTGGCCAAAGAAAAAACGGACAATGGATATAAGTATCAGCTGTTGCTCCACTTTTGGAAGAGTGGGAAAAAAGCTATGATTGATGCGGGGGATATTCTTGTTCAATTGGGAGTTGGTCGTGTTTTACCATATTATGATGCACCGGATTACGTGGAGTGCGCTTCTGAGATTTCATTTTTCCGCTCTGCGTGGTATTTGCGTCCCGGTGAAGAAATGGATTTGTCCCTGAATCAGTTTGATTTGGTTGATCGTCCTAAAATGAAACCCGGTGGTGTAGATGTGACCATTGATCCTCAGCAATTTTCGCTCTCGGATTTTGCAAGTCTGGGGGTGGAGGACTATTATGCCAATACAGCAGACACGGTGAAAAAGCGAACGCTTTACGGTAGTACGTATTGCTATGAAGTGGATCTAAACAAGCGTCTTACCGAGAGCCCAATCCACAACTATTTTGTTCCCACTACGAAAAAGAATTACTATCAATTATTGCAAGCCCTTTCTCAGACCCCGGGGGTAATATCTTACGTTCCGGTTTCGTTTGCGGTGGCTTACGCCACGGTTATGCCCTCTATGTCTTGGCGCGCGGATAGCGACGTAATTACCTTGAACGATCAGGGGAGAAAAACACCTCTTGATCCGGTGAGGATCAAGGCGGAAAAAGAGGGTAAGGCAACTGTTACGTTTGCCTATTCTGCTGCCGGTTACCCGGATATGGAAGCCACCTGCACGATTTATGTTCGGGAATCGGATCCTACCAAGTGGACCTATGACAACAGTTTTTTAGTGACCATGGAACGTCCCCACGGACAGATCTATGACGGAGTGTTCCCCGAAAACTTTTCGGGTGCTACGGTCATTCAAAAAACCGTAGGCGAAACGGTGGACACCTATCGGGTGGTTTATACCACGCCCAACACTGAAGAGTGGGAAAGTCTGCAACAACAATTGTTGGCTATGGATGGTGTTCTTTCGGTTGGACGCAATCGGTATGCTTCCGATTATGAAAAAGAGGCTTCCTTTATTACACCCAACCGATCTGAAATTCGTCTTGCCATTGGGGAGACTGCTCAAATCAACGTGCAAGACTCGTTCCTTGCCGGAAATGACGGACCGGAAGTAATCGGGGTGGAATTTCAGGTAAACCCGAGTGCTTTTGAGACCATTGAAGCCGATTGTTTTGAAGAATTTGGCATTGGTCTGTTTTGGGCAGTACCCGAAGATGCGACCTATACCAATTCGTCCCGTCCCATTTACGAGAATTATTATCCTGAAAGCAGCGATACTTGGTTTGATGATTCCCATAAAAACGTGGAAAGCACCAACCATACGTATTTTGGTGTTTTGAAAGATTGGGATGATACATGGCATCGAGGCACGTATTTGAGTCAATTCCGAACGGTATTGCAGGCTTTGAGTACCGATGCACGCATCGGTTCGGTGCGACCGATTTATCGTCATTCGTATCCTACGGGGTTACGTCCCTATGAGTGGTGGGAAATGGCCGATCCTTCGGTTGCCCAAATCACCGCCATGGCCAATATCGAGGAACAACCGGATTGGTGGTCTGAAGAGCCGTCAACCAATCCCGCCGACCATGTGGATTGTTTTCTTCATGAACATACGGTAACCGTGATGGGTGTTCAGGCGGGGAATACCGTGCTTAAGGTTACGGTGGGATATGGAAATTCCCACACCATAGAGATTCCCGTTACGGTATACTCCCCCGACGGATACGTGTTCCGTGCCGGTGACGTCGATTTAGACGGAACCATAAACGCCGCCGACGCGCTGGAAGTGCTGAAATCGGTGGTGGGCAAAGTGGAACTGAACCCTATGCAACAGATGCTTGCCGACGTAAACGCCGATTCAGCGGTTTCTGCTTCCGATGCTCTTATGATCTTGCAAAGAACCGTTGGCAAGATTGACAAGTTCCCCTGTGAAGAATAATGGTTCAAGATGTCATGATTTGGCTAACCTCTTGACAAACCTTATTGGTTTTATTATAATGGTTGCAAGCCATAACACACATTGTATTTGCCCCGAGTGTTGTAGCACTTGGGGCAATTTTATATTAACGGAGGGATTTTTTATGGATCAAAAAATTCTGAAATTGTTATATCAAAACGGCAAGCTGACCGCTGAGGATATCGCCACTCGTTTGGGTGCCGACACGGCCGCCGTTGCCGACCGTATTAAAGAAATGGAAAAGGCAGGTATCATCCGCGGTTATAAAGCGGTGATCGACTGGGAAAAATTAGACTCGGTGTACGTTTCTGCCATTATTGAATTAAAGGTGACCCCCAAAGCCGAATTGGGATTTGAAGAAATTGCCGAAAAGGTCATGAAATATCCCGAAGTGGAATCGGTGTACCTTATGTCGGGCACTTATGACCTGAACGTGGTGGTAAAGGGCAAAACCTTCCAACAAGTGGCTATGTTCGTTGCCAAAGAACTTTCTACCATTCCTGCGGTGCAATCCACCGCCACCCACTTTGTGCTTCGCCGTTATAAAGAATCGGATGTGGAACTGATCAACACCGACACCGACGACAGGGGGAACTTTTGGCTGTGATGGATTATGAAAAATTACTCAGCCCTGTTGTCAGAGAAATGAAACCTTCGGGCATTCGCAAGTTTTTTGACATTGCCGCCCAAATGGAAAATGTCATTTCTCTGGGCGTGGGGGAACCCGACTTTCCTACCCCTTGGCAGGTGCGAAGTGCGGGGATTCACTCGTTGGAAAAGGGTAAAACCAAATATTCCTCCAACGCGGGTATGCTTCCCTTGCGGGAGGAAATTGCTCGCTATATGAAACGAAAATACGACTTGTCTTACTGCGGCGAAACCGAAGTTTTGGTTACCGTTGGCGGTAGTGAAGCCATTGACTTGTGTTTGCGGGCTGTCCTCTCTTTTGGGGACGAAGTCATTATTCCCCAACCAAGCTATGTGTGTTACGAGCCTATGACAACGCTGGCAGGTGGTGTGCCTGTAATCATTGAAACCAAGGCAGAGGACGACTTTAAACTCACTCCCCAACAACTCACCGCCGCCATTACCGACAAAACCAAGGCGCTGATTTTGCCCTATCCCTGCAATCCCACAGGGGGCATTATGGAGCGGGCAGATTTAGAAGCCATTGCCCAAGTGTTAAAAGATAAAAACATTTTGGTGATTTCCGACGAAATTTATTCCGAGCTGACCTTCGGCAAACGGCACGTGTCCATTGCTTCCATTGACGGTATGTGGGAGCGTACCGTGGTGGTCAACGGTTTTTCCAAAAACTTTTCCATGACCGGCTGGCGGTTGGGGTTTGCTTGCGGACCTAAAGAAATTTTGAGCCAAATCACCAAAATCCACCAATTTGCCATTATGTGCGCCCCTACCACTTCCCAATATGCCGCCATTGAGGCACTTCGTAACTGTGATGACGCGGTAGCCGCCATGATTGAAGAGTACGACATGCGCCGTCGGCTGATGGTAGACGGTTTTAACCGCATTGGGCTTACCTGCCGTGAACCGTCGGGTGCGTTTTATGCGTTTCCCTGTATTGCCTCTACGGGGCTTACCAGCGAAGAATTTTGCGAACGATTGCTGTATGCCAAAGAGGTGGCGGTAGTACCCGGTACGGCATTTGGTAAGGGCGGCGAAGGATTCATTCGTGCATCCTATTGCTACTCCACCGAGCATATTCAAGAGGCAATTCGCCGTATGGGTGAGTTTGTAACCGAATTGACTTGTAAATAAGGAAGGAAGGAATTCCCATGAAAAAAACGGTAAGCTTGTTGTTGATTGTCGCTTTGGCGGCTTGTATGTTTGCTCTGCCTGCTTCGGCTGACGTTGGCTATACCGGCTACGGTGACACCGATCGAAACGGGAAGGTAGAAGCGAGCGACGCCTTAATGGTGCTGAAATGTGTGGTAGGAAAAGAAACCATTCCCGCGGTACAGCATTGTTTTTGGGACGTAACCGCCGACTATGCGGTTAACGCAAGCGATGCTTTGGATATTTTAAAACGTGTGGTAGGCAAATTGGACGTTTTCCAAGCGGAAGAAAATTACAAACAGTTTCGCATCAGCGCTCCCGAAGCAGCAAACCTGTGTGCGGGGGAAACATTGCTTTTGCAATATATGATTACTGCCGATCGGGTGAATTGGTTTGTGCCGGACGCTTATAAGGAATTGATCAGCGCACAATGGGGCACTTGGAATAGCGATTATATCACGCTGACCATCAAAGCCGGTGCGGTGGATCAAATAACAAGTTTTCCGCTGTACGTCAATATCGTAGAACAACCCGCCGCATACGTTGTTTGTATGGTAACGATTTATCCCCCTCTCTCATGATGCTAACGTAACCGATAAAAAGGCGAGAGATTGATTCTCTCGCCTTTTGGTTTGTCAAATCCTATTCAAAATTTGTGAAATCTTGCCTTCGATTGGTTTTTCGTTGACAAGAAACCTAAAACAATGATAAACTAAAAAGCAGAAATGAGGGTTGCTTTATGTTAGCGGATTTTACTTATACCAAGCTAGATCAACAATTTTATGAGGAAAAAATCGCTCCTCGCTTGCCTCAAAAAATTTGGGACTTGCATATGCACATGACCCCCAAAGAACACGTGGCCAATTTAGATCCCCACATGGTTGCTACCGATTGGGCTATTCAATGCGGCATGGCCATGTCGTTTGAAGAATACGAGCGGTTTCGCACCACCGTATATGCCGGCAAGCAGGTGTCGTTTACCGCTTTTGGCAACGTGATTCGCGGAGGGTTACATGCCGAAAACAACGCTTATATTGCCGCCCTGCTGAAACAAGGCAAGATTCCCAGCGGCTTTTTGGTGTTAGACCCAAAAATTTCCGCCGAAGAAACCGCCCGTTTATATGATGAAGGTGGTTTTACCGGTTATAAACCCTATGCCGACATGGTGGCAGGTGCCAAAGGAGCAGATGTCACCTTTCCCGAATTTATGCCCGACGCTCACATGAAGGTATTAAACGATCGCAAGGGCATTTTAATGTTGCACGTTCCCCGCGCGGGACGTCTGCCCGACGACCGCAATATTAAAGAACTGCTGGAACTGCGGCAAAAATTCCCCGACATTACCATTGTGATTGCCCATATGGGGCGCAGTTATTGCCCTGCCCATATTACCGAAGGGCTTGACAAATTGGGCAACCATTTAGACGAATTCCATTACGATTTTGCGGCGGTGCTCAATCCTGCCGTGATTGAAATTGCGTTGGAACGACTGAACCACAACCAAATCCATTACGGCACCGATCTGCCTGTGTTTTGGTGGCATGGACGTCGGCATTGGACCGAAACCAAATACTTTAACCTTGCCCGTGAGGATTTCCCCTGGAATCCCCATTCGGACAAGGAACACGAGCAAGAATACACCTTGTTCTTATATGAACAGTTAAACAATTTGCTGGATGTTACGGGGCAAGCCGAAAACGCCCAAGCGTTACGGCAAAAAATCTTTTATGACAACAGCGCCGCGCTGTTTGGGAGATAACGTATGTTGGTTATCGGATTAGATATCGGCACCACAGGCACCAAGGCGCTAGCGGTGGACGAAAAAGGAACCATTTACGGGCAAGGCTACCAAGAATACGGTTTGACCACCGCTCCCGGCGGTCAGGTCACCCAATCGGCAAAGGATTGGCGCAATGCCACCGTGCACGCCATGCAAACGGCGGTGTCGGCGGTGGATGCAAGCAAAATTGCCGCCATTGGCATTTCCACCCAAGGAGCCAGCATGGCGGTGTGTGACTGCGTGGAAGACGCCGATTTGGTGTATACTTGGATGGATGGACGCGCCGTAGAGCAGGTGAAAACCCTTGGGGAAACCGTGGGGTATGATGCCTTTTATGAAAAAACAGGATGGGCCTTGTTTGCTGGCGGAGATGCCGCTAAACTACTGTGGCTGAAAGAAAACGGACTGTTTGGCGGTACCGAAAAGTTGGTGTCTACCTTAAGCTATATCAATCACTTTTTAACGGGACGGTTTGTGTCCGACCCCACCAACTCTGCCATTCGCCAGTTTTATAACATTCAAACCCAATCTTATGATTCCGAGATTTTAAATCATCTTGGTATTACCGAGGAAAATTTGCCCAAGGTGCAACCCACCGGCTCCCTTGTGGGTGGCGTGTTGCCTGACGTAGCCGAACAACTGGGCATTCCTGCAGGCACCCCTGTGTTTAACGGCGCCCATGACCAATATTGTGCCGCCATTGGTTGCGGTGTAACCGATGTGGGGGATATGATGCTTGCCACCGGTACCACTTGGGTGGTGTTGGGGGTCACTGAAACGCCGGTCTATACCTCATCGGGGATTTGCCCCGGGGTGCATCCGGCGGGGCATTATGGTGCCATGGCATCCCAAGTCAATGCAGGCTCGGCTCTGAAATGGTTTAAAGAACAAATTGGCGACAGTTACAAAGAAATCGACCGTGTAGCCGCTACCCGTGGCGAAAATTGCAAGGATCTGTTTTGGATTCCTTATTTGGCGGGGGCAGGGTTCCCTTCTGCCGATCCCCAAAAACGGGCAACCATTCACGGGCTTTCGTTGCATCACGATAAATACGATATGGCCCGCGCGTTGATGGAAGGGGTAGCGTTCGAAGCCCGCCGTTCCCTTGGGGAATACCAAAAAGCCGGTATGCCTATCGGTCGACTTATGATGGCAGGAGGCGCCGCCAAAAGTGACTTTTGGGTAAACGTGGTTGCCGCTACCTTGCCCGAATGGGAACTGTATATCAGCGAATGTGCCGATGCCGCACCCATTGGCGCCGCTATTTTCGCCTTGAAAGGGGCGGGGGCGATTGCATCTCTTTCGGATGCGCCTGACCTGACTCGTTGCCGCAAGGTAACGCCTCCTTCTTCCGAAGAAGTTGCGTATTACAAAGAAAAATTTGCCAAGTATTTGGCATTGTTATAAGGAGTAAAACCAATGGCACTTACCAAAGAAACCTTGGATTGGATGCAAAACGCGTTTCGCATTGAAGCCGAATGCTTAAACGGACTGTTTGAACGGTTCGATGCGCAAAGTTACGAACAAGCGGTGGAACTGCTGAAAAACGCTCCCCGTATCGGTACCTGCGGATGCGGTCATTCGGGCATTGCTTGTATGCACTTTGCCCACCTGCTTTGCTGTGTGGAACGGCCTGCCCGTTTCATTTCCCCTGCCGAAGCGGTACACGGTGCTACCGGCTTTTTGCAAGAAGGGGACGTAATGGTATTTGTGTCCCGCGGGGGCAAAACCAAAGAACTGTTGCCCATTTTAGATATTTGCCATAAACGGGGTGTTAAGGTTATTACCGTGACCGAAAATAAAGAATCGGTATTGGCACAAGGTGCCGACGTGGTGCTTGCCCAATATGTCAATCGGGAAACCGACCGTCACAACGACCAAGGCACCACTTCTACCACTTCGGTATGCGCCATATTCCACGCCTTGCAAGCAGGATTGATTGAAGCAACCGGTTATGCAAAAGAGCAATTCGGAGTGGTACATCCCGGCGGCGCCGTAGGTGAACGTTTGACGGGATCGATGGGCGCAGATCAGCAAAATTAATTTTGCTTTGTCCTTTTTGTTCGCTCGCCGTATAAAAAATACGCCTACCGCTCCCAAAAAGGCCATCTGCATCCCATCGCAAAAAATCTTGTCTGCATCTCACATCCCGCCGTCAAAAACATGGGAGTCGGGTGCAGACCGATAAAAAGTGTAACCAAACCCTGCAAGGGGTAATCTATAAAAATTATTATTCGGAGGATATAACAATGGAATTTAAAGTATTTCAAAAAGAACTGGAACTGCAATCCCGTGGGTGGATTCCCACCTTTCATGACGTTTCCAAAGAAATTATGGAGATCGTAGCCGCATCGGGGGTAAAAAACGGCACCGTATGCATCGCTTCTCACCACACCACCTGCTCGGTGATGATTCAAGAATGCTCTCACGATATCGACTCCTTCGACTTGGAATATCTGCAACACGATTTGCTGGATATTATGCGTAAAATGATTCCCGACTACACCGACGAAGGGGACTACCGTCATCCCGGCCCCATTCATGCCCAATTTGGCCGTTACGTCAACGAACCCGGCAACTACACCAGTATGAATACCGACGGTCACCTGCGCTCGGTCTTTTTTGGACGCAGTGAAACCATGACCATTAAAGACGGCGTTTTGGACGGCGGCGAATTTGCTCACATCTATTTCATCGACTGGGATCACGTGCGTGCTCGTCGTCGCCAACTGAACGTAACCGTTATGGGTACCACCGAAGACGTGGGCGACCGCAAATGGAACAACGGTGAAGTAATCAACACCTTGCGTAAATTCACCGACGAAGAAAAGGCCTACGACATCCACTACGATCTGCAACAAAAACGATAAGTTGGCAGGCGCAAGTCCTGTTAATTCTTAAGCGAGGGAATTATTGTGAAAAGAAAAATCAGAACTCCTTATTTTGAAATCGGTACCAAAAACTATATTTACGGTGACAAGGTGCTGGAATACGCTTTGGCCGCCGATGCCGCCGCCGAAAAATACGATATTGACGTGCTGTTCATTACCCCTGCGGTGGAAATTCGCCGTATTGTAGAAAACACCAAGCACTTGATTGTGCTGGCACCCTACATGGACACCCTGCGTCCCGGTCGAGGCATGGCCGACATTTTGCCCGAAGCGCTGAAAGCCGCAGGCGCTGAAGGGGTGGTCATTAACCATTGCGAAAAACCCATGTCTTTGCCTCAAATGAAAGCCACCATTGATCGTGCCAACGAGTTGGACATGTTGGTATTTGCCTGCGCCGACAGCGTGGCCGAAACCAAAGCCATTGCTCAACTTGGCCCCGATATCATCAATCCGGAACCCTCTGAGCTTATTGGGGGTACCGGTGGCGGTGTCAGCGATATGGGCTATGTGAAAGAAGTTATTACCGAGATCAAAAAGATCAATCCCGACATTTTGGTGGAACAGGCCGCAGGCATCACCAACGGTCAACAGGTATATGATTTTATTATGGCAGGCTCCGAAGCCGCAGGTGCCGCTTCGGGTATTATGAATGCCGCCGATCCCATTGCCATGATTGACGAAATGATCGCCGCCACCCGCCGCGCCGCCGACGATTTGAAAAAGCAAGGAGAATAATATGATTTATAAAGAAACCTTTAAGGTAGACTCTCGTCATCGGGCCATTACCTTTCACAACGTCACCGCTCAACTGAAAGAAGCGGTAAAAAAATCCGGTATCAAAAACGGCATTGCGGTGGTTTATTCCCACCACACCACCTGCTGTGTTATTACCCAAGAATGCGCTTTTGATATGTCCATGACAGGGCTGGAAACCTTGCAACAAGATCTGGTCAACGTAATGGACAAAATGGTGCCCGAATGCAAATATGAGGGAATGTATCTCCATCCCGGTCCCAAAGCCTTGAAATTTGCCGAAGAACACGACGAAGATGCTTGGGGTTGCCACAACACCGACGCCCACCTGCGTTCCTCCATCATCGGTCGTAGTGAAACCATCGTCATTGACGACGGCGAATGCGATTTGGGGGAATTCGGCTTCGTGTATTTCATCGATTTTGACGATACCCGCGGTCGCACCCGTACCGTGCAAATTATGCTCATTGGGGAATAATACGTATTGAAATCGTATTTGTTAAGCAAGCCGATCTATCACAAAAGGTGGTATGTCGGCTTCTTTTTTTGCAAGATATCATCAATGTTATAAATTTATGACAGAATTTCGTAAATACATTTTCGGTTGCAATTGCTATAATATTTACAATACCATCGGTTGGTGTGCAACCGAAGCATTAAAGGAGAATGGCTATGAAAGAATTTTTGTTAGACAGCCCCAAGGATTATAAATTGATCTCTCAAAACGGGGTGAAACAATACAGTTACCCCTTGAATTCCACCCACAACGCTATTTGGGACAGCAACATCAGCCCCGAAGGTCGCTTGTATTATGCGCTGGCTTCCGAAATTTGCACCAGCGAATACGTACACTTGTGTGAGTATGATTACGATACCAACACCGTTTCCGAATGTTTTAAAGTAGAAGACGTGATTTTGCCCAGCGACCGTACCATTCGTGCCAGCAAATTCCATTCTTCCATTTGCTTTATGACCAACGGCAAAATGGTTATGACCACACACACCACCGACAAAGCTCCCGCACATCCCACCTGGATGCCCGAGGCTTATTATCATCACATTTGGGAAGGGTATGCCGGCTCGAACATTGTGGTGTATGACCCTGCCACCAAAACCGCCGAAAACTTGGGTTGCCCCGTACCTCGTGAAACCATTTACGGTGCGATTTACGAACCCGCCCACAACGCTTTGTTCTTTACGGGAATGTTCCGCGGTCACTTGTATCGCTACTCTTTCGACGAAAAACGGGTGAAGGATCTGGGCCGTATGTCCGAACATTATTCCTTCCGTTTGACCTTGGGACCTGACGGGAATATTTACGGTGCTTCCAAATCGGGGTATTTCTATAAAGTAGACACCGAAACCTTGGAAATTACCGACTTGATGTTTAAACCCCAACATCATGCACAAGCCTATACCCGTGATTTTACCAACATCAGCATCGGTCGTACCGGCCCCGACGGCAAGTTGTATTTTGCCATTATGTATAGCCGCAATTTTGTGTGCTTAGATACCAAAACCGGTGAAGTCAAAGAAGTGGGCGAATATATGCCTTTTGCCGAACAATATTGCCGTGGTCAAAACCGTCACGGTGTATTTGGCATGGACTTTGACAGCGAAGGGGTCTTGTGGTATGCCGTTTCCTCTCGGAACTGCGGTAGTGAATATTTGGAATACGGTTGCCCCAACGGCTTGTTCCGCTGGGACATTACCCGTGGCGGCAAGCCCGAATACATGGGGATTGTGGGTACCAAAGACCGCGTCGGCAGCTGGATGAGCGAATTGTGTATTACCGAGGACGATATTATGTATGTGGTGGGTTCCAACCACGGCATTGACGGCCCCGACATTACCGCCATTGACCTGAAAGAATATCGTAAAACCATGTACGATTTCGGGAAAGAAATGGTGACCGACCCCTACTTTGATAAAGACGATGCTTACACCATTGAAGTAGGCGAAAAAATGGAAGAATTGGAAGGCATTGGTGCGGCCAACCCCTTTACCGTTCCGTTTTTTGCCAATCAACCTGCCCTGCTGTGGCGCGCATTGGCTCCCAATAACATTAAAGATTCCGAAGTTAAAGGCCTTACTTGGTTGGATAACGACACCTTGGTGGGTCTGTGCGGTGACAAGCAAGATTACGTGTTCACTCTGGTGAACAACGAACTGAAAGAAATTGTGCCCGCCGACAAAGCCGATGCCGCATTGCTTGCCGCCGCTACCAAAGCCGCCGACCAACTGAAAGTGGCTTATGATAACGCAGGGTTGCCCAACTATCCCGGTCGTCAATACAAAGCGGTTGCCACCGCCACCACTCCTTTGGCCGACGGTCGTATTGCAGTGGGGACTGCCGACGGTATGTTTGCCATCGCTTCCGAAAAAGGTGTGTTTGGCTTTGGCCCTGCCGCCAACAATGGTCCTGTGCGTTCCATGTGCACCGCCCCCAACGGCACCGTATACGGGGTAGCAGGGGACGTAGACGATTTGGGCGTGCTGTTTAGTTATGACGATGTCAACGGCTTACGTTGGCTGGGTCACGCCCAACAAGACAGCGAAGTTGATCCCTCCTTTAACTTGACCCTTATGACCGCTTGTGCGGTTAGCCCCGACGGCAAAAAATTGGCTGTGGGTTGCGCCGATCGTATTGGTACGGTTGTGGTGTTTGATTTATAAGAGGTAGCGGTATGAACGACTTGCAACAAAAGGTTCTCGGTTACGTGGAAGAACACAAAGAAGAACTGTATCAATATTTGTTGGATATATTGGCCATTCAATCCGAAAACTTCATTGAATACGGCAACGAAAAGCCTTGCGCCGAATACGTAAAAAAAGTGTGGGACGAATTGGGACTGAACGCCCGTTTGTACGCGCCTACCGATATTCCCGGTGTGAAAGAACACCCCGCCTATTTGGATGGACGGGACAGCGAAAATCGCCCCAACGTCACCGCCGTGATTCCCGGTAAAGTGGGGGACAAAAAAGTGATGATTATGGGGCACACCGATACCATGCCCATTGGGGATCCCAATAGTTGGACGGTCAACCCCTTGGGCGAAATGAAAGATGGTCGCATTTACGGCCGTGGTTCCAACGACAATAAGTTTGGGGTGGCACAGTGCACCTTTATTGCCAAAATGCTGCAAGACCTGAACATTGAATTGGATTCCGATTTGTTGTTCACCGCTTATTCCGACGAAGAATACGGCGGGGGTGGCGGTACGCTGAGCGCTTGCATCGGTTACCCTTGCGACGTGTTTGTCAATACCGACGGCGGTAACAACGAGCTGTGGCCGGTGGCCCTTGGCGGTCAGGCCATGGAATTGAATATTACCTCCAACGAGCTGTTGGATTCCTCGGTTCCCGTGGCAGAAGCCTTGCATTTTGCCATGAAAGCGTTGGAACCCTTTGGCGAGCGAAGACGAGATGAATTACACGTAAATCCTCATTATACCGGCACCGATATGCAACGCTCTGCTTTTCGCATTACCGGCTTTAAAGCAGGGGAGATGGGGTGTGATCTTTCTCACGGCAAACTGCAGTTTTCTTATTATACTGACCGTAGCCGCGAAGAGATTTATAAGGAACTGAACGAAATTGAAGAGCAAATTAAAGCAAAGTTGCCCGAGCTGAACGTGGAAACCAAAGGTTTTGAACCCATGTCCCGTTTCTTTGATTACGGTATTATGGAAGACACCATGGGCGTGATCGACGCCTTCCAACGGGCGAGTGTTGCCGCTATCGGTAAGGAAACGCCCGTTACCGCCTCTTGCCTGACCGACCTGAACCTGATTTTGGCTTATGGTAGCAAATCGGCGCTGAATTTCGGTTTGGTACGGGATTTCAAGCTTTACGGCGGCGCCCATCAACCCGATGAATTTGTAGAATGTGACCAACTGGTGGAGCATACCAAGAAACTGGCCTTGTTTGTGTTGGATTTCTGCGGCGGTCATGTAAAATAACTGCGTTTTGTGCCTCGCATAATGTGCGAGGCACCTGTGATTTTTGATGTAGAGGTGAAAAAATGCCAACTTATATAGCCCCCAAGGCGGATTTTACGAAATCCGATTGGTTTGAAACCGCACCCAAAGCAATGATCGAGCATTGCCCGTGGAACAGCCATCCTACTGCCCCGAAGGCTTATGGGCAGGTGTGCTATACCGACACGTCGTTGCTTGTTCGGCTTACCTGCTTTGAAAGCGCCCCGACCGTAACATACTATCAGCCCAATGATATGGTGTGTAAGGACAGTTGTTTGGAATTTTTTATTAATCCCACACCGGGCAAAGACAATTTCAGTAATTTTGAATGCAATGCCGCGGGAACCTTGTTGGTGGGGCGGTACAGCGAAGGAACTTTTGAACTTATAGATCCTGCCACCCGACCGGATTTTAAAGTGAAAGCCAAACAGGAAGCCGACTATTGGCAGGTGGAATATGAAATTCCCGCTTCCTTTCTGGAACAACTGTTTCCCGATTTTTGCTATGCCGACGGAACTCCCATGAACGTGAATTTTTATAAATGCGGCGACGAAACCCCTAACCCCCATTATAGTTGTTGGAGTATCATCCACAGCAAAGAAATCAGCTTTTTCCATTCCGAAGATTTCGGTGCGTTGATTCGTGGGTAAAAAACAAAGAAAAAAGGAAGTGTAGAAATGCTACACTTCCTTTTTTCTTTGGATGTGATTTCGGATGCGTCGAAAACGGTCGATAAAAAAATTGAGATTTTATGAAATTAGGGGTTGATTTTTAAAAAGAGTTGGTGTATAATAACCCTTGTCTTAAAAAATAAATATCGCGGAGTGGAGCAGCCCGGTAGCTCGCGAGGCTCATAACCTCGAGGTCGTAGGTTCAAATCCTGCCTCCGCAACCAAAAAGAAAGAAATCACCCGAAGGGTGGTTTCTTCTTTTTAGACTCAATTGTGTGGCAGGATTTGAAACGACCTCCAAACTCTGCGAGCGTAAGCGAGCAAAGAGTTTGGGAGAACAGTCCGGGGGACTGTTCGATAGCCGGAGAAGAAAATCTTGCCTCCGCAACCAACAATGCGAACCGATTTAGATATCGGGGCAAAAAAGTCCGAAACCATAACGGTTTCGAACTTCTTCTATACCAATTTTTGTAGTTGAAATTTATAGATATCCTCTGCCCAAAACAGCTTTCGTGGAGGACTTGAACTAAATCGTAAATCAATATTAGTGGAAAAGTTTAAAATTTTATGATATAATTAGTTCGATAAATAAGAATTTATATGGAGGCGTAAAATGATTGTAAAATACGTTACAAATACATATGAAATAACAGATACGTATAAAAATTTATTGATTAATGCAAAAGATGCGAGCGTGAAGATAGAACCATCCAACGACGATAGCACAAAATTAGTTTTTTTCGAAAATAAAAAACATCCATATGAATTTTACATTGAAGACGATACACTTACGATTAAATTAGTAAAAACGAGATGGTACAATTTTTTAAGAATTGGTATTGATCGTTCGGAAATCAGACTATGTGTTCCTAAATCAATACTTGAAACGATCTCGGTAAGCTCAAATACAGGACGCGTGGATATATCGTCAATAACTTGTAATGGCGCTATAGATATCCAGATAAACACTGGAAAAATAAATTTAGAAAGTGTTTTCTGCCAAGCTTTTAATTCGAAAGGAAACACAGGACACATCTCGTTGAACAAATTGACTGCAACAGAGCGTATTTCAATCAAACGCGGCACCGGAAAAGTTTCATTAAATGATTGCTCTGCCCATGAAATTTTTGTAAAAACCAACACAGGAAGCGTTCGTGGCAGACTTCCGTCTAATATGGCGTTTATAGTTCAAACTAACACAGGCAGAATAGAAATACCTAAAGCCCATATTGGAGAAGCAATCGGCGGAAGATGCGAAATAAAAACAAACACGGGAAATATCAAATTTGAATAAGGAATGTCAAATTCTAATTTATCGAATTGCTTCACACCGATATCTAAATCGGTGCAACTTGCCAAAAAGAAAGAAATCACCCGAAGGGTGGTTTCTTTCTTTTTAGACTCAATTGTGTGGCAGGATTTGAAACGACCTCCAAACTCTGCGAGCGTAAGCGAGCAAAGAGTTTGGGAGAACAGTCCGGGGGACTGATCGATAGCCGGAGAAGAAAATCCTGCCTCCGCAACCAAAAATTCCTCGGACTTGTTCCGAGGATATTTTTTTGCCTCTTCACTGTTCGCTTTTAGGAATTATAATAAGTTTAAGAGGTGATGGTGATGAAAAAAAGTCCTTTAATGATAAAATCCAAACAACTTGCGCTTGATGTAATAGAGGTATGTAAAGTGTTGAGAAACGCAAAATGTGAAAATGTGACGTAATGCATCGCCTGCGCCGGTCAATGCCACCTGTTTGGAACTATGTCAAAATTATATCTCCTTGCCGTTTTCTCCTTTTATTATGGGATATAGCCGATTCACAGAAAGTTATCAAAATATTACAAAGAAACATCAAAATAATGCAAAGAAATATCAAAATAATACAAAGAAACATCAAAATAAGTCATGGGATAATTGTGGGATATGGTGTAAAATATACTTATACTGCCAAAGCCGGTGAGGGAAAATACCGGTGTATGGGCAAACATAATCAATAAATAGAGGAAGAAGCGGTAAGCCAGCTTGGCATTAACCACGAATCCTGCTTGGTGATTGGATACGCCAACAGTACTTACAGTTACCTTTGCCCCAACCAAGATGCAAAAGTAGGGGGCTATGAAGCGGGCGGTGCTTGCCATTGGTATGGCATTTTTGAATTCGCAGAACATTCCGAGCCGGCCGTCGTCAACGTTCCCGCCGTTTACAAAGATATGTATGCTCACCTGCAGACCCCGATTGATATGATCGAAAACGATTCTCCCGGAAATACCACGTTGGAGGAAATGTATCGTGCCTACGTGGTATCCCTGACCGCAGACTATGCGGAGATGTTAAAAACCACCATGGAAGTTGGGCGTTCCCCGACCATGAGGTAATAATCAACAACTGAAAGTGAGGAACAATTATGAGAAAGTTTTTAGGCAAAGTGTTAGCACTCAGTTTGACATTGGCTATGCTTCTTGGGTGCCTGTCGGTTGCTGTAATGGCTGAAACCGTAGCGCCTGACGGCGTAAAAGAGGCGGCTTATACCGACGAAAAATCCATGATCGTCAACACCACCTACGACGGTTATGGCGGCAAGTTGACCGACAATGTTTATAACGTGTCCAGCAAGACCTACTATTATTGGGACGACACCAACGTGTATGTATGGATGGACGTGTATGATCCTCAAACGGTGGTTATGTTAGATTGCTTCTACTACCGTGCGGGGACCGATATAACCGGCGCCATTTATCAAAACGGTGGCGGCGAGTGGTCGTGCAATGTGTCTACCGGTGCTTGCACCAATTCCAATGCCAATTTGCAATTTGCCGTTGCTGCGTCTGCCGAAGGGGTTCGCTCTTATGAATTCGCTTTCCCCCACAACGGAGCAGAGGGCTTTTTGATTCATCCCGTGGTTTACGGTGCGGCAACCTATATTGTTTCTTATACCCCTTCTTACCAGGGTGGTGACCACGCCAAGGCGGTTTCCTTTACCGATTCCACCACTTGGTTTGATGATAGTGCCGATACCACCGCTCCCGAAGAGCCCGCTCCCGATGTACCCGACCCTGACGTACCCGACCCCGAACCGATTGCCGGTGAAGTGGACGGGTATAAAGAAGCGGCTTATACCGACCAAAAAATGGCCGAGATTTCCAACGCCTATTCCGGTCAAGGCGGATTAAAAATCAGCAACACCAACCACATTTTTATGCGCTCGTATTATTATTGGGACGATACCAACGTGTATGTTTGGGTGGATTATTATGACCCCGATAACGTTGTGACCATTGATGCCTTTTATTATGTGGCAGGTGCCTATGAAGCGGGTACAGGCGGTACGATTTTCAGCTTGCCCGGTGGCGGGGAATATGCTTATTATTTCGGTTCCAATACCGAATCCAACTCCAATCCCGCGCAACTGAAAGCCATTCGCTCCACCCATACCGACGCTACCCGTGCGTATGAGTTCTGTTTCCCCCACGGAGGCTTAGACGGCTTCACCTTTGGACCTGTTGCCTATGTGGACGGTGCTTATACCGTTTCTTACGGCAGTGCTTACTTGGCTGTCGGAGAAAACAAAATGGTGCAGTTTTCCAATCCTGCCACTCATCGGGATGTTTCTGCCGTGGACAAAAACGTAGTGACCGATGAATCCAAATTGGTTGCCATTGAAGAAGCGATTCAACGCCTGCCCGAAGACCCCGCTACCCTGCAAGCAGAAGATCAAGGGTTGGTGGATGAGGTAAAAGCCGTGGTAGAAACGGTGCCTGCCGGTTGGCTGACTCGGTTGGATTCGGCATTGTTGGCCCGCTATAACGGCGCTTTGCAACGGATGTTAGATATCAAAGCCCAACAACACGCCCAAGTTATTGAAGGGGTGGAAACACAAATTGCCGCTCTGCCAGAAGTGATCGGTTTGGAACAAGCGGAAGCAGTCAATCAAGCCAAGGCGGCTTATGATGCATTGGGTGAGCTTCAATCCTACGTGGATAAACCACTGAACGAGAAATTGTTTGCTGCTATCAACCGCTTGAACAATCTGTCTTCTCCCATCAAAATTGATGGTAAATTGGACAATGCCTATGATGAAGGCACCGGCTATGATATCTCTCAAGAGTTTGATATGACCAGTGCATCTAAGGTGCTGGGGATTGATCCCGACGTTTACGGTATGATCTACACCTTTGCGGATGAAAACTATTCCTACGTTTACGTAGAGGTGTTGGATGATGAGATCATGGATTATCCCGAAAACTCCAAGTTTGAGGTATCTGACGAAACTCGTTACGACGGCATTATTACCTATGTGAATTTGGATCCCAACAACAATCCTATGGGAGTTCCCTATCAAGATGATCAGGCAGAGGGATGCTACGACTTCTATTTTTACATGTTGGCAAACGGAACGGTACCTTCTTTGTATATCATCAACCAAAAGAACGCCTTTTTAACCGACCCCACCAATTTTGTGGCCTTCAAGACCGAAACGGGATATGGTTATGAAATGCGCTTGCCTCGTGTTGAAGGTGAAGAATCCTTCTCTATGAACGTAGTTATCAGCAATCCAAAGTATTACCCGGATGAAGCAGGCGTGTGGAATTATTCCAGCGAGGACAGTCGTATGATCGCCCTGGGTAAAGAGTGGTTTGCTAATTATGTGGAATATGCTTTGTGGTTCTATGAAGACTTCCCTGCCATTGCCAATTATCAGCAAGTCACCGAAATGATCGACGCCTTGCCTAAGGCTGAGCAAATTATAGATACTTCCTGCAAGGAAGCGGCTCAAAAAGCTGAGCGGGCACTCTATTTGCTCAACGAAGACCAACGGGCAATGATTTCCGCTGAAGCCGAACAACATTTAGCTGATGTGCTGGCGGCGCTGAAAGATGCACCCGAACCCGTTCAAGGTGTTTACGGTGATGTGAACAACGATGGAAAATCGGATGCGGCCGATGCGCTGGAAGTGCTGAAAAGTGTAGTCGGTAAGGTAACATTCACCGACCAACAGCTCAAATTAGGCGACGTTGACGGGAACGGCAAATCGGACGCCTCTGACGCGTTGATGATCCTGCAAAAGGTAGTAGGAAAACGGGATACGTTCCCCGTAGAACAATAAACGGGTGATATTTATGAAACGCTCTATAATATTTTTATTAATCAGCGCTCTCTTGGTTAGTATGATCTCCATGACAACGGTGGCTTCTACTGCCGTCATCTACGGTGACGTTGACGAGGATCAAGCGGTAACAGCGAGCGATGCGTTGTCGGTTTTGAAATCGGTGGTAGGCAAACTGATACTGACCGATGAACAAGAGCATGTTGCCAACGTAGATGTCAGCAGCAAAGTGGATACTGCCGATGCGTTGATGATCCTGCAACACGTAGTGGGTAAAATTGATAAATTCCCCGCTGAAGTGGTGAACACCATGAGCGCGGAGGAACAATACTATTACGCGTTGGATCAACAATATAAGGTGAATTATTCTGACTTTACCGATCCGGTTTCGGTAAGTGCTGATCTGGATCCGGCCGAATTGGTGGAAAAATTGGGCGGTGACCCCCAAACTGCTCCGGTCGAGGGATACGAAGTTTCTTCGGACTTGAAGCTGTCGTATACGCCTTTGTCCCGTGAAGCGGACAGAAAAGGGGAGTTGTCCTTATATAACACTGCCCAAAAGGTGGGAGGAACCATTCAAAACGGAACCACTACCTTAACCTACACGATGCCGAAATCGGTGACGGCATATGATGTGATTCCCATACAATACACAGTGTATTCTAATACACAACGGTTACCCATTCACTTTGAGGCAACTGCCTATGAAGAAAGCGACCGTTTGAACAACCAAGCGTATTATGATGCCAATTTGCCCGGTCACGTGAATATGTCGTTGGAGTATTTGGGTTATGTGACCGCTGACAATGTGAGCGGCAAGCCCATGCTGAACGCTACCGCCGTGGGAGATATTAAGGGGCAGCAATACCCTGCCTATGATGCTTCCGAGTTGATTCGGTCGGGCACGCTGAAAACCGGTGATTACACTTGGCTGAAATTTAAATTTACCAATACCGGCAACACCATATTGGACGGAGAAGGCAACAGCGCTTTCCGATTTGCTCCCCATTTGTATCAATACCAAGGCAACGGCTGGGTGCATATTGGCGATACCCTTAATCTGTACTACCCATTGTTAGACTATGTATATCCCGGTGAGTCGGGAGAATTCTGGGTGCTGTTTAACATTGGCGGGACCAGTCAGCAATTCGGTATGGAACCGGGGGATTACAAAGTGGTGATCGACGGTTATCTTCGCACCGAAGGCGACACCTACAATACCAATGCCATGGCGATTGCAGGCAAAGCAGTAACTTCCTCCGACTTTGAATTTTCGGTTACCGAGCAAGGGGCGCAAACACAACTTCGTGCGGTACAAAACGGCAACGGAACCCAAATGAACCGCAATACTTGGCTTGCGAAATTTGAAGAATTTATGTCGTCCTATACCTCCTTGTATCAGGTTGGTACCGGTATTAATAATGCTACTTCAGGAACCATGTATTTGCAGGTGGCACCCTTTACCGAGCAAATTACCTTGCGGTTGATCAACGGAAACAGCAACGAACTTGCTACGGTATCAGTACCGATTACGGTAAATACAAAGGATGTCTCCATTTCCTTGAACCCCCATAACAACAACTACGTGGTAACCGAGGACGGTACCCGAACCCCCATGATTATGACCCAAAATATGGTGGATATGCGTGGTAACATTGACCGAGGACCCAACACCGATGACATTATTCTCAATGACCTGCGCAATATGCAAGAAGCAGGCATCAACACCCTGACCACCACCCACGCCTATACGGGGGATTACACAGGGTTCTATGATATGAGTATGTATATGTTGGATGTCGCTCGCAAAATGGGATTCAAATTAGAAGGTCACGCTTTGTATCCTTATCGCAACCAATTGGCTACTACCCGTGTGCGAGCGTCTGACCGCACCGTTAGCTTGGGCAGTCAGCGAGATATGTTCAATATGCCGGGTGTGGATGCCGCCAATGGGATTCTGGCCTTTTGGAATTTGATTCGGTATGGTGATTTTTATCATTATGATCCTGTTACCAAAACCGTGCCCATTGCTATTGAAGAAAACTACGGTTGGATGAACTCGGTGCTCAATTGCCGTTTTGGCATCGGCAACAGTTACAGCGATCGTCTGCTGTGGAAATGGCTGGAAAAAGCATATGATGGGGACATTGATCAGCTGAATCAAAAATATGGTTCTTCTTATGGTGAATTCAAAGAAATCTCCTTGTCTGATCAGGGCGGTGTTCAAGAATTAGATGGATTGGTTTTAAATAATTCCTCTGCGGTGTATCACGATTGGAATGCCGCTACCATGGAGTTGGATATTTTCCGAACCACCGAGCGGGTACGCAATTATAAAGAAATGTTACGGGCGCTGAATGTACCCGAGGCCAAGATCGCCTTGCGTAGCGAAAACAGCATTTATATGGCGGGTGGCATTTCACAAACCACCGACAATGCTCATTATCGCTATATTTACTACGAGCAACGTCGCGCCGCGGCCATTCCCGAAATTATGGCGGCATCCGGCATTGTGTACTCCGACAGCGGATATAGTGCTTACGCATTTACCGATTCCGAGGTTTATGAGCTGACTCGTCAGGCGGCAAAAACCGGTTTTGTCACCGCCAAAACGCCCCCCTTCAATCATATGTATGATCCCATTATTACCGAAACCATGGGAAATATCTACTATTCTGACTACATGGGATTGGGCAACGCGGACAAATTGATTATGATGAAGCGGAACAGCTCCTTGTTTACCTATTGGAAAGCCATGTACGAAGCGGGCGGCATTCCCGGTACTATGTGGATGGACTATAACTGCGACCTGTACGTTACCACCACCCAGTACAAAGAAATGCTGTTCTTTAAAGAAAAAATAGCCGAAATGCTGGCCACCGAAGAAGGTAAGGCATGGGCAACCTCGGTGCCCACCGAAGCAACCCAATCTCCCTTACAAGACATTGCTGTGGGTGCTTATAGCTATCTCGAATCGTATATTGAAGAAAAACTAAATACCATTTCCCGAATCAACCGCATTACTTCCTTTACCCTTTCTTGATTCGGCGCAGAAAACCCAGAAACCGTAATGGTTTCTGGGTTTTTTCTTGCCATTTTCAAAATTAAATCGGGTGATTAAGAAGGTGGCTTTGTTAGGATTTATTTCGTTTCCGCTTCAAATACGGTGCCTTTACGAACGGTTTCAATGACCTCAATTACCTTGTAAGATTGTTCCAAGGTTACGGGGAAAGGTTTGTGATTGCGCAGGGTTTCGTACAAGGCGTCCCAAATACGGGAAGCACCGTCATCTCCTTCCGGCAGGGGACGGTATTCCTCTTTCCAAGGCAGTTTTTCCGGATTGCCGAAACCGGCATCCAACGGCCATGTCTCGGCCTTTACCTGGGCAAAGGGAAGTTCCTGTTCGGGGTCTAAATACCGCAGTTGAAAGCCTTTCCCTTGGCTGACCAGAGCACCGCGGGAACCATAGACCATATATTCGGGGGAAGGCAGTGCGGCACCGCCGCTGATTTCCATGTCTACAATGCGTCGGTTGATCCCTTTAAACACCAGCTTTACGTGGTCGTCTCGGTCGCCCAACCATGCGACCTGCTTGAGTTCACCGAACACCTGCTCATAGTCACCGCCGCAGAACTGAATGGCGTGGTCGATGATATGGGGACCCCAGTTGCAGATCTGACCGCCGCCGAATTCCTTTAAGGTTTGCCAATCGTTGCGGCGTTGGAATCCGTTGCGGGTCAGTTTGATTTCATACACGTCCCCCAAAATACCGGAAGCAATGATTTCCTGCACCATTTGGAAGCCGTGCTCAAAACGGCGATTGTGACGAATGTACAAGCGGGGACCGCCGGGTTGACTGCCCAGTTTGATCAGTTCCTTTGCTTGTTCTGTGCTCACCGCAAAGGGCTTTTCCAAAAAAACATCTTTGCCGGCTTTCAGGGCCAAGGTGGCGTGTTCAAAGTGATCGCAGGAAACGGTGGCAATGTCCACCAGTTCAACCTCGGGATCAAGGATCAGATCCTTAATATCGGTATAGCCTTTGGCTCCGAATTCTTTTTCAAACAGCGCCACACGTTCGGGCAAAACGTCACAGCCGGCAACAAATTGAAACTTGTCTTTGCGGCTTGCCAACTCACGGGTATGCATGGAATAGCCTGCACGGCCAATGCCGACCAAACCGATTTTTACGGGATTACTCATGGATTTTACCTCCTGTTATTTGAATAATTTTTCGGAATTATAAAGACAGATGTTTTCAAGCAATTCTTTGGTGTACTTGTCGTTGGGGAACTCTCCGCCGTCGATCCATTCACCGAGAATACTGCAAAGAATACGGCGGAAATACTCGTGCCGAGCGTAGGATAAGAAACTACGGGAATCGGTCAGCATACCGAGGAAAGTGCCCAAATGAGCGGTTTGTGCCACCGTGCGGATCACGTCGGCAATCCCGTCCTTGTGATCACAGAACCACCACGCTGTTCCCATTAACACCCGTGGAAAACATCCTGCAATGACCGAAAAGGCAGCCGTTTGTTCGGGGTTGAGGGTGTACAAAACGGTTTGTGGCAGACCGCCCTGCTCCTGAATGGAATCCAGTAAATGCAAAACGTCCTCCACCGGAATCAGACTGCTCATACAATCCACCCCCGAATCGGGACCAAGTTTGCGGTACACGGCAGAATTTACGTTGCGCAGGCTAGCCAAATGCAATTGCATGGTCATATCTCGCTTGGCATACTCTCTTGCCAAAAAGACGTGCAAATGTCCCAAAAGACCGTGCATAGCGGAAGAGGACAAGGATTCTCCCTTTGAAAAACGGGCAAAGGAATCTGCCGCTTCTGTTTCGTCGGCCACACGGTTGGGGAAGAAAAAGATGCCTACGTCGGTGATGGAACAACCCTGTTCCTCAAAATAGTTCAGACGGCGAATGACCGCTGTTTTAAGCGCCGAAAGATCGGTAATGGAAATGTCGGCTACCTGTCCTAAGTGAGCAAGATAAGTCAGGTAATCCGGTGCTTGCAGATTGACCACCCGATCGGTACGGAAGGTGGGAACCACCTTAACGGTAAAGGAGGTGTCTTCCCGTAGTTTTTGGTGAAATTCCAAGGAATCGGCAATATCGTCGGTGGTCGCCAAGGCCTTGACTCCTGCACCCACGATCAATTTGCGGGGAGAGAGCCCCTTTTCCCCAATCTGCCGATTGGCGTTCTCCCAAATTTCCTCTGCCGTATCGGGATTGAGAGGTTGTGAAATGCCGAAATACCGCTCTAATTCCAACTGTGTCCAATGATACAGCGGATTGCCTGCGGCGGTGGCAATGGCGCGGGCAAAGGCAAGGAATTTTTCCTTCCATGAGGCGCTACCGGTAATATATTCTTCGTCGATGCCGTATTCACGCATTAGACGCCATTTGTAATGATCATGGGCAAGCCAGATTTCGCCGATGTTTTCAAAGGGTTGATCCTCCCAAATCTCACGGGGCGAAAGGTGACAATGATAGTCCACAATGGGCAGATCCTTGACCGATTCATATAGCTCTGCCGCCGTTTGAGAGGTTAACAGCCAATTTTCTTTCATAGGGTTGCCTCCTTATAGTTCAAAGGGGATTTGCTTGTTGCGGGCAATGGTTTCCAGTTCCCGTACGGTTTTCTCATTGGCGGGAATGCCGTTGGCATAAACTGTATTTGCAAATTCCGTCTCTTTTTCGCCGTGAATATAGATGCGCTGATTTGGTTGAGCGGGGGTGGAATGACGAATATCCTCTAACAGTGCCGAGCAAGAAGCGCGCAACGCCTCGGGATCACCGAACATTCGTAAATCCATAGCACAAAAGCAGTGAGCGGTATCTGCCAGATCGGGTTGCTGATAGGTCAAATAAGAAGGTGGCCCACCCGACAAAATAGAGGTGAACAGCTCACAGATCATACCAAAGCCGTATCCCTTATGACCGCCGGTTATTTCTTCGTTGCCGCCCAGTGGAAGAATGCCGCCTCCGGCACGATCGGAAATGTTTCGGATCACCTTGTCAGGGTCGTTGCTGGGAACACCGTTGGCGGCTATAGCCCAACCATTCGGCATAGGCTTGCCTGCTTTTCGATATACCTCCAGCTTTCCTCGCGGCACCACCGTGGTGGCGGCATCGAAGCAAAAGGGAGTCGGATCGGCAGGAAAGGCCAGTGCAATGGGGTTGGTCCCCAGTCTTGCCTGACGACTGCCGGTGGGTACCATAATGGCTTCGGAGTTGGTCATTGCCATACCGATAAGTCCCTTCTTCGCCGCCATACGGGCATAGTAGCCTGCAATGCCGAAATGGTTGGAATTACGCACGGTTACCATACCAAAGCCGGTGGTCTCCGCTTTTTGAATGGCCAGCTCCATCGCTTGGCAACTAACCAACTGCCCCATAGCCTTGCGGGCATCCATCACCGCCGAAACGGGGGTTTCCCACACAATCTCCGCAACCGCATCGGTTACCACCATACCTTTGGCAATGGCATCATCGTAACGAACCATACGCTGAATCCCGTGGGACTCAATGCCTGCCAAATCTGCCGCTAATAAGGAGTCGACAATAATGTCGCTTTGTTGCTCTGAAAATCCGTATGAGCAAAAGATTTTTAACAGGAGTTGTTTTGTCTTTTCAAAAGAAAGGCGTGTCATCGATCGATCCTCCCAACCTCTTGGGGTGTCAAGACCTGTGCCGACAGTTGTGCTTGCACGCCAAGCTCGGCCGCCTTGAAAATATGTTCTTGGGTCATGGCTTTTTCGGTACGATTCAGGCAATCTAAGATCATTTCACCAAAAAAGGGATACCCTACGGTTCCGCCCACAGAGATATGACGTTCTCCCTGTCCGTCTACAAGGTAGAGTTGATCTCCTTCTGCCGCGCGGGCTATGTCCAGATATTTGCGCACTTCAATGTAACCCTTGGTACCCAGCAAAAACAAACGGCCGTCCCCCCAAGAGCCCAGCCCGTCGGGTGTCAGCCAGTCGACTCGCAGGTACTGGGTGGCACCGTTGCCGCCCACCAGTGTGGCGCTGGCAAAATCATCAAAATCCTTGCGATGAGGACTGGCATAGTTGGCACGTTGTGCCGACACCACCGTGGCGGTGGTGTTGTTGGTATAATACAAAAATTGTTCAATCTGATGGCTACCCAAATCGCATAGGGTGCCGCCGGATTGTTCACGGCTCCAGAACCAATCGGGACGAGTGGGCTCGCTTAACCGATGCGGAGCCAGACAGACGACCTGCACCACCTGACCGATGGCACCGTCCTTTACAAGTTGTCCTGCAAGTACGGCACTTTCCACGTGCAGTCGCTCGCTGTAATAAACCATATATTTCCGTCCCGTTTCGGCTACCGCCTTTTTGGCACGGGCGAGCTGGTCAAGAGTGGTCAAGGGGGCTTTGTCGGTAAAGTAATCCTTGCCTGCTTCCATGACCTTCAGACCAAGATCGCACCGTAAGTAAGGAATAGCGGCACCTGCCACCATTTGAATATCCGGATCACAAAGGATCTGTTCTAAACTGTCTGCCACCGCAACGTGGGGATAACGCTGACGGAAAGCCGCCACCTTGTTCGGGTCGGGATCATACACCGCTTTGCATACAGCACCTGCTTCCAGCAGTCCGTTGCACATCCCGTAAATATGCCCATGATCCAACGCTGTGGCGGCGAAAACAAATTCGCCCGGTTGCACAACGTGGTTGGATTTCCCCACGGGGGCGTAGTTAATGCCATCGCTTTTTTGAAAAGCCATTACAGTTCCCCCTTGTCGTACGCTTCGCCCAGTGACAAAAGATATTCTCGTCCTTCTGCCAAACTTACAAAGGGGTCTTTTTGACAGGTATCCTGTTCGATCATGGCGTGTTGTATACCGATTTCTTCGCAGACCTTGAAAATCGCCTTATAGTTCATGTTGCCCTGTCCCACGGTGGTGTAAGTGGGCTCACCGTCCAGCACCATGCGGTCTTTGTAATGACAGATAGCAATCCGATCGGCAAATTCCCGCAGGTATTCTACCGAGTCAGCCCCCGAATGCTGTGCCCAGTAACAGCAGAAAATAAAGGACAGATCTTCGGGGTCGGTTTCTTCTTTGATGATTTGAAGAGCCGTTTTTCCGTTGTGTCGGTGAAATTCTACACAATGATTGTGAATGGCAAAGGTCAGCCCGTGTTTGCGCATGGTTCTGCCGATTTTTTTCAGCAAATCAATATAGATGTTCAGGTCCTCCATGGTGGTTAAGGTGTGTTCCCCACACCAAGAAAGTCCCACAATGGGGCAACCCAAAATCAGATGTTCCTGTGCCACCTGCTCCGTTTCGTGTAACAGTCGTTCCCAGGGAATATGGGTACAAGCAATTTTGAGTCCCAACTCGTCCATGATCTCCCGCACACGGACAGGGGTCAAAGGAGCAGCTACGGCAGAATAGGTGACGTACTCAAAGCCCATCTCCCGTACTTTCTTCATGGAGGCAATAAACGCCTCCTCGGTATTCATAAATTCCCGTATGGTATAAAGTTGCGCTCCGACCAGTTGTTTCATAGAAAAACTCCTTTCTGATTATACGCCGCTATATGCCGAAAATCCGCCGTCTACCGGCAAAATACAACCGGTGATAAAACCCGAGCGGGTTTCGTCCAACAAAAACAGCAAAGCACCCACCAACTCCTGTGGTTCGCCAAACCGTTTCATGGGGGTGTTGCTGAGAATTTTTCCTGCACGGGGAGTGGGATTCTCGTTTTCATCAAAAAGCAGGTGATGATTTTGCTGTGTCAGGAAGAAACCGGGTGCAATGGCGTTGACCCGAATGCCGGATGCAGCAAAATGTACCGCCAACCATTGGGTGAAATTCGAAATGCCTGCCTTGGCCGCACAATAAGCCGGCGTTTTGGTTAAAGGACTAAATGCCGCCATGGAGGAAATGTTGACGATCGTGCAACCGCTTCTTCCGATCATATCTTTACCAAAAATCTGACTGGGCAAAACGCTTCCCCAAAGATTGATGTTAAACACGTGGGAGAATCCGTCTTTGCTCAGGTGAAAGAAATCCTGATCCTCCTCCCCCGAAAACACCTCGCTGGTTGTGGTACAGTCGGGGTGATTTCCGCCGGCACCATTGATGAGAATATCGCAAGGTCCCAGATCTTGCAAAACGGCTTTGTGAACGGCCTCCATTGCCGCGCAGTCGGTTACGTCAGCCGTATAGCAAAAGGCGGTGCCGCCGCCTGCACGAATTTCATCCTGCAAGGCAATCAGTTTTTCCTTGTTTCTGGCAATCAATGCCAACCCATAGCCTTCTTTCGCTAACGCTTTGGATAGTTCTCGGCACAAAACACCCGATGCACCGGTTATGACAACGTTTTTCATAAATGCTCCCTCTTTAAGGTGATTGGTCGCATCACCTTATGCAAAATCTTTCTGTTTTTACTATATCATGATACGGTTTAAAATACATTTGTAAAAATGAGTAAAAAATATGCAAAAATCAAGATTTTCCTTGCGGCGGTTCTAAAAATATGATATGCTTTTAAAAAAGGAGTTGATGGAATGCAATGGCTTGCTTCATGGAAAAGCACCACAACCGAGGCGGGGGAAGGGATCTCGGCTTTTCATATTCACGATGTGTGTGAATTGCTGTATCTTCAGCAGGGAACGGTCTCTATGGAGATCGGAAATACCACATACGAGCTTTGCGCAGGTCAGTTGGCTATCATCGGTCGGTTGGAGGTTCATAATCTCATTCCAAAACAGTTGCCCTACTGCCGTATCGGCTTGCACGTGCAACCCGATGCGCTGGGACAAATCGGTATTCCACCGTCTCTTACCTCCATTCTTTTCTATCATCCGGTGGAATGGTGTCACGTTTTCGATTTAAAGGATAGTCCTCATATCGTGCAGTTGGTTGAAGAAATTCACAGAGAACAAAACAATAGACAGTCGAGAAGCGATGAAATGCAGGGCGTTTTATTTCACACCTTGCTGTTGCATTTATATCGATTGGCACCCGAACGGTTTCATCAAACCACAGGAGATCCGCTGATGGAAGAGGTCAGGAGAATGATTGAAGAAAATTTCGCCGATTCGTTTTCGGTACAGGAGCTGGCCGGCCAATTTTATTTGAC
>JAZRFL010000184.1:0-1939 GCA_045661365.1 Acutalibacteraceae bacterium | reverse complement strand
GGTAAAAAGTAAAAATCCCGCTCACTTGCGTGAACGGGATTTTTGGTGCGGATTACGAGGCTCGAACTCGCTACCTCCACCTTGGCAAGGTGGCGCTCTACCAGATGAGCTAAATCCGCATCAACGAGTGTTATTATATGCCAAGAAACATCATTTGTCAAGGGGGAAATTCAAATTTTATAAAATATTTTTTCAACGATTTTTTCTGTTTTTTTCCCTGATTTTACTATTGTTTTTTATTCACGTATGGTATACTGAAAAAAATATGATTGGAGGAATTATTATGCAACTGAATATTCTCATCAATCACGTGGGATATTTGACCCACGGACCAAAATTCTTTGTGGTGGAACACCCACGGTGTGACACCTTTACCCTTTTAGACCGTAACACGCTGAATCCCATTTATGAAGGTACCCTTACCCGTATAAGCGGAGATTTGGGTGATGCTTTTGTGGGGGATTTTTCTGATTTTACCCAAAGCGGCGCCTATCTAATCGAATGCCCCGGTTTTTTGTTTGAATATCCCACCCGTTCTCAAGTGGTGGTAATTTCCGATGTATTGTACCATATGCCCATGCGTACCATTGCCAACTATTTTACCATGCAACGGTGCGGCAACACCTATGAAAACTGGTGCGGTCCTTGCCACGAAGGCGATGCTTTTTGTGAGCATTTGGGGGAACACAAAGATTTAACCGGCGGGTGGCATCAATCTTGCGATTTGCGCAAATGGGTGCAATCTTCCTCCTGGGCATTCTTTGCTTTGGAGGATTTGGCACGTTACACTCCCCTTTCCCCCGTTTTCAAAAACAAGCCCTTGGAAGAAATGAAATGGGGTAATCAATATTTCCAAAAACTGGTACAAGAAGACGGGCGATTGTTAGACAGCGTCATTTACCCCAACCATTTTGGCGACCGCAAGGTATTTGCCGACCATCCGCCTTTCTTTGGGGTATTTAACGTTATCAATGCCCAATGCATTTGCGCCCGTGCCTTTGCCGAGCATGATACCGACTATGCGCAAGCCTGCATCACCTTAGCAAAAAAGGTGTACGATTACTACACCGCTGACGGTGCCCCCACCGAGTACGCCCCCAAAGTGGTACCGCCCTTCCACGACTTTTTACCCAAATTATTCACCCAAAACTATAAAGGCAGCGCCTTGTATGCAGGGGGATTGCTCCATTGTGCTTTGCAACTGTATAAGACCACCAATGAAGCAATTTACCTGCAACACGCCCAACAATTTGCCGATGCTCTTTGTCAATTGCAAGACCGCACAGAGCACCCCACCAAAGGCGCATTTTATCGAGATGGAAACAAAGAACATTATATTTCTACCACTGACGACGGTGCGTTAGGGCCCATTGCTTTAGCAGAACTGGCTCAAATGGATTTACCAAACCAATCGCAATATGCCGAAACCGCTCGTTTATATGGGGAACATTTGCTGACGATGGCAAGTAAAAATCCATGGGGCATGCCTGCTTGCTATCTGTATTCTTATGAAGCCAAAGGCAGTCGCAAATTGGGAAATGCTTATTACCGCTATTTTGCCGACGATTACGAATTTGGTTGCAACAAAGAAATTTTGGGACGGGCTCTGTTCCTTTTAGAAATGTATCAATCCACCAAAGACAAGCGGTATCACAATGCTGCCGCCCGTATTGCCGACTTTGTGTTGGGGGTGAACATGATGAACATCAGCACCGTAGAAGGCGTAGGTCGCAATCAACCCCAACGGCTGATCAACACCACCGAGTTTGACCCCAAAACGCCCCAAATCCCCGGTGCGGTATTTACCGGTTTTTCGGGATACCCCTTAACCGATGAGCCCTATGCCGACACCTCCCTTGCCAACGAGTACGATATGCCTGCCACCTCTTTTATGCTGATGCTTCTTACCCGTTTGCAAACAATGGAATTGCAATAAAGT
>JAZRFL010000183.1:0-1505 GCA_045661365.1 Acutalibacteraceae bacterium | reverse complement strand
CTTACATTGTCTTCGGTTATCGGCGTAATGTGATGAACCACTTCCGCCGGCACGACCAAACCTTTCTCGCTGCACCGTTCACACAAACCGCCGACGCTTTTCAAATACGCCGCGCGTGTCTGCTTCCATGCGGTTCCGCCGTATAACTGTTTCGCATTTGATCCGGCCATATATCCCCATAACAAAAGGCTCACGCATTAACGTGAACCCTTTGCCCTGAACAACTCAACTATGTAGAAAGGAGTGCATAGAATTACTAACCAATTCTTACGCCTATACTATATGCTCATTATATACTGACATACAATGACATTTACGAATTAATTGATTATGTTCTCCAACTTCTGCAATGCGCGGCCATGTATTCGATGACAATGCCGCCACGTGTAACCCATTTCGTACGCGATCGTTTCCCACGTCTTCCCCTCGATATACTTCGCATAAAGAAGTGTTTGCTGCTTGTGGTCTTGCAACGCTTCGAGGTTCTTCACTATGTCGATACGCACCGACCATGCTTTCGTCAATTCTTCCTGAAGTTCCGTTTCGCGTTCGGCAAGCATGATAGCAAGCCGCGCCAGTTTGTCGTTCTTTCCGGAACCTTTCGGCGTTGCGTCAAGGTTTATGTGAAGTCCCTCCGCGTCCGTCCTGATCCGTTCGACTTCCGCCTGAAGTATTCGCACCCTTGCTTCGAGTGCCTTGTATTGTTCCAGGTATTCCCTTGCCGTTATTCGCATTTGTCCGGCTCTCTCCTTTCTCCATACTTGTGTTTGCCTATTTGTCTTTCAAGGGAACGGAAAGGAATTTTTTTCTCTCTTTTTAATTTCTCCTTATACTTTTGTTCTGCGAAGTATGCCAAACAGTCTACCCTTAACATATCCCTCGTTGTAAAACCTTTTTTATTTGCCGTCATTCCTCTCTCCTTTCTCCGTACTTGCAAAAGTCCGATTCATGCCATGCTTCTACCGATGGATTCCTCTTGCAACCTTTGGTTTCACTATTCCAATGTCGGCAATCCTTACACCGCACCACCAAAACTTTTAACGGCTCTTTAATATCCACAAGTGTTGCGTGTTCGTAATCCTCATACTCGGCTTGTAGTGCTTCTATTGCCAGGTCTATGGCTTCGCCAAAAGCCTTTTCGCATCGTTCTCTTATTTCCTTTTGTGATTCTTGTGAAGCATAATCGTCCCAACCGAATACGACTGTCTTTGTACTTATTGCCTTGAGCCACTTAACTGCTTCTTCTCTTGTCATGCCTTTTAATCCTCCGGTAATTTCCGCATTCTGTTATAGTGCCGTTCGTGGAAATACTGCGTCATGTATATGCAGCAAATACACGTCTTACACTCGCCGGTACACTTCCACTTGTACCCCGACGGCGTTCGGCACTTTTCCTTTGACCGCTTCATTGCTTCGTCGCACCGTCTTTTGATAACGTAACTCATTCGCCCTTTCCCTCCAGCATTCGCATTAACTTGTAAGTCGGATCGTAGCCATGTCGTTCT
>JAZRFL010000182.1:0-19305 GCA_045661365.1 Acutalibacteraceae bacterium | reverse complement strand
TGCCTGTTTTTCCGCAAATTTCGTCTTGTGTAACGATTAAGCTTTGGCAAGTAAACATTTTCATTAACACAGCATATAAAACGGTAATAATCACAGCGGCGGCAACGGCGATAATAAAACGGCGCACGGCAAACATGGTATTATCTTGCACGATCAACCAATCAACGGTAAACGCAATAATAAATGCGGAGAAAAATGCGGCTACACAGCCGGAAAGGGAAAACCCTTTATTTGTTTCTTGATAAATTACTTTGTTATCTTCCATATTGCACACTCCTTATTTAAGTTAATTATAATTTATCATATTTGCCAATGAATGTAAAGAAAAAAATACTTGACAACCTTCTTTGACGGTCATATAATAAATAAAACCGATGAAAAAGAGAAGTAGCAAGACAAATTGGCTTTTCAGAGAGTCGCAGACGGTGGGATTGCGATAAGACAAGGTTTTGTGAATGGACTTTTGAGGGCGAACTGAAAGTGACAAACCAGTAGGGGAGCCGTGGGTCGCACGTTACAGCGACAGACGTATACGTGTACGTTGTTTGAGTGCACTCGTTATGAGTGAATTTGGGTGGTACCGCAGGAATCCTACTCCTGTCCCAATTGCTGGGACAGGAGTTTTTCATGTAACGGAGGTATATCCATGGGACTTTCGCGATGGCATAACAACACAAATTAAAACAATCAAATTATCGCAGAATTGAGGAGAATTTGTGATGGATTATAAAGATTTTACTACGTATTTAAAACAATATCCCGACAAAAACGGTTATTTCGGGGAGTTTGGTGGTGCTTTTCTGCCTCCCGAATTGGAACCGGCTTTTAAAGAAGCCAGCGACTCTTACGAAGCCATTTGCCATTCGGCTCAGTTTATTAATGAACTGCGCCGCATCCGCAAGGAGTTCCAAGGTCGCCCCACTCCCGTTTATCATTGTGAACGGCTTTCCAAACTGTTTGGCAATTGCCAAATCTACTTGAAGCGGGAGGATTTGAACCATACCGGCGCACATAAACTCAACCACTGCATGGGTGAGGGCTTGCTTGCCAAATACATGGGCAAGAAAAAATTGATTGCTGAAACCGGCGCAGGACAACACGGTGTGGCTATCGCCACCGCCGCTGCCTATTTTGGCATGGAATGCGACGTGTATATGGGTGAGGTAGATATTGCCAAACAACACCCCAACGTCATTCGCATGAAAATGTTGGGTGCTAACGTAATTCCCGTAACTCATGGTCTTAAAACCTTAAAAGAAGCGGTAGACGCCGCTTTTGATGCTTATTTAAAAGAATATGACCACGCCATTTATTGCATCGGTTCGGCTTTGGGACCCCATCCCTTCCCCAAAATGGTACGGGATTTCCAATCGGTAATTGGTGTGGAAGCCCGTGAACAGTTTTTGGAAATGACCGGCATTATGCCGGACGCCATTTGCGCTTGCGTGGGCGGCGGTTCCAACTCCCTTGGTATGTTCACTCCTTTCTTGGGTGATCCGGTTGAAATCTATGGTGTTGAACCTCTTGGTCGCGGCACCAATGTCGGTGACCATGCCGCTACCATGCAGTTTGGCTCAAAGGGGAAACTGCATGGTTTCGAAAGTTATCTGCTCCAAGACGAGAACGGAGAGCCTCTGCCGGTTTACTCTATCGCCAGTGGTTTGGATTACCCCGGTGTTGGTCCTGAACATGCTTATCTGCGAGATGCAGGTCGTGTCAACTACGTGACCGCCAGCGATGAAGAAGCCATGGAAGCCTTCTTCCTGCTGTGCCGCTATGAAGGAATCATTCCTGCAATTGAAAGTTCTCATGCTTTGGCTTATGCTATTAAATATGCCAAAGAAAAGAAGAGTGGTTCGATTTTGGTTTGTCTTTCCGGCCGTGGGGATAAAGACATTGACTATGTTTACGAGAACTACGGTTGCGGTGAACAATTCAATTTAGACAAATAAAAACAATATAAAAAATCCTGCACAGATTTGGTTCTGTGCAGGATTTTTATTATGTAGTAAAATTATTCTTTAATTTTAGCGTTTTTAGATTCGGCTACAACCAGTTTTTGCAAAGCAAACAGGGCAATTACGTTGGGTAGAACCATCAAATAGTTAAAGAAGTCGGTGAGTTCCCAAACCAAATCGTTTTGCAGTATGGAACCCAAAACAATAAATCCAAGGGCAAGAATGGAATAAACGGTGGTGGCAACTTTGCTGTTTTTGAACAGATATTGCACGTTGATTTTACCAAAGAAGTTCCAGCTGATGATGGTGGAATAAGCAAAGAATAACAAGCAAATTGCTACAAAAATAGCACCTAATCCGTCGATTCCGGTCTGGTCGAAAATGCTGCTTACAGCCTTTTGCATGGCATTGGTTTTGGTAATGATAGCACCATCTCCGGTCGTGGCAGCCAAATAAGCATCACCGGTTTTGCCGGCCAATCCATCGCCCCCTACAAATAGGGTAGAAATTACTACCAAAGCGGTCATGGTCAATACTACAAAGGTGTCAATAAACACACCAATAATAGCAACTACACCTTGGTCATGAGGTTTCTTTACGTTTGCCATGGCATGAGCATGGGGGGTAGAACCCATACCTGCTTCGTTAGAGAACAAACCACGTTTAGCACCTTGGCTAATAGCAGTTTTAATGGCAATACCAACGCTACCACCAATCAAAGCATGGGGGGTGAAAGCGTATTTAAAGATCATGCCAAAGGTTTCGGGAATGTATTCAATGCGGAAGGCAAGAATTACCAAGCCGCCCAGCAAGAAAACAACAGCCATAATGGGTACCAATTTTTCGGTAACCGAAGCAATGCGGTTGATACCACCAAGGAAGATAAAGGCAGAAATAGCGGCAATAATCAAACCAACAACCCAACCGGGAATGCCAAAAGCGGTGTTGCAGGATTCGGCAATGGAATTGGATTGTACCATGGTGCCCATAAAGCCCAAGGCTAAGGTAATGGCAACGGCAAAGAATCCTGCCAGGAATTTACCAAAACCACCCTTAAAAGCGGCTTTAATGTAGTAAACGGGACCACCGTGGATTTCGCCGTTTTCGTCAATCACACGGGTTTTTTGTGCCAAAACAGCTTCAGCGTAAATGGTGGCCATACCAAAGAAAGCAATAACCCACATCCAGAAGATGGCACCGGGACCACCAAGCAAAATAGCGCCCGAAGCACCAACAATGTTACCGGTACCAACTTGAGCGGCAATAGCGGTAGCAAGTGCTTGGAAAGAACTTAAACCGCCTTCTTGTTTGCCACCTCTCAACGAAAGGCCACCGAATACTTGTTTCAGCCCTTGACCAAAGCAACGCACTTGCACAAATTTGGTGCGCAGGGTGAACAGAATGCCGATACCTACTAACAGAACGATCAATACATAGTCTGAAAGGTAGGCATTGAGTGTAGTAACGATTTCCATTACAACATCAGTCATTTTTCATACCTCCAAAAAATAAAAAGTTGTTGCAAAACGCAACAACTCTGAAAAAAGAAAAGACAAACGCAGTATATAAATTTGCACTCTATCCTTTTGCCTGAGAGATTCGGCGGCGAACCGCCTTGCACCTTCGGCATCCGTGTAAAACGGACTTCTCCAGAGTTCCCTCCGCCTTCGGTTTTTGCATTCCAAAGGGTTCGTCGGGTCAACAAAAGGGAGTATAACACACTCTCCTTGATTTTGCAATCCCTATTTTTAAATTTATACAAAAAAACCTCATCTACCATAAAATTCGGCAGATGAGGGCTTTTTTAATCGTGATTCCAAATGTCACAAATTACCGCTTGGTCACCCGACCCACCCGCAAAGACATTTGGGTGGCAGGCGGAATATTGTCTTGCCACAACTTCGCCTTTTTCGTTGTAAATTTCAGCGATACGATGTCCCGGCATGGCAAAATAGCCGTCTCCTTTGGCTTCTTCATCCATCCAACGGTGAACATACCGCAAAAACTCTGCACGGTAAGCATCGGGTTGATTGGCAAACCAAGTGATCTCGTCCATTCCCCAACTTTCAATCAATTCGGGATTAGGCTGGTTACGAATGGCGGGATTGTTACCGAAATTGTCCAACTCTACCAAATAGGGGAGAGAATCACATTCCCATCCACTGTAGGTTTTACCACCCATACTTTTGCCGTAAATGGAATCTAAATGATTATGTTCCAAAATGCAGCGTTGGGGATTGTCTTCGGTAGGACGGCGTGCTTCGGTTCCTACTGCTTTGGGACGGCTTGGGAACATATGAAAATCAAACAGTAACCGACCGTCTGCACCTATATCTCCATGGGTGTGAGCATTTAGAAACACAAATCCGCGGCGAGCGTGCTTTTTGGCAAAGGCACGTATGCGGGCATTTAGAGAAGTCCATGCGGCACGGTCGTAATCGTGATAACCGATCCACTCAATTTGCCCCATGTGTAAAGCTTCGTATCCCATTTTGATGTATTCGCAGGCACGATAATAAAAGAACATTTGGGCTTCGGTGGCGGTGATGTCCGGCACGCCGGCATCTTTACCGATCAACTCCCATAGCAATCCGTCGGGGTAAATCAATTTTTCAAGAGAAAAACAGCGTTCTTCTATCGGTAAACTAAATTCCTCAAACACGTAAGGGGGAATGGCTATGGTTTCTACGGCTTTGGTTACGTTTTCAAATAGGCAGGCTTCAAATACTACCTCAGGGTCGCTTTGGTGTACTTTTTCAATGAATTCCTGTTGTTCGGAATAGGTGTCGTAATCCGCCGCTGACGGTACCCAACAATGGGCAGCGCGACAGATGTATTTGGCGCCTGTATCTAAGATAAAATCATAGGCATAGGGCGTTTTGTTCAAAGAGAGTGGTGTACAGGCAAAGGTGACCGCACGACTCAAATAGTTGCACAGTACTTCTTTTGAAACGATATCGCGAAAGGTGAAATCCATGGGCTATGACCTCCTTTTCAACTATTTTAAGATGTAACCGCAAAAATGTCAACAAAAAAGGATGAGAAAGAGATCCTTTCTCATCCTTGGGACTTAACCGAGAGATTTCTTTTTGGTGGTAACCACCTGCTCATTATAACACGAGAATTTTTCGTCTATGTTTTGGGGCAGGGTCTTGGCTGAGAAGAAGCTTACGATAGGTACTATCATCAAACCACCCACCATGGCAAATACCCCTGAATAGAGGGAGTTGGTAAATACAAATTCTAAAACGGGGAGACCTTTCACCGAGATCCAGCCTACACTAATGCACAACTGCACAAGCTCCAATCCTGTGCCGAAGATAAAACTTGCTACCACGGCGGCTTTGGTGGTACCTTTGCAGTATAACCCATATAGGAAAGGAGCCAAAAATGCGCCTGCCAAAGCACCCCAAGATACCCCCATCATTTGTGCGATAAATACGTTGTTGGACCAAAGCGTGTCTTTTAAAATAGCGATTGCCGCCGAAAGAGCAATAAAGAAAACAATGAATAACCGCATAATCAACACGCTTTTGGTTTCACTCATTTCTTTTTTCTTGGTAAGCAAAGGCTTTACCACGTCCAGCGTAAGGGTAGAAGCGGATGTTAGCACCAGAGAAGAAAGGGTAGACATAGATGCTGCTAAAACCAATACGATGATTAAGGACACAATTACGGGCGACAGACCGGAAAGCATGGAGGGAATAATCTTATCGTTAAGGATTTTGCCGCTTGCACTATAAAGGACGGGAGAATCATATAATCGACCGAATCCACCAAGGAAGTAGCAACCTCCCGCAACCACAATGGCAAACACGGTGGAGATAATCGTGCCTTTTTTTATAGAACCTTCATCCTTAATTGAGTAGAACTTACCTACCATTTGAGGAAGCCCCCACGTACCCAAGGAGGTTAGTAACACTACAAATAACAATGAGGTGGGGTCAGGACCAAGTAGGGAAGTGTAATGATGTCCCGCTTGATTGGTCAAGGTTTCCACTGCGGCGGTAAATCCGCCGTTTTGGTGAAGTACCGCCGCTACCACCGCAACAATACCCACCAGCATAATAATGCCTTGAATAAAATCGTTGACGGCGGTTGCCATGTAACCACCGAAAATGACGTAAATGCCGGTCAGTACCGCCATAATCACTACAACAACCCAATAGGGTATGGCAAATACGTTGTTAAATAAGGAGGAAAGTCCGTTATACAAAGAAGCAGTGTAGGGAATTAGGAATACGAATACAATAAACGATGCCGCCACTTTTAGTGCTTTGGAATCATACCGTTTTTCAAAAAAGTCTGGCATCGTTTTGCTACCTAAATGTTGGGTCATTACGCGGGTACGGCGACCAAGCACCGACCAAGCCAGCAACGAGCCGATAAAGGCGTTTCCAAGGCCAATCCAGGTAGAAGCTAATCCAAAATTCCAACCAAATTGCCCGGCGTAGCCAACAAAAATAACTGCCGAAAAATAAGAGGTGCCAAAGGCAAAAGCAGTTAACCATGGGCCTACCGCACGACCGCCCAGTACAAAACTGTCTACGCTTTTGGTGTGTTTTCGGCAAGCAAAGCCAACCCAAAGCATCAAAGCAAAAAAGCAGATAAGCATAGGTACGGCGATATAGGCCGTAGTTGTGGTGGGCGTTGCCGCAAGGATGGATGAGAAGTTGTTCATATTCATAATTATTACGACCTTTCTTTGCTTTAAAGCATAAAAACTTTAAAGCGCTAAAGTTTACGATTGTTAATTTAGCACTTTAAAGCGTGTTTGTCAAGAGGGGAATTGAAAAAATTGTAAAAAATGACTTTTCTCGCGGTTTTTGGAGGTTTTTCCAAAAGTTTTTTTAAAAAAATGAAAGGGAAGGGTTGACATATTTGCTTTAAAGTGTTAAAGTATAACAAGCATGATTCATTATGGATAGGAATGAAAGAAATGACCATTGTACATCTATTGGAACGGAATGCCCGTGAGTTTGGTAATGATACGGCGCTGGTAGAGATTAACCCCGAACAGCCCGAAACCCGCCGCCTCACTTGGCATGAATATGAATTGGTAGAACCCACCCATCGGGTGAAACACTATCGCCGTGAAATTACCTGGGCGGTGTTCAACGAAAAAGCAAACCGCCTTGCCAATATGTTAAAGCAAAACGGCATTGGCAAAGGGAAAAAGGTTGCCATTTTGCTCATGAACTGCATTGATTGGTTGCCCATTTATTTTGGTATATTAAAAACGGGTGCCTTGGCAGTACCGCTGAACTTCCGTTATTCTCCCGACGAAATCGACTATTGTTTGGATTTAGCGCAAGCAGACGTGTTGATTTTCGGTAGTGAGTTTATCGGGCGGGTAGAAGCGGTAGCAGACAAGATCAGCAAGAATTGTACCTTGATTTATTTCGGAAATGGTTGCCCCGCTTTTGCTGACGATTACAATGATCTGATTTCCGAATGTTCGGGAACATTCCCCGAATGTGAACTCACCGAGCAAGACGATGCGGCCATATACTTTTCTTCGGGTACCACCGGCTTTCCAAAAGCCATTTTACATAATCATGAGAGTTTGATTTTCTCTTGTCAGGTGGAACAAAATCACCATAGCCAAACCAAGGATGATTGCTTCCTTTGCATTCCGCCTCTTTATCATACGGGTGCGAAAATGCACTGGTTCGGCAGTCTGCTTTCCGGCTCTAAGGCGGTTATCTTAAAAGGCACCGGGGCTCGTAGCATTTTAGAAGCGGCAAGTTCTGAACAATGCTCCATTGTTTGGCTGTTGGTACCCTGGGCACAGGACATTCTCAATGCCCTTGACCGTGGGGAAATAAAGTTAGAGGAATTTGACCTCTCGAAATGGCGGTTAATGCACATTGGCGCTCAACCGGTTCCCCAAAGTTTGATTCGCCGCTGGTTGGAATATTTCCCCAATCACGCTTACGATACCAACTACGGACTTTCCGAATCCATTGGTCCCGGTGCGGTGCATTTGGGGGTAGAAAACATTCATAAAGTTGGTGCAATCGGCATTCCCGGTTACGGCTGGCAAACCAAAATCGTTTCTCCCGAAGGCGAAGTGGTGTCGCAGGGCGACGTTGGTGAGCTTTGCCTGAAAGGCCCCGGCGTTATGACCTGCTATTACCGTGACGAAAAAGCCACGGCTGATTCCCTGAAAGACGGTTGGCTGTACACAGGGGATATGGCCATGCAGGATGAAGAAGGCTTTATATATTTGGTTGACCGCAAAAAGGACGTAATCATTACCGGGGGAGAAAACCTCTATCCCGTTCAAATTGAAAACTTTTTGGCGGCTTATCCCAAAATCAAAGATGTGGCGGTTATTGGTCTGCCCGATGCTCGTTTGGGCGAAATTGCCACAGCAATTATTGAAGTGAAGCAGGATATGACCTGCACCGAGGAAGAAATCAACGAATTCTGCAAAGATCTGCCTCGATATAAACGTCCCCGTAAGATCATTTTTGCCGACGTCCCCCGTAACCCCACCGGCAAAATTGAAAAACCCAAGCTTCGTAAAATGTACGGTGGCGAGGGTTTGGTGGACTCCCAAAACAAATCGTAAGAAAGGAAACGATTCCCATGAAAAAACTAATGATTGGTAACCAAGCGGTAGCCGCAGGTCTGCATGACGGCGGCCTTGGTGTGGTGTCTTCTTATCCCGGCACTCCCTCTACCGAAATCACCGAATTTTTATCCAAATATGATGATTTGCATTCTGAATGGGCACCCAACGAAAAAGTGGCCGCCGAGGTTGCTTTTGGCGCATCTCTTGCAGGGGCACGTTCGGCTTGTGCCATGAAACACGTAGGCTTGAACGTAGCCGCCGACCCGCTGTTTACTCTGTCTTATACCGGTGTAAACGGTGGTATGGTCATTTGCGTGGCTGACGACCCTGCTATGCACTCTTCTCAAAACGAGCAAGACTCCCGTCACTATGCCATCGCTTCAAAAGTGCCTATGTTAGAGCCTGCCGATTCTCAAGAAGCCTATGATTTTGCTAAATCTGCGTTTGCTCTTTCCGAAGAATACGACACGCCCGTTATTTTGCGTACCTGCACTCGTATTGCGCATAGTCAATCCATTGTGGAACTTGGCGAAGCCCAACCCGCAGTGCTGAAAGATTACCAAAAGAACGGTGCGAAATTTATTATGATGCCAGGCAATGCCATCAAGCGTCATCCTTTTGTAGAAGAACGTACCTTAAAACTGCAACAACTTGCCGAAAAGTGTGTGTATAACACGGTGGAAATGAATAGCGATGAAATCGGTATTATTACCTCAGGTTGCTCTTATTTATATGTAAAAGAAGTGATGGGAGACAGTGCGTCCATTTTAAAAATCGGTATGCCAAATCCCTTGCCTGTACAACTGATCAAGGATTTTGCCGCAAAGGTAAAGAAACTGTATGTGGTGGAAGAATTAGACCCCATTATTGAAACCCACGTGCGCGCTTTAGGTATCGAATGTGTTGGCAAGGAATTGTTCTCTCCCTTGGGCGAGTTTTCTCAAGCTACCATTGCCGCCGCTTTTGGTAAAGAGTTGCCCCAAGTGGTAACTGCTGATTCGGTTATTCCCAACCGTCCGCCTATGATGTGTGCCGGTTGTCCCCACCGCGGTTTGTTCTATACCCTGTCCAAAAACAAAATTACCGCCATGGGTGACATTGGTTGTTATACCTTGGGTGCGGTTGCTCCTTTGAATGCCTTGGATTCTACCCTTTGTATGGGTGCTTCCATTTCGGGACTTCACGGCTTCAATGCCGCCCGTGGTGCCGATGCCGAGAAGAAATCCGTAGCAGTAATTGGTGATTCTACCTTTATGCACTCGGGTATGACCGGCCTTGTGAACGTGGCTTATAACGCTACCAATTCTACCGTGATTATTTTGGACAACTCCATTACCGGTATGACAGGACATCAACAAAATCCCACCACAGGCTTTAACATTAAAGGCGACCCTGCCGCCAAGGTGGATTTGGAATCCCTTTGTAAAGCACTGGGCATCAACCGTGTACGCGCGGTTGAGCCCTATGATTTAAAAGCCTGCGACACCGCCGTAAAAGAGGAATTGGCGGTCGAAGAACCTTCGGTTATTATTTCCCGCCGTCCTTGCGTGTTGCTGAAATCGGTGAAAACCAAACCCGCTCTTAAAGTGGAGGAAGATAAATGTAAATCTTGCAAACGCTGCATGACCTTGGGTTGTCCCGCTATCAGCATGAAAAACGGCAAAGCCAAAATCGACACCACCTTGTGTGTGGGTTGCGGTGTATGTAATCAACTGTGCGCATTTGACGCCATTGTGGAGTAAGGAGGAAAACGACTATGAAAACAACCAGTGTTATGATCGTAGGCGTAGGCGGACAAGGTAGTTTGCTTGCCTCTAAGCTTTTGGGCCGTCTGCTTGTGGACGAAGGCTATGACGTAAAAGTAAGCGAAGTACACGGCATGAGCCAACGGGGCGGTTCGGTAGTAACCTATGTTCGTTTTGGCGAAAAGGTGTATTCTCCCATTGTAACCGACGGCGAAGCTGACGTAATCATTGCTTTTGAAAAATTAGAAGCTGCCCGTTATGCACGCTATTTGAAAAACGACGGTAAAATCGTGGTGAACACCCAACAAATTGACCCCATGCCTGTTATTATCGGTGCGGCAGAATATCCTGTAAACGTATTGGATGAACTCACCGCCAAAGGGGTGGATGTAGATGCTTTGGACGCTCTTTCTCTTGCCGAACAAGCAGGCTCTTCCAAAGCGGTAAATATTGTGCTTATGGGCAAAGCCGCCAAGCAATTTGATATTCCCTATGAACGTTGGATTGCCGCCATTGAAAATACGGTTGCTCCCAAGTTTGTGGAAATGAATAAAAAAGCTTTTGACCTGGGCTATCATGCCTAAATCTCATATTGAATAAAGAAGGCGCAAAACATGGAAAAACAATATTTCCAAAAAGAAATTGAAACCATGCCGGTGGATGAACTGAAAAAACTGCAGTCTGAAAAACTGGTGAAACAAGTCAAACACGTTTATGAAAATCTGCCTTATTATCGTAAGTTGATGGATGAAAAAGGGGTAAAACCGGAAGATATTCACGGCATTGAAGATTTGCATAAACTGCCCTTCCTCAGCAAAGCCGACCTGCGTGAAGCCTATCCCTACGGCTTGCTTGCTAAACCGTTGGAAGATTGTGTGCGCATTCATTCTACTTCGGGTACTACGGGACGTCGTGTAGTGGCGTTTTATACCCAAAATGATGTAGATTTGTGGGAAGATTGCTGTGCTCGTGCTATTGTTGCCGCAGGCGGTTCCAAAAAGGATGTTTGCCAGGTGGCTTATGGCTATGGCTTGTTTACCGGCGGTATGGGCTTACATGGCGGTTCGCATAAGGTGGGTTGTCTTACCTTGCCTATGTCCTCTGGTTTCACCGAACGGCAAATTCAGTTTATGACCGACCTAAATGCTACCCTTTTGTGTTGTACTCCTTCTTATGCGGCTTATATTGGCGAATCCTTGAAAGAACAAGGTTATAAACCGGAAGATATCCCATTGAAAGCAGGGATTTTCGGTGCTGAGCCTTGGACTGAGGAAATGCGTCAGCAGATCCAAGATACTTTGGGCATTAAGGCATACGACATTTACGGTCTGACCGAAACCACAGGTCCCGGTGTTGCTTTTGAATGCGAAGCGCAAACCGGTATGCATATCAACGAAGACCACTTTTATGCTGAAATCATTGATCCCGACACCGGGGAAGTGTTGCCCGAGGGAAGCAAAGGGGAGTTGGTATTTACCGCTTTGGATAAAGAAGCATTTCCTCTACTTCGTTATCGCACGCGCGACATTTGTGTGCTTACTCGTAAAGAGTGCCCTTGCGGTCGTACCTTTGTGAAAATGGCGAAACCCATGGGGCGTACCGACGATATGCTTATCATCCGCGGGGTAAACGTATTCCCCAGCCAAATCGAAGCCGTACTGTTAAAAGAAGGATATCAACCCAACTATCAAATCATTGTTGACCGCAAAGGGAATAACGATACCTTTGACGTAAACGTAGAAATGAACCCCGATCAATTTACTGATACGGTTAGCGGTGTAACCCAACTGGAAAAAGCCTTGTCTAACGCTATGAAGGTGATGCTGGGTATTAACCCCACCGTGCATCTGGTACCGCCTAAGTCCATCACCCGTAGCGAAGGTAAAGCCGTTCGGGTTATCGACAAACGCAAATTGATTTGATTGAAAGGAGTCCTACCTATGTCGTTGAAACAATTAACCGTTTTTGTAGAAAACAAACAAGGCGCCTTGGTTGGCATTACCGATACTCTGGCCGCCCACGAAGTAAACATTCGGGCTCTTTCGATTGCCGACACACAGGATTTTGGTATTTTGCGTTTGATCGTAGATGATACCGAAACTGCCAAGAAAACCCTTTCAGATGAGGGCTACCTGATTAACACCACCGATGTTGTCGGTGTAAAAATCGGTGACCAACCCGGTAAACTTTCCAAAGCTCTTGCCGTGTTGGATGAAGCGGGGATTAACATGGAATATTTATATGCTTTCATGACCCGCACCGAAAAGCATGCATATGTGGTGCTTCGTGTAGCTGATAATGCCGCTACCGAAAGTGCACTGGAAAATGCCGGCTTTCATATTATTACCGATGCGGATGTCGCAAAATTGTAATTGAACCCAAATAAAAACAAGCCTTGCTTTTGGCAAGGCTTGTTTTTATTTGAGTGTTTTTGCTTATTTTTCCACGGGAAAATGGTCGATTTTACCAACCACTTTTTTGAGAATTAACAAGGCATCGGCGGCATCGGCTTTTCCGTTGCCATCCAAATCGGACACGGTCGTTTGTTCGTTGGTGAGGATGACCTTTCCGACTACGGACTTTAATACAACCAGCGCATCGGAAGCAGAAATGTTCCCGTCGCCGTCAACGTCGCCGTATTTTGGAATGATTGGGGTATTGGGTTGTTCCAATTCCTCCAATTTATTTATATTGGTTACCAGTGCTTTTTGTGCTTCGGTCAGATTGGTGTAAGCGGCACGCGCGGCGACAATGGCTTCTTGGTCAGAGGCATCTAACGCGGCTATGGCGTCAATTACAGCTTGTGCGGCAAGTTTGTCGGCCTCTGTTGCTTTGATATTGGCAATGGTGTATTCAGCCTGAGTTAAACGCTCTAAATTGGTAACGTGATTTTTTTGAGAGGCTGTCAGGTTGTCAAATGCTTTTCTGGCCTCTACGACGTTTTCTTCCTCTTCCAAGGTAATATTATTACTTAGCTTTGCGATTAGGTCAATTACTGTTTTTGCGGCGGCTTTGTCAGCGGCAAATTTTTCTGCTTCGGCTTTTAATTGTTCAATCGTTTCTTCAGCCGCTTGCAGTTTGGTAAGATTGGTAACCAATTGCTTTTGTGTATCGGTTAAATCATTGTAGGCGTTGCGTGCGGCTAACACGTCGTCTTCATCGTCCATGGTTTGCACGTTTAAGGTAGAGATCTGTGTTTGTACAACCTCTGCGGCGGCTTTGTCGGCGGCAAGCCTTTCTGCTTCGGCTTTTAATTGTTCGATCCTTTCTTCAGCCGCTTGTAACAGGGCAAGATTGGTAACCAATTGCTTTTGTGTGTCGGTTAAATCATTGTAGGCCTTGCGTGCGGCTAACACAGCGTTTTCATCGTCCAAGGTTTGCACGTTTAAGATTGAAATCATATTGTCAACTGCCTGTGCAGCGTGTTTGTCATTCGTGTCGGAAGAAGAAAGAATGGTTAACGCGTCACAATGATCGATGAGAGAATGGTTTTCCGTGTTGGACGAACATATAGCATCGGAGATTGACAATGCGTAAGTTTGCGGCACGGAGCAATCGTTTATGATGATGGAAAGGTAAGCGATGACTGTCTTTTGTGTGATAGGCGTGTGGCAACCGGACAAGAGGATTTCCTCGCCGTTCACCATAGCAATTTCAAAATGACTTGACAGTTCATCGGCGAGCGTGGCGCCGTTCCACGTTGTATTGGTGGGAATCTCAATGGTTGCGGTCAAAGCGTGTACCTGTTCGCCGGCAGGAGGGGTAAGGGTTATGGTGTATATTACTTCTTTGGACCCTTCTTCAGCAGACAGTTCGCAACATTCCGGCTGTAGCTCGAGTTGAACTTTTTGGTTGGAAGCGGTGGGAATACCTTCACCGACTGTGTTGATCAAACGGGTTTGTTTTATGTGTTCATATAAGCGTTGATGATCTCGTATGTCTACTTGATTATCTTGGTTTACATCGGCGGCTTTTAGCAAGGTGTTGTCGGTAATTAACCGTGTTCCCGTACAATGATCTAACAGGGCAGTTAAATCGCAATCGTTAAAAAACTTATCGGCATTTACGTCCCCGCGAAGTTGTCCGTTTATTATTACCAAATAAACGTCTTGCATGATATAGGCGGTGTAATTTGCTGTTCCAATAACATTGACACGATTGGTGATCAAACTTCGTTTTTGACTGAATGCACTCCAAAAATCAAAGGTTTCATCGGTAATGCGAAATTGACTATAGTTGCCGACTTTGCGAAATGCGTTAGCAACCTCGTTGATGTTCCATGAATCTAGGGCGGCACCATATGAGGTAAAGTAATTGTGTTTTGTAGCGGTGCAAAGGGGGAAATCATAAGGGCGCTCATCTAAGATGTGATCCCGCTCCATGTCTGCGGTGGTAACGTTGTAGTAAGCATAAAAGGGCACAGCTAAATCTTGGTCATTCCAGGTCAGGTCTACGTAGTAAAACTCGTCGTCAATGTTTACTAAACTCCAAGCGTGAGCTTCGGGCGTGGTAGAGCCGGTGGAATATGCATCTCCGGTAACGGTAACACACAAAATACCCGCTTGATATAGCAAGTATTGGAATGATTCCGCATATCCTTCGCAAACCGATTTCCCCTCTACCAAAGCGCCATATGCATTGTGGGAATGGGTTCTTCCACCGGTATAGCTGATTTTTTCGGCAAGATAATCATGAATGTATTTCTCAATTTGAGACTCTGTCATATCATTGGTAATGTGATCAAGAACCTCTTTTACCGCTGTATCAAATTGCTGACGGGCGGTTGTGAGAGCGGCACCACTTAAAACGTAAGAGGGAATAAAGGCGGTGATTTTCCCACTTGAGTTTTGGCGGTAGCTGTAACTGTTTCCTAACCAAAAATGTTGGGGATAATCACGAATATAAGTGTACAATACCGTTTGAAATTCATCCCACGTGATATAATAATTTCTAAAAGGGGCTGACAAGGAAATTTCAGAAGTGCTGTTTTCAACACCTTTGGCAAGTTGTTCGTAAGCATATACCAATGCATTGCCGTTGTTTAGTGTAGCAAGCTGTTGTTTACCCCAATATTCATCTGGATCAATGGGGGAACGTGTGGTTGATTGAACACCCATTGCGGAAAAAGAGAAAAACGAGCTGAACAAACAAATGACCAATAGGATGCAAAGAAAACGATGGATTCCTTTGGTTGATTTGCACATTATCAAACACCTCTTAAAATTTGTTTATGTATATAATATTATATCACCAATATAAAAATTTGCAAGTCATTGTGACGGTTAAAAAAAATTTATTCGGTTTCAGGACAAAAAATAAAAAAAGGCTTGACAAATGCCAGGCAAATGTGTAAAATGTAGCTGGTTAGCGATTGCTAACTTTGCTTTTGGATTTTAGTTAGCGGTCGCTAACTACAGGGGGAACGTGTTTTGAAAACGTTAAAAGAATTAAAAGTAGGGAAAAGCGCTACGGTTGTTAAGGTTCATGGTGACGGTGCCGTTCGCAGACGAATTATGGATATGGGTGTGACTAAAAATGTACGGGTTTACGTACGCAAGGTAGCACCGTTAGGGGATCCTATTGAAATAAATTTGCGAGGTTATGAATTGTCGTTGAGAAAAGCAGATGCCGAAATGATAGAAATTACGGAATAGCGGTTTGTAGGGTAACGGAGGAAAAACCATGAGTTATAGAATTGCAATAGCCGGGAATCCCAATTGCGGTAAAACTACACTTTTTAATACCTTGACCGGCTCGAATCAATATGTCGGCAATTGGCCGGGGGTTACAGTAGAAAAAAAAGAAGGAAAACTGAAAAAGCATGATGATGTAATAGTTATTGACCTACCCGGTATTTATTCCTTATCTCCTTATACGTTGGAAGAGGTCGTAGCACGAAATTATTTGTTGGATGAACGTCCGGATGCAATTTTGAATATTGTAGACGGCACAAATTTAGAACGCAACTTATATCTTACCACACAATTGATGGAATTGTGTATTCCCGTGGTTATTGCTGTTAATATGATGGATGTGGTGCGTAAAAACGGTGATCACATTCATATTGATAAACTTGCCCAGGGCATGGGTTGCCCTGTGGTCGAGATTTCCGCATTAAAAGGCGAGGGGGTTGCTGAGGCGACAGAACTTGCTATAAAAGCAGCCAAAAGCAAGGTTGCTTGCGATAAATATATTTTTTCCGGTATGGTGGAGCATGCCATTGCTCACATTGAAGAAGCAACGGTACATAACACGATGCCTGAAATGTACCAGCGTTGGTATGCAGTTAAAATCTTTGAACGAGATGCTCGCGTGCTTGAACAACTGTCTTTGGACGAGGTGACACTTTCTCACATTCAAAAGGATATTGAAAAAGTGGAGCGTGAACTTGACGATGACTCCGAGAGTATTATTACCAATCAACGGTACGTGTTTATAGAGAATTTGATGAAAAGTTGTTTTCACAAAAAGAACAACGGCGGATTAACCTTGTCGGATCGAATTGACCGCTTTGCTACCAATCGTATATTAGCCCTACCTATTTTTGTGTTAGTTATGTGGCTGGTCTACACCTTGTCTATTGGAACGGTTGGCGATTGGTCGGTAACTTTTATGACCGATGGGGTATTTGGCTCGTTTGCCGATGTTGTCGAAGCGGGAGAGTTGCCGTCTTTTATGGCGGGATGGCACAGTGTACCGGAATTGTTAGACATGGTTCTGTTAAATGCAGATGGCACACCGATTATTGCCCCTTGGTTGTACTCATTGATCCAAGAGGGAATCGTAGGCGGGGTAGGTGCCGTGTTGGGATTTGTTCCGCAAATGTTTATCTTGTTTTTTATGCTATCTATTTTGGAAGATATTGGCTATATGTCCCGCGTGGCGTTTATTATGGATCGTGTTTTCCGTAAATTTGGTTTGTCGGGCAAATCGTTTATTCCTATGTTGGTTGCATCCGGTTGCGGGGTGCCCGGGATTATGGCTTCCCGTACAATTGAACAAGATCGTGACCGTAAAATGACCATTATGACCACCGGATTTATTCCTTGTGGAGCGAAAATGCCGATAGTTGGGTTGATTTCCGGTGCTTTGTTTGGCGGTAGCGCATCGATTGCTGTTGCCTCATACTTTATAGGTATTGGTGCTGTGGTTTTGACCGGCTTGATATTAAAAAAGACCAAACCTTTTGCTGGGAATCCTGCGCCTTTTGTTATGGAGCTTCCGGCGTATCATGCCCCCATAATGTCTAATGTGTTACGCGCTACTTGGGAACGCGGCTGGGGATTTGTTAAGCGAGCGGGTTCGGTGATTTTGGTTGCCAGCATTGTAATATGGGTACTGAATAATCTTTCGTTTACCGGCGGTTTCCATTATATCACCGAGGAGAATGGCGGTACTTCCATTTTAGAAGGCTTGGGAAAAGTGATCGCCTATGCATTTGCTCCGCTTGGCTTTGGCAATTGGCAAGGCGGAATCGCTACCATATTGGGATTGGTAGCAAAAGAAGAAGTGGTTGGTGTTTTTGGCGCGTTGGGAATGGGCTCTGCAGAAACTGCTTTCGCAACTATATTTAACAACAGCGGTCTTTCTGGCATGTCTTTTTTGATTTTTAATTTATTGTGTGCTCCTTGCTTTGCGGCTATGGGAGCAATTAAACGTGAGATGAATAATGCCAAGTGGACGATAGCAACCATTACATATATGTGTTGCTTTGCCTATGCCGTTTCCTTAATGGTATACCAATTTGGAAATTTAATTGCCTACGGTACTTTTACCGGATGGACAATACTTGCCTTTTTTGTTTTGACTGCGTTTCTTGTGTTGCTGTTTAGACCAAATCCGTATAAGAATAAATTTCGCGAATAGGGTGGAACGAATCAAATGAATTGGCAAAGTTGGTTGGTTTTGGCGATTATTATAGCAATCGTTGGGATGATCATAGCTGTAAAAATCAAAAACAAAAAAAGAGGAAAATCTACCTGTGGTTGCGGCTGCTCCGGCTGTGCCTTCCGCGACAGTTGCCATAAACCCAAATAATGATTGTATTAGCAAGGAGAACGGTTGGTGTTCTCCTTGCTTTTTTGTAAAAATCTGCACAAAATCTTGTGTTTTTCGTTGACAAATTCATCCATAGATTGTATAATATACCCATCTATGGATTAGTAAAAGAGGTTGTATTTTATGAAATGGACCGGTTTAAATGAACTGCGGGAGCAATATCTCAGCTTTTTTGAAAGCAAAGGTCACTTGAGACTTCCCAGTTTTTCCTTGATTCCCCAAAATGATAAATCGCTGTTGCTCATCAACTCGGGCATGGCTCCTATGAAAAAATACTTTACGGGTGAGATCACTCCTCCCCGCAAACGGGTTACTACTTGCCAAAAATGTATCCGTACCCCCGATATTGAAAATGTAGGTAAAACCGCTCGTCACGGCACCTATTTCGAAATGTTGGGTAACTTCTCATTTGGTGACTACTTTAAACACGAAGCCACCGCTTGGGCTTGGGAATTCTTCACCAAAGTATTGGAATTGCCCGTGGACCGTCTGTGGGTTACCATTTATGAAGATGACGATGAAGCCTTCGATATTTGGACCAAAGAAGTTGGGGTAGCCCCCGAGCGCATTGTCCGCATGGGCAAAGCCGACAACTTTTGGGAACATGGCTCCGGTCCTTGCGGCCCTTGCTCCGAGATCCACTATGATCGCGGTGCCGAATACTCTTGCGGGAAACCCGACTGCAAATTGGGTTGTGACTGCGACCGCTATATGGAAGTTTGGAACTTGGTGTTTACCCAGTTTGACTCCGATGGTAAGGGAACCTATACGCCGCTTGATCATCCCAACATCGACACCGGTATGGGGCTGGAACGTCTTGCCTGCGTTATGCAAGGGGTAAACAACTTGTTTGAAGTTGACACCGTGCAAAACGTAATGAAACATATTAGTGATATCGCAGGCATTCCGTATCATCAAAATGAAAAAACCGACATTTCTCTGCGTGTTATCACCGACCATATTC
>JAZRFL010000181.1:0-1184 GCA_045661365.1 Acutalibacteraceae bacterium | reverse complement strand
CGGTATTCCCGGTGCTTACGTTCCGCTTTCCGAAACCATTCGAGGCTTTAAGGAAATCATTGAGGGCAAGCACGACGATCTGCCCGAATCGGCATTCCTGTTCGTTGGTACGATCGATCAGGCAGTAGAAAAAGCGAAGAGGTTGGCAAAATGAAAGCTTTTTTGCTTAAAATTTCGTCTCCTGAAGGGGATCTGTTCAGCGGTGACGTTGTCAAGCTGATCGTTCGCGGAACCGAAGGGGAACTTGCTGTTATGGCGGGGCATATACCGTTCGTGTCTTACGTCAAGCCTTGCGATTGCAAAATCGAGCTTGAAGACGGCAGCGAAAAGATCGGCCGCATCCAAGGGGGCGTATTGACAGTCTCCAAGGAAAAGGTGATCCTTCTTTCGGGAAGTCTTTCCTGGCAGTAATTAAATAATAAAGTGGCTGACAACGTAACGTGGTCAGCCACTTTTGTTTTGGGTTGGAGGAGGGGTGTTGGTACGGGAATCATAACCCCGATCTGCACGGGCGTGATGCAAAACTTTTTATTGGATTTAGTGCAGATCCTTGGCAAATCAAAGATTGGCGGGGCTCTGATTCGTGAAGAATAAGCAAAAAAACAGTCACACCATAAGGTGTGACTGTTTTTGGTGACCCGTACGGGAATCGAACCCATGTTACCGCCGTGAAAGGGCGGTGTCTTAACCGCTTGACCAACGGGCCGTTATGGTAGCGGAAGTGGGACTTGAACCTACGACCTACCGGGTATGAACCGGGTGCTCTAGCCAACTGAGCTATTCCGCCATATTTCGTTTCGCACTTCTCGCTCGTGCCTACTTATAATAGCACAACAAAAACGATTTGTCAATACCTTTTTGCAAAAAAAAATAAAAAAATTTTAAAAAGTTTTTGTGATGTTTTCTGTCGTAAAAAGTAAAGAAAAAGCTTTCTGTTTGCATCGAAAATTGGTGCTTCTTGTTGTTGACTTTCGTTGTTTTGTGAAATATTGCCGAAATTTTTACAGAATGATTGATTTTCCAAAATCTTTTGTGTATAATGGTTTTATAGTACAATACGGGGATTTTTATGGAAATGAGGGAATGCTTATGTCTTTGACGTTTTGTGATTTCATTTGCCTTTCCCAATATCCAAGAAGGAGGTGCTCGGTATGACGAGAGTGTTCGTGGCAAGGCTTTGGGGA
>JAZRFL010000180.1:0-18599 GCA_045661365.1 Acutalibacteraceae bacterium | reverse complement strand
GTTTACCGACGTGTCAACTCCCATCTATCATTTAGGATTAGAAGGAGCAACCGAATCGGATAGTCATTGGACCGATTACCGCTATATTGCCCAAGAAATCGTGCCTACCAAGGCGGATTTGTACGGTGCGGCATTGGCATTAAATCTCACCGCAGGCAAAGCAACCGTGCATATGGAATTGCGGGAACAACTGAACGGAAATGCCGTGGCAGTAACCGAGCAAACCATTGAAAGCAAGGGCAACGGCGTGGCATTCTATGATGTTCGTTTTGATGAAAAAGTCACCGTAGAGCCGCAAAAACTGTACTATCTGGTGTATTACCTGACCGCACGGGAGGCAGGCAACGTTTGTATTGTCCACGGTGCTAATTTGGGTGCCAATAAGGCAGAATATGTGGGTTATGTGTGGAAAATGGCAGACGGTCAACCTGTTTCTTATTCCGCAGGGGACAAGAATCTGACCTTTGGTTTTGAATTGATTACCACGGCAGAAGAACCCGTGAATCCGCCTGTGGCAATCCCCTACGGCGACGTAGACGGTGACGACAGAGTCTCTGCTACTGACGCTTTGGAAGTGCTAAAACACGTTGTTGGCAACGTAACCTTGACCGACCAACAAAAGGTTCTTGCCGACGTGGACGGCGATGAGAAGATCTCCTCGGCAGACGCGTTGTACATTCTGAAAAAGGTAGTCGGCAAAATCGATAAGTTCCCTGTGGAAGAATAAGCCATCAATCAACAAAGCAGACCGCGACGATTATCGCGGTCTGCTTTTCTTTTTACCGATGTTCCTTTACGAATCGGGAAGGGGTCTTAGCAGTTACCCGTCGGAACACCACCGAAAAATAGTTGCTGGACACAAAATCCAGTTCATAGGCGGTATCGGTCACCGACTTGCCCGACAGTAGCAATTCTTTGGCCTTGGTGATCCGCAGTTCCATATAATAGTCCGCCGGAGGAATCCCCACCTCCCGTTTGAACTTGGCTTTGAAATAAGACAAAGACAGTCCTACGTAGTCGGCGATCCGGTTCAGGGTGCATACCTCATGCAAATGGCTTTGCATATAGCCGATAGCTTTTTCGATTTCCGGGGAACGACCGCCACGCTCCATAGCTGCGTCGTTTTCGATCAACCGTTGCAAAAAAGCCAACATCTGCCCGTTGGCGTACCGCTGATAATAAGGGTCGTCGGACAAAATATGGGCAAAGGCTTGGTCGATCATATATTTCATATCTTCGGTGGCAGGAATCACTCGATGCTTAATGCCCATCAGTTTTTGCAACAATAGCTGTGACCAATCTTCATCCAACCCCAAAATGGGACGGTCGGCCAACAAATTAAACCAGTACAGCTTATGTCCTGCAAAGGGATTGTTTCCCGACCCGTGATATTCATTGGGAAAGGTGATGAAAATATCGCCTGCCTTCAGCATATATTCCTGCCCTACCACCCGAAAGGACAGGGTACCGTCATAAATATAGTGAATCTCAAAGCTGTTGTAATGATAATGCCACGGAGTACCGATGCCTGCTTTTTTGCGTTCTTGCCAGCCGAAGCAACGCAGACCCTCTATCGATACGCGATTATACTTATATAATTTCCGTTCCGGTTCATCTGTGTCAATATCAAACATTTCCAAATCAGGGGTCAGTGGCATGTTACTCAATCCTTTCAATTCGTACTCCGTACAATAACGAATGCAATACGAAATAACATTTGTTATAATATAATAAGAGCAACGATTTGTCAACGCTACTTTTATTTTCAGGAGGAAAAAACCGTGAAAAAAACATTATCATTGGTTTTGGTATTGCTTATGATTACCACCATGATTCCCATTGGTATGACTGCATCTGCCGAAACCGCATCCACTTGGATAATCGAGGATTTTAAAGACCTTTCCGATTGTTCTGTTTCAGGTCTGAACGGACAAACCACCGAAACGGTAGAGGGTTCTACCGTTGTTACCGGCACGTCCACCGGTATTGGGTTTTCCAAAACCATCAAACCTGCTATTTCTATCACCGATTATGATGTGAATTATCTGGCACTCAAAATGAAATTCTATATTGAAGACCCCACGGCAATCAAAACCGCAGGCTCTCCTCAAATTGAGCTGACCAGCAGCGGTAAATGCGACGTAAACGAATTACATTGGGTGTTTACCACCCTGAGCCTGAAGGCGGGTTGGAACGATCTGATTTTGGATTTTTCCAAAGGCGTGCCTACCGGCGGTACGTTGGATATCACCAACATCAACTATATGCGCATTTACGCCAATTTTACCAAAGAAATCAAGGCAGGCTTTGGCCCTATGGAGATCATTGCCACCCACGGCGGTGCTGATTTTGACGGCTCCTTTGCCATTGTGAAAGAGGATCTGTCTGCTCCTCCTCAATCGGTAGAGGCTTGGGTCAAACCCAACAATTACGCAAAAGACCAATTGCTCATCACCGATTTTGACGGCTCGGATGCCATCCCCGTTACTGACTCCGGTTCCAATACCAAGGTGTATACCGTCGACGGTGGCGCCAGCGTGCTGTCTTGCAACGTACCCGCCGGTCAATGGATCTCTCTGCGCCACGAAACCATGCCCTCTACCGCAGGCATCACTCTGCCTGCAGGCTACGGTATGAATGAACTTGCCATCTCGTTCCGCGTGTATGTAGACGACGTGACCAAGGTCAACTCTGTCAACATCGAGCTTGCCAACACCCGTATGGACACCAACGAGATTTTCTGGAATTTAGATTCGTTAACGGCTGCAGGCTTAAAAAACGGGTGGAACGAATTTGTTTTGCCCTTCAGCAGCGGTCACGGTCCTGTGGGAGGAGAGTTTACTGTTTCAAAAATCAAATGGTGGCGGTTCAACTTTAGCAATACCGCCGACGGCGCCAACGTGTATAAGGTCGACTACCTTAAAATTCTGCCGTTGCGCGCTGACAACAGCGTGTTAATTACCGATTTTGATAATACCGATATTCTTGCCATTACCGACTCTTGCGGGGCAAACACCAAAACCTATACCACCGACAACGGCGCTTCGGTATTGAACATTACCACTACCGGCGATCAATGGTTCTCGTTGCGGCAAGAAGGATTGCCCTCTACGGCAGGCCTTTCTCTTCCCGCTGATTGCACCGCCATGGATCAGATCGCGGTTGCCCTGCGGGTATATATTGAAGATGTGACCGCCATTAAAACCGCTAATTTAGAGCTTGCCAACACCCGTATGGATACCAACGAGATTTCTTGGGATCTGGCGGGAATTAATGCAGTACAACCGTTACAAAACGGGTGGAATGAATTGGTGCTTCCCTTTAGCACCCGCACAGGGAATACCAACGGGGAGTTTACCCTTGCGCCCATCAAATGGTGGCGGTTTAACTTTAACAACACTACCGGCGGGGCTAATACGTATAAGCTGGACTACATTAAAATTATCCCCTTGAATCAGGATGACAGCCAATCTCCCGAAGCCGTTACCCAACAACGCAACTATCTGTTCAGTTATTCTGATACCGCCGACCGTCATCAAGGCTTGTTTGTGGACCAAAACGGTCTGCTCTATTGGCTGGACGGTGAAAATGCGGTGGGCGTGGGAGCTTATCTTGCTCCCAATGAGTGGAGCCACGTCGCGTATACCCTTGACCCTGCCACAAAAATCTTGCAGGTATTGATCAATGGACAGTTGTCGGCTACCAAAACCCTGACCGCCGACTCGCTCACACAGGGAACGTTCCGTGTTGGCGTAGGCCCCGACGTGTTTAACGGCGGTGCATTTTCGGGCAAAATCGGTGACGTGCGAGTATGGACCGATATCCGTACCGAAACTGAAATTGCCAATAATTATCAAATTCTCATCAATACCGCTACAGAAGGATTATATGCCAACTGGCGGCTGAATGAAGATATGGGCTTTGTTTCGGTGGTTCCCCAAGATGCCGTAGGTGTCAACCATGCCACCATTTTGTGGCGGGATTGGTCTGACTGGATTCCTTATGAAGAAACCGAAAACTACGATTATACCTTTGTAGCCGTTCCCGACCCGCAAATTTTGGCGGCTTTGTATCCCGATGTATATTATAAACTGTTCCAATACATTGCCGACAATGCCGAAAGTCAGAAAATCGAGTATGTATTGGGATTGGGTGATATCACCAACTCCAATAGTGAGGCGGAATGGAAAGTCGCCCGCAAAGCCTTTGATTATATTGAAGGCAAGGTGCCTTATGCCAACGTACTGGGCAATCACGACTACGGCGATTGGACGTTGCCTTATCGTGATACCACCCGTTACAACAATTATTTTAAATATGCCGACCATTCTGCCCGTTCCGACTGGGGCGGTGCTTATGAAGAGGGCAAACTGGACAACGCCTACTATTGTTTTGACGTAGGTAACGTGCCCTATATGGTAGTTTGCTTGGAATTCCTGCCTCGTGACGGAGCTTTGGCATGGGCCAACCAAGTGGTAGCCGCCCATCCCGAACGGAATGTCATCGTACTGACCCACGGCTATATTGACGGGGGTAGCGGTAACATTGGCAGTGAACCCCAATCCGACTACGGATTTATTATCAATAATCCCGATCCCTATAACGGCGGACAAAAAATCTGGCAGAAATTTATTAGCCAACACGAAAATATCGTTATGTCCCTGTGTGGTCACACCTTCTGTAAAGATGACAACGTAATTATGCGAACCGATGCCGGTGTCAACGGCAACACGGTAATTCAACTGTGTCTCAACGCACAAACCATGGACGAAGCCTATTTTGATAAAACCGGTGTGGGTATGTTGGGATTGCTTCGCTTCTCCGAAAACGGCCAAAAGGTTGCTTTGCAGTACTATTCTCCCCATACAAACAGATGCTTCCGCGAAGTAAACCAAAAAACCTTCACCTTAGGGGTTAAGTCGGCCAATATGCCCTATGAAAAAGACGGGGTTTTATACGTGAATGATTGTGAAGCTCTGCAAGGGTGGAGCACCGCTTATGCGACGCAGGTGAATTTGGATAAGCAGGATAAAACCCAAGGGGAATCCTCGCTGACCATGATTGGCACCAAACCTACCGAAAACAAAATCAGCGACACCCATTACGTGGGGGCCATGGCCTTTTACGATTTCCCCTCCCCTGCCGATTTGACAGGATATGACACCATTTCTTTTGATTATTATTTAAGCGAAGACATGACCGGCAAGGTGGGGCAACTGCAACTGAATTTTGCTACCAATGGAGAAGACGGCTACAACACCTTGCTCACGTTGGACGGCAAAAAGGCAGGTTGGCACACCGCTACGTTTGCCACCAATGAAAACGCGTTTAAAGTCACCGATTTTGATTGGGCCAATATTAACAAGTTGCGGTATACCTGGTGGAATCTCAATCAAAGCGTTCCTTCCATGACCGTAAAGCTGGATAATCTGCGATTCTACAACGCCGCCGCACAACAAGAAGAAGCCGACAAAGCCGCCGCCAAGGTGGTAGAAAACCAAATTGAGGGACTTGACGTGCAATCGTTGGATGACAAATCTTTGGTGGAAGCGGCTCGTACTGCCTACAATGCCTTGACCGATGCCCAAAAGGCATACGTGCCCAATCTGGCAAAATTAGAAGCCGCCGAGGCCAAGATTGCCGAATGGGAAGCTGCCGCCACCATCAAATACGGGGACGTAGACGGTGACGACAGAGTCTCTGCCACCGACGCTTTGGAAGTGTTAAAATCGGTGGTAGGCAACGTGACCTTAACCGAGGAACAAACGGTGCTTGCCGACGTGGACGGAGATGAGAAGATCTCCTCGGCAGACGCGTTGTACATTCTGAAAAAGGTAGTCGGCAAAATCGATAAGTTCCCTGTGGAAGAATAAGCAAAAGGGCTATTGGGGCAGTACTCCATAGCCAAATCACAAGTATTTTAAGGTACAAAGCAGTTTTGAAATACCGATTTTCTTTTAAACAAAATGATAAAAATCCTGTAATACGCACGTATTACAGGATTTTTTCATGCAGGTGAAAGGAAAAAGATGCTCTTAAAACCGATTTTTCCTTGCGAAGCGCTTCCCTTTACAGCCTTTTTTTCTTGCAATATTGACCAAAATGTCATATAATGGCAGTACGAGGTGATCAACATGCCGCAAAAAGGTCCTTGTGAAGAATGCGACCATTACATTTACGACGAAGATTGGGACTGCTATGCCTGTGAAATCGATTTGGATATGGACGACGTGGAAAAACTCATGTCTCATTCCCATTGGGATTGTCCCTATTTTCATTTTCGCGATGAATATCGTATTGTACGCAAGCAAAACTAATGACGTGTTTTGTAAAATAGGTTGACTTATTTTACAATGTTTGGTATGATGGTCTTTGTAAAAGGGAGTAGCTTACAGCTTGTAAAAGAGCTGAGTGTTTGCTCGTCAAGACGATCCGTTGGGATTCGGGCAATCACGCTGCACGTTCAGTAAAGCAAGACTTTTACAGCACCTGTGGCTGTAAAAGTCTTTTTTATTTATTACGGCATCCTTGTAACACCGAAAGAAAGGAAAGAAACTATGAAACATTATTTGCATTCGGTAAGCGACGTACTCGGTCACGTAACCTCTAACGAAAACGGATTAAGTGAACAGGAAGCAGCCAAACGCTTGGCACAAAACGGTCAAAACAAGTTGACCGACACCAAAGGCAAAGGAATGTTCCGCCGCTTTTTGGAACAGATTGCCGACCCCATGATCATTATTTTATTGGTGGCAGCGGTGGTGTCGGGTATCACCGCATACTTAGAAAACGAGTCTTTTGCCGACGTATTTATCATCTTGTTTGTGGTAGTGGTCAATGCAATTTTAGGCGTATTACAAGAAAGCAAAGCCGAAAAAGCAATTGAAGCGTTAAAACAAATTTCCGCCGCTACCTCCAAGGTCATGCGCAACGGTAAAATCCAAGTGGTAAAAAGCGAGGATCTGGTAGTTGGCGACGTAATTGTGCTGGAAGCGGGCGACTCGGTTCCTGCCGATGCCCGTTTGCTGACCTGCCACAGTTTAAAAGCCGAAGAATCGGCTTTGACCGGTGAAAGCGTACCGGTCAACAAAACGGCAGAGATTATTGTTACCGAACAAGACAACGTACCCTTGGGAGACCGTGTTAACATGGTGTATTCCGGTTCTACCGTGGTATACGGTCGGGGAACTGCGGTGATCACCGCCACCGGTATGGACACCGAAATGGGAAAAATCGCCACCGCCATTACCGCCGCAGGCGAGGGAAAAACTCCGTTGCAGATCAAGCTGGCTCAGTTAAGCAAAATTTTAACTGTTTTGGTATTGGCCATTTGTGTATTTATTTTTGGTTTCAACCTCGTTCGTGCAGGTGGTTTCCACAACGTATTAGACACCTTTATTTTGGCGGTCAGTTTGGCAGTTGCCGCCATTCCCGAAGGCTTGGTTGCGGTGGTGACCATTGTACTTTCCATGGGTGTTACCAAAATGTCCAAACGAAATGCGGTCATTCGCAAATTAACCGCCGTAGAAACCTTGGGCTGTACCCAGGTAATTTGTTCCGATAAAACCGGTACGCTGACCCAAAACAAAATGACGGTGGTGGAGCATTTCACCCAAGACGAACCCTTACTTGCCACCGGCATGGCATTGTGTAGCGATGCGTATTTAAACGATCAAAACACCGCCGAAGGCGAACCTACCGAATGCGCCTTGGTCAATTACGCATATTCTTTACAATTGCCCAAGCAACAATTGGAACAAGCCACCCCCCGTATTGGCGAAGTCCCCTTTGATTCCGGCAGAAAACTGATGACCACCTTGCACAGCCAAGGTGAATCGGTGGTACAGTACACCAAAGGAGCACCCGACGTGGTTTTGTCCCGTTGTCAATATTACTATGAAAACGGTCAGATCCTGCCCATGACCGCCCAAAAACAAAACGAAATTGCCGCCACCAACAAAGCCATGGCTGACAAAGCCCTGCGTGTGTTGGCGTTGGGTATGAAAAAGCACGCCGCCTTGCCTCAGGACATCTCGGTGGATTTGGAACAAGATCTGGTATTTGTAGGCTTGGTAGGCATGATCGATCCGGTGCGTCCCGAAGTGGTAGCGGCGATCGAAAAATGCCTGTCGGCAGGGGTGCGTCCCATCATGATCACCGGCGACCATTTAGACACCGCCGTTGCCATTGCCAAAACCTTAGGCATTGTGACCGATGCCAAACAAGCCCTGACCGGTGCTATGTTAGATGAACTGTCAGACGAAGAATTGGCAAAAAAGATCACCCAATATTCGGTTTATGCACGCGTGCAACCGGAGCACAAGGTACGAATTGTTAAGGCATGGCAAGAAAAAGGCATGGTCACCGCCATGACCGGTGACGGTGTGAACGACGCCCCTTCGATTAAAAACGCCGATATCGGCATTGGTATGGGGATCACAGGTACCGACGTAACCAAAAACGTAGCAGACATGGTGCTGGCAGACGACAACTTTGCCACCATTGTATTGGCGGTGGAAGAAGGTCGTAAAATTTACGACAATATACGCAAAGCAATTCAATTTTTGCTTGCTTCCAACTTTAGCGAAGTGCTCAGTATTTTTGTGGCCACCATTTTGGGCTTTACGGTACTCAAGCCCACCCATTTGTTGTGGATCAACCTGATCACCGACACCTTCCCTGCCTTGGCATTGGGAGTAGAACAAAGCGAGCCGGATATTATGAAGCGTAAGCCCCGTGAAAAAAACGACGGCATTTTTGCCGGCGGTTTGGGATTTGACGTGGTCTACCAAGGGATCTTGTCCACCGTTTTGACCTTAGCGGCATATCTGGTAGGACATTTCATGGAATCGGGTCGTTGGGAATTTGTTGACTCCGAAGATGGCATGACCATGGCATTTTTGACCCTGTCGTTGCTGGAAGTATTTCACTCTCTCAACATGCGTTCCGCTCGCCATTCTATTTTCACCTTAAAAACCCAAAATCTGCTGTTGTGGGGCGCTATGGCACTTACCGTAGTGTTGACTACCGCCGTAATCTACGTGCCGTTTTTGGCTGATTTGTTTGCCTTTACCTCCATTTCCTTGACCGAATACGCTATTTCGGCAGGAATCGCAGTATTGATCATCCCGTTGGTGGAATTGGTCAAGCTGGTGCAACGGAAAACGAAAAAGAAACAATAACCAATACGCATCAAGAGCCGCTTACGTAAGTAAGCGGCTCTTGGGTTGTTACCGTTAATTGACAAAAAGAACAGAACGCATAGAAAAAAGCAAAGAGCAGACCGGTTGCTGAACCATCTGCTCTTTGCTTTTCTATATTGATCAATAAACAAATAAGGATTCTCTCTTATTAAAATATTCGATTTCGGCGGCGATGATCAGCCCGCTCAATAAAAAGGGACTTGTTTTTTTCGATTCCCTATGATAATTCCATTTTTTCGCAAATTGCTTTAAAGATCGGGGCGGCATCGCTTCCTCCCGATTTTCCGTCTTCCACCAAAACGGTAACACAATACTGCGGCTCTGCGGCGGGGAAAAATCCGGTGAACCATGCCTGCGTTATGGGTTGTCCGTCCTCGGTTTGCATTCCTGTTTGGGCGGTGGCGGTTTTGCCCGCCGCGGCAATGACAGGTTGCGCCAATTTTCCGGTACCGTTTGCGGTCACCGCTTGCATCATGTCAGACAAAAGGTCGGCAGTTTTTGGGGAAATAATCCGCTTACCCGGCATGACATGCATGATTCGCTGTGCCCCTTTACCGTCAACTGTTTTGGCAACCAAGCGGGGCGTAAAATATACCCCGCCGTTGGCAATGGCGTTAACCAAAGCAGAAATTTGCAACGGCGTAGCCAAAAACACCCCTTGTCCTATGGCAAAATTGGCAAGTTCAGCAGGGGAACGAAGAAGTTCCGACAAATCGGGCAATTGCCCTTTTTGACCGATAACGTCATCGCACAAATAAATAGACTGTCCCAATCCCATGGACAAAGCCATATCATACACCGCCTGCCCTCCTATTTGGTCGGCAAGATGAATAAAATAGGTGTTGCAGGATTGTGCCATCGCTTCACCCATGGTTAGTTCACCATGCCCTTCGGTTTTGTGACAGGCAAAATCCAAAGAACAATGAATACTACCCGTACAGGTATAAACAAAATCGGGCGAGATCCCCTGCTCCAATGCGGCGGCGGCAACGCACAGTTTAAAGATTGAGCCTACGTTATAGGGGGTCAAATACCGATTCAGCATAGGAAAACGTCCGTCTTGCAAAGCCGCAGACAAATCGGCAGGAGAAAAAGCGGGCGCGCTGTGTAGCGCCAACAATTCTCCGCTTCCCGCTTTTTGTACCACCACCGCTCCGTTGAAACTTTTGGGAAACACCTCTTCCACCGTTTGTTGCAACGCACGATTCAAGGTGGTATATACCCCAAAATCTAAGGAAAATTTCGGCGTATCGATTTGCGGCAAAACACCCGCCAAGCTCCCTCCTGCCGCGTCACACGCATAGGTAATGGTTTGGCTCGTGCCGGTATACAACAATTGTTGAAAAGCCTTTTCCATTCCGCTCAAACCAATGGTCCCCGAACCGTCGGTATAACCCACCGAATGCACCGCCGATTGCCATGACGGATGTAAATTGCTGCATTGAAAAACCGTTGCTCCTTTAACGGCAAACGCGGTTTTGGTTTGCCATAAAAAAGGGCGTCTTCCCGACAGCAACGACAACAGGGTTTGTTTTTCTTGCCCCAAACAGGCGCGATGCACGTAAGAAATCACTTGAGGGGTAGCCGCAAATGCCACCTTTTGTACCGATTCTTGTTGAGTAAAAGGCAATCCGTTTCGATCATATATTTTCCCGCGAATGGGTTGTACGCTCAACGTAAACAACGATTGTTGGCTGGCAACCGAACGATAGGTCGTTCCCAAAGAAAGATGTGTCACTCGCCCCGCAGACAACAAAATTGCCCACGTCAACACAAAAGAAATAACCATGGTGCGTTTTTTCATATGCATCCCTCCTGCCGTAGTATATCCTAAACCTTGTATTCTACGCATATAGTGTTACGGGTGATGCAATATGATAACCGTTTTAAACAATATTTTGTGGGACAAATGCCTATTATATGCCATCCCTTTCATTGGCTTGTTTTTGACCTTACGAACAAGCTTTGTTCAAATCACACATTTGAAACACAGTTTTGCAGGTCTTATGGGAAATGGAGCAAAAGAACAGGGACAAATCTCCCCTTTTGGTGCTTTGTGCACCGCACTTTCGGCAACCATGGGCACGGGGAATATCGTAGGGGTGGCTACCGCCATGGCTTTAGGCGGTCCCGGTGCCCTGTTTTGGATGGAAGTCGCCGCCTTTTTTGGCATGGCGGTCAAATATGCCGAGGGAACTTTGGCAGTGCACTTTCGTCGTCAAGAGCGGCAGGGAACTTGGGGTGGCCCCTTTTTTTATATAGAAGACGGATTGGGTAACCGATGGCGTCCTTTGGCCAAGTGTTTTGCCCTGTTTGGCGTGGTTGCCGGTACGTTGGGAATCGGAACGCTTGCCCAAGGCAACAGCGTTGCTACGGCCTTGCAAGGGGCGGTCGGTTGTCAAAAAGGATCAACGGCATATGCCGTAACCAACCTGGCAACCGCAACGATACTGGTTTTGCTGGTAGGCAAGGTCATTTGGGGCGGCACCGTACGCATTGCCAAAATTTCGGCATATTTAGTCCCTTTTATGTCGGTCGTATATGCCGGGCTGTTGCTGTGGGGATTGGTCTATGCCGCACCCAAACTCCCCCAAGCCGTAGCATATATATGGCAAGGCGCATTCGATCCTTCGGCGGTTATGGGAGCAGCCTCGGGGATTACCCTTAAAACCGCCATGCGCGTGGGCGTGGGACGAGGCGTTTTTTCCAACGAAGCAGGGTTGGGGTCTTCCGCCATTGCCGACGCCACGGTGCAAACCAACTGTGCCACGCAACAAGGGCTGGTTTCTATGCTTACGGTACTGATCGACACCATGGTAGTATGCACCTTAACCGGCTTGGTAGTGGTGGCAAGCGGCGCCTACCAATTCCCCCGGTTAGACGGTGCACAAATTACAACCTATGCCTTGTGTCGGTTGTTGCCCCTTTCCCCCACCGCTATTGCTTGGCTGTTAACGGGATGCTTGGCGATTTTTGCCTTTACCGGCATTTACGGGTGGTATTTTTATGCGCACCAATGCTTACGGTACTTGTGTCCAAAGGCATCCATACAGCGTATTTACCCTTGGGTGTTTTTGACTATGGTGGGAGCAAGTCCCTTTTTGTCGGCAACGTGGGTGTGGGATTTTTCCGATTTGTGTAACGGCCTAATGGCGATCCCCAATTTAATTGCTTTGACGGTACTGAGCGGTATCGTGGCTAAACAAACGAAGGAAATGACCAAACAACGCAAAAGCGGTGATCCGTTAAAAATTGGTTTTGAAAAAGAAAAAAATCACAACCGCCCGGTTGGGTGGTTGTGATTGGTAACGAAAACTTATCCTCGTTTGGTTCCGCATTTGGCGCAAAACTTGTCGGTTTCGTTAAAAGCATTGCCGCATTGGGGGCAAAAGCGCGCGCCACCGACAGGCGTAGCCGCTTGCGATATACTCGGTGCGACAGGAACGGCAGACCCTGTCAGATCTACCACCGTTTGGGTCGCGGGCGGGTTAATTGCATAAACCTCGTTATGACGAACGGGAGATTTGCACTGGGGACAGTACACAAACCCGTCGGGATACCAAGGACGAAAATCCAACCGATCGTCGGTATAACGAATCACCGTACGGCAATGCTCGCAGGTTTGCTCGTAAGTCAGTCCGCTTTTCCACAGCGCTCTTTTATATGCCATAACACATTCATCCTTTTCCATGATACTATATGAAGTATACCATAAGTGTATTTCAATTGCAACCAAAGAATTCCGCTCAAAAAAGACGGTTGCAACTTTGCAATTTCTTCTGTGGCAGCCTTAACACTTTCAAAACTTGTTTCATTTTTAGGGGGGAAAACTTCGAAGGAGAGAAACAATTTGTTTTGTGTAATGATATCTATAATTTTCATACGATCAACACCTTCTCAAACCTTATATTTCGTTATATTGCAAACCGTCTGTGAAATCAAGCCGTTTTTGTGTCATAAATAACAATATGCCTATTGTTTGTTTGCAACCCGTTTTTGGTATTTGTTGGAAACGCAGTTAGACAGCGTTATGAACTATCCCTTTGCCAATGCGGTACTTGATTTTGTGCACAACGGCGACGGCAATGCCTTTTTGGAAACGGTCATGACGGTAGCAGAAAATTACCCTGCCCCCGCTTTGCACACCCTTATGAATCACTTGGGCACTCACGACACCAAGCGGCTGATTACCGTCTTGGCAGGCGAACCCGAACAAGGGCGTGACCGCACTTGGCAAGCCTAAACCCACCTAACCGCAAAACAATATAAGCTGGGGGAACAATTGGTGAAATTAGCCACCTTGTTGCAATACACTCTGCCCGGTGTACCCTGCGTGTATTATGGCGACGAGTTGGGAATGGAGGGGTATCGAGATCCCTTCAACCGTGCTCCTATGGCTTGGGATCACCCGCCCCTGCCCGATTTGAAGGATTGGTATCAGCAGTTGGGTGGGTGTCGCACCACTTTGCCTATGCTGAAAGAGGGAGATACCCTGCCCTACTACGCCGATCAAAACGTGGTAGCCTATTTGCGAAAGGCGAAGGGGCAAACCTTGCTGGTGGCGGTCAATCGGGGGGAGGAAGCCGTAACTCTTCCCCTGCCGGAGGATTGTAAAACTCCCTACCCGCTGTTGGGAGAAATCCGGGACGAAACCTTGGTGTTGCCTCCCTTGAGCGGCGGGATGCTGGAATATTAAAAAAAGGCTCTGCAAGCACGAAGCGGCAGAGCCTTTTCTTATGTAATTTATTTCATAAAGTCTTTGCACAGTTGGCGACCAATATATAGGGGGATTAAAATTGCCATACCGATTATCAGTAAATAAATATAGATCGTAAACCGATACGTCGACCCTATGTATATACGTGCTTGCCCCACCATATCTGGCACACCAACAAACGCCACGATGGAAAAGCACCATTTGAACAAATCGGCAAACAAGCCGATCCCGTTTACCACCAGATTCTTAACCAAGGAATCCCGTTCATCATAACGGAATACCATATAACCCATAAAGCAAACAGACAGTGCCATCAACGCCGCCGTAGTCGGCTCTACACGAAAAATGGGGTCAACCATCTGAACAAGTTGAGGATAACTTAAAAACATCACAAACAAAATAATAAGCGGCACCATTCCCTCGGTTAAAATAGACACATACCGAAACACCTTCGGCAATGCCGTCTTTCGTTTATAATGCATCAACACCGTCAGTCCAATACCCACCACAAGAGGCAGAATCGACGATAAAATAACAATCAGCACGTTCGTTCCCAAACCGGATAAAATCATGGGAATCCACTCTGTACTATTCGAATACATAACCAAAACTCCTTGCTATTTGTTGCTTTCAGTATACCGCATCGACCATATATTGTCAAGTTTCACCGCTGGCAAAGGCTTCTTGCATTTTTCTCTTGACATTTCGCAATTTTGCGATATAATATTTTTGCCGTTGCGGAATTGTGTAAGGGTAGCACAGCAGACTCTGACTCTGTTTGTCTGGGTTCGAATCCTAGTTCCGCAGCCAAAAAAAGAACGAAGCCACCGCTTCGTTCTTTTTGTTTTATTTCGATTTCTCCAAATCCACCAAACCGCCGCCGCTGTACGAGAGCGGTGTCATGGTGACAATTTCGGCGTTTGGTTCTACCGAAAGCAAATATCCCCGAGGGCCGGCGTCATCCAACACAACGACCCCTTTCACCGCCAGATGTTCCACCTGACAATCCCGTAGGCGCACCAGATCTCCCACCGCCGAATCGGCCTTGCGAATCACGGTCAACCCGTCTATCGTCAAGTTTCGCACATGGGTTTTACTACCATCGGGAGAAGGCACGTTGTCCATGTAATACCGCGGACCTACATCTACTACGGGGCGATCATCCCTCGGGCAATAATGGGTAATGTTTTTTAACGTCAGGTTGTCCACCTGCCCTCCCACACGGAACAAAAAGGGAGAAGTATAGTCATAATCCACTCCGTTGGAGCGTAGGTCAACCCCGTCGATCAAGATATTGCGATACCCTGCATTTGCCGACAAGCCCGTGGGATGAAAGGGGTTGATGAAAAAGCCAAAAGACCGATAGGTACCGCTCACATTGCGAATGGTCACACGGTCCAGCACCCCGTCTTTATGGCAAAGCATACGAATAGCTTGGTCGGCATCGTCCAAATGCACCCCGTCGATTACCACGTCGGTAATGGCAGAGATCCCGTCCCGCTCATCAGGAGCGAGAGCAATAAAATCGTCGCTGGTGCATCCTCTCACGTTTCGAATGGTCAAAAAGCGACCGGGGCCAAACACGTGAATACCGTCTTGGTTTTGTCCGTGTATCCGACCCGGCAGTTGAATTTCCATATTTTCAATGACCACGTGCTCCCAGTTGCACATCATAAGGGCATAGGTGCGCTGGTCACGAATGATCACGTCACGCAAGGTAAGTCGGCGCACCCCCACCCAATGGTGGTTGACCACCGCATCGGTAGAAGGGGGAAATCCCGGCAGATTCCAACTCGGGTAAAAACCACGATCATCGTCATAGGTGATACTATGCACCTGATGAGCACAGTTTTGGTTATACGTACCGCCCAACAGCGTAATATTTTCGTCTACGATTTCTTGGCCTTCTTTTCGCAGGTTTCCGTTTTGCATTACCGGACAATCGGAATGGTCGGCCAGGTAAAATCCGCAAGCCGCCGACCGACACTCAATGATGGTATTGGAATAAACCCTTAAGCCACGCACCAATGCGGCGCCGTCCATGATCAAATGCACGCCGCAGGATCGATCTTTTGCCAAATCCAACACTTGTTGCAAAGCGGCAGTATCATCGGTGCCGCCCCCAACGATTACATCGCTGTCAAGCCGAGCGATTTCGCTTGCCAAAATGGTCTTGAATTTCATGCAAACGCCTCCTTTTCGGTCATAGTAGCATATCCTTTTTGGTTTTTCAAGTGCCAAACAAGAATTGTTTTGACAAACCGTCTCCATGCCGTTATAATAAAAACAACATCAATCAGGAGGTTTTTCCTTATGAACAGCAATTTTTCAAAGGTGGGGCATCCCACCCAATTATATCGGGTAGAAGAATCCCGTCTGGTTGGCGGCAAAGGCGACGGCATGCGCCTGTTGCAGCTCAACAACGGCAATGGGCTGCAAGTTACTTTATTGCCCGACCGTTGTTTAGACCCTGCTCGTGTGGAATTTAAAGGGTACAACCTTGGCTTCTTTTCCCCTTGCGGATACGTTGCCCCCGAACACTATGACAAAGAGGATTTTCTGCGTTCCTTTACCGCCGGCTTTATGACCACCTGCGGACTGAAAAACGCAGGCGCACCCAGCGTAGATGAAGGAGAAGATTGTGTGACCCACGGTCGCATTAGCAACACGCCCTGCGAAAATTTGGCGTATAAAGCCGACTATACCAACGACGAAGGTAAAATCACGGTCAGCGGCACCATGAACGAAGCTATTATTTTCAACGAAAAACTGGAACTGCACCGTGACGTGACGTTGCAAGGCAACACCATCACCTTCCACGACACCGTTACCAATCTGGGCGGCGAAACCCAACCTCTTATGCTGTTGTATCACGTGAACATGGGGTATCCTTTGTTAGACTCTTGTTTGGAAATGATGGTGCCTGCCCGCTCCACCAAAGCCCGCGACCCCAGAGCTCAGGAAGGAATCAACGAATGGAACGTAATTCCCGAACCTGTTGCCGGGTTTGCCGAACAATGTTATTATCATGATATTGCCGAAGTGGACGGTGAAAAAGCCGTGGCGGTATTTAACCCCAAGATCGGCGTCGGTTTAAAAATGGAATATTCTGCCGACACACTGGATTCCTTTACCGAGTGGAAAATGTGCGGCGTGCGGGATTATGTACTGGGTCTGGAACCCTCCAACTGCCATGTAGAAGGTCGGGACAAAATGCGTCGCGACGGTAGATTACACTTCATTAAGCCCTTTGAAACGGTAGCATATACCCTGCGGTTTACCGTATTTGAAGCCGATGAAGCCGACACGATCCGCACACAACTAATGAGTCGGGTAAAATAAAAAACAGGCTGTCTTTAGGCCTACAAAAAAGTGTTTGGTTTTGCCAAATGCCTTTTTTGTTTGCTTCAAAACAGCCTTGGTGCCTCGTGCGGCGTTATTTCATCATATTTTGTACGCTGTCCACCATGCCACCCATGGCTTTAACCGCCTTTTTGGCTGTCTTTTTAATGGACTTTTTATTACTGTCGTACACCATTTTACCTGCCACACTTGCCACTACGCCCATGGCAACACCGGTGCCGATTCCTTTCATAAAACCGACTGTTTGCTTTTTCATGATCATCTCTCCTTTGCAAATATAGTATGGATCATGCCAAATCATTTATTCACCATTGATTTTTTTATGCGATTGCTATATAATGAGAAAAAATGAATTTTTTTGAAAAAGGTGACTTTCATGAAACAACCCGTCAAATTATACCCCGCTTTTCAAGATTACTTATGGGGCGGCACCAACTTAAAATCGGTGTATCCCAAATGCACCATGACGCCCATCGCCGAAGCATGGGTACTGTCTTGCCACAAGGACGGAAATTCCACTTTGTGGGACAACACCGCCACTTTGGCAGATTTTGTCGCTCAAAACCCCGAAATTGTGGGCACAAAAGGGGCATCATTCCCATTTTTCCCCATTTTGATCAAACTGATCGATGCGGAAAAATCCCTGTCGGTGCAAGTACACCCCGACGACGAGTATGCCATGAAGCACGAAAACAGTTTTGGTAAAACCGAAATGTGGTACGTGCTGGACTGCCAACCCGGCGCTACCCTGTATTACGGTTTTCAATCTGAAATTTCCAAAGAAGAATTTGCTCAGCGAATCCAAAACAACACCCTGACCGATGTACTGCAAGCTGTCCCCGTAAACAAAGGAGACGTGTTCTTCATTCCCGCCGGTACGATCCACGCCATTGGCGAGGGGATGTTGATCGCCGAAATTCAACAAAACTCCAACACCACCTATCGGGTATACGACTACGGTCGGTTGGGTGCCGACGGCAAACCCCGTGCCTTGCATATTGACAAGGCATTGGACGTGACCGATCTGATCCCCGCCCCCATTTATGAAAACGACGACCCAAATATGCTGGCCGACTGTGATTATTTTTGGGTCAAGCGTCTGCAAAATTCTTGTCAAAGCACCGTCACCGACCAATCCTTTAAAGCTTTGCTGGTAGTAGAAGGCTCTGCCACCCTCACCTATCAAGAAGGTAGCATGGAACTGGGGCTTTACGACTGTGTTTTCCTACCCGCCGACATGGGCGATTTCTCCTTAAACGGAACTTTTGAAATTTTAGAGATCGGTGTATGATCCCATATATGCAAAAAGCCCTGAA
>JAZRFL010000179.1:0-5636 GCA_045661365.1 Acutalibacteraceae bacterium | reverse complement strand
AAAAAGAACCTTTGCAGGAAAAAAGATTCCTGCAAAGGCAATAAGGAGGAAATGATTCACTTGTACTGTGCATCGCAAGGATTTTTTACAGATTATTGATAGGTTCAAACATCAATTCTGGTACAACTGCTGTAACAGCATTTATCAAGCTTTGGTCATCAATTATGGGGGTTATGGCAAGTTCGGTTTGGGGATCGGGGGAGTCTTTGAACGCCACCGCTTGGTGTTGCAGAACGTTGCCGTTTAAGGAAAGGTAGCCGTAATGGGTTTGGCCTCCCCCTACGTTGACGGTGACGATTCCGGGAAAGTCTGTGCCGCACCAATAATGATAGGTCATTGTGGCGGTTATGCTGTCAAATTGGTCGATCAAAGAAACCGAATACGGACGCACATGATAAACCGACAAGGTGGTGTTTTCCTTTATTAATAACTCGGGAACCCCTTCACCGTTGAGATCTTTTAGACAGTAGGTGCCGCTGTCGGTTTCAAGCGATTGTAAAAGATCAAGGTAAGTTTGGGTGAATCCGGTGAAATAAAGGTTCCAAACATTGGTAATATGAGGATATGCGGTTACTTGATAAACGTTGGGTTCTATGGCATCAACCGTGGTGGAGGTGTAGCACAAAGGAATCACATAGGCGTTTCCTTGGTCATCTTCGTATAAGTGGTGGGAATAATCGTATCGGGAAACAGTTGTGCCGTTTTCTTCGGTTACCAACGTGTCGGCACAGAATCCCACATAGGTTAAAGGAATGCCCAGGTCGGCGGTGAAACGTTCGGCTAGTTCTTTTCCCGTGGTGTCGGTTTGCAGCATGGCAGCTCGCTCACGATAGTTGTCGGCACCATTGGGCGTAAAGACGGCGTTGTTTGCAGCGGTAAAAGAAGCCAGAACCTGTTGCTTTGTTTCTTGCAGCTGCATATAGATCGGTGCGCGTTCTTCCGGCACCGGCAGATCGGTGGGGGATTCTACCACCACCATATAGGCAACGTCGGATTGCAAAACCCCCAAATAAGTTCCGTTGTATGCACAGGTCTCGGCACCGGATAAATGGTCTTGGTACAAGGCAAATGTGAAAATATGTCCGCCATATTCTTCTCCAACGGTTGCATCCACCAGTCTGTAATAGTGGTTACCGTTTTGCGTGGTATAACGAATGGTGTAATTGTTTTTCCAAACGGCGGGAAGCGTAACGGTAAAATAAGGCGTGGTGACCACTGTGCCTTGTGCCGTTTCCTGCTCGGTGTAAGGAGCGGTTTGCGGGACGGAAACAGGCGGGGGCGTTGCGGGGACAGAGGAGGTTGCCGGGCTGTTTTGAGAACTTTTACTGCAACCTGCCGAGCAAAGCAAGGAGAGGATACACATCGTGATAACAAGGTAGAATTTTTTGCTTTTCATAAAGAAAGCCTCCTTTTTCTGCTTTCAGTATAAACAGAAAAAGGAGGCTTTGTAAAGTTACAATGTTGTAACCTGGGGTTACAGTTTTGTAACTATTATTTGGCTAGCGCTTCGACACCGTCGTATTCACCGTTGGGGTCATACATTAGACCGCCGGAAGAATATACATTGCCAAAGGTGACCACCTGATTTGCACCGTCTAAATGTAGATCATAGTTTAAATCGTTTCGCATATGATATACCGTATCCATAAAGAAGTTGGCGTTATTCCAAACCTGCACACCGTTGTTACCGCTACGCACGTTGGTGCCCTCGGAAAGAACCAGCGTACCGCCGCCCACCAAAATTGAGCAACGAGTGGGTTGTCCCCACAGATTGGTTTGGGTCATGTCTACCCGACCGGTAAAGGATTCTTCTATATTGATATAGGCCTTGGTTTTACCCGGCCCCACCACCACAAGTTGGGAGTTGACCATGGTGATTTTGCCCGAAGGAGTACCCCGCACGGTCATGGAGCGGTCGCCCCCGTCGGTGCCGTGAGCCAACACAAACACGTCAGCACCTTCGTCAATGGCAATGCCCGAATGCACCCCCAACACAAAGTTGTGGTACATAATTTGATGGGTGGTGTTTTTTACTACAAAGGCCTCGCTGTGGTCGGTGCCGTATTGACGAGAACTGTCACCGTCTACATTCATGGTTTTGTAAATGGGGTTGTCACCAAAATAGTGGATGTTAAACTGGCAATCCCGCACAATGCCGTGCTTACTGCCGCCCCCTACCACAATGCCTTGTTCCAACGGATAGCCCGTGACACCGTTCACATAGTGACCGTCGCACCGATTGGCGGCAAAGTCGGTTTGGTAAAAGGAGTTAATAAAGTTCACGTTTAAAATATAGTTGTTAAATCCGGTACCCCGTGCGGTAAAGGCGTACATTTGGCAGTCGTTGGTGCCACCCGGTTGCTCATCATAATACACTTTAAATCCGTTCATGCCTGCGGTGGGATTCAGGGTGATGAGCGCTTGCACGGTATCGTCTTGGTCTAATCCGTAGGTGGTATAAAAGGTGGTGGAGTAAGCGTGGGAATGTTGCGGGAAGGTGCAAGAACCTTTCAGTTCCACCCCTGCGGGGACGGTTACGGCGGAATCTAACCGATAGCGACCGCTGGGAATGTAAACCACACCGCCCCCTGCGGCAGCCACGTCATTCAGAGCTTGTTGCACCACATCGCTCACGTCATGGGTGTTGGTGGTGTCGGCGTTATAAGGTGCTTTGGTGATATCGGCAAAATTGTCTCCTGCCGTAAAGGTGACCGCTTCTTGATTATAATCGTAATTTTTTACTTCGCTGTAGTCGGCCACCTGCAAGGTTTCGTCCCAAATGGGGGATACCTCACCCTCCCAAACCAACGTGTTGTCGGTCATGCAGTTGGTGACCGTGGCAGTGGCGGGCTTTTCGCAAATCACGTGGGATTGACAATTTTTAAAATCCACCAAGGTGGCGGTCAATGTACCGTTCGCCATATAAATGCCTTTGCCGCCATTTGCCTGCAAGGTACAGTTTTCTACCATAACAATGCCCGGACCCCGATTGGTAATGCAAGTATCTCCCGTAGTAATCAAATCCAAATGATTCAGCGAAAAACTTGTAACAAATTCTGTTTCGGTAAGCACGGGGAATTCGGCTTCAATTTTGCCCTCAGTAATGAGCATGCCGATGGGGTTGACGTACTGTGCGTGATAGCCGATGTAGCAATCTTCAAAATTCACGTTGTATACGTGTCCGTTGGGGGAACTTTCCGACTCTCTTGTGGTGGGTTTGGAGTTGCCCAGCGCCACGTGATACCCTTTGGCGGCAATATCGGTGACATAGGTCCAGTCCACGTGCTCGAACTTAAAAGCGGTGGCGTTTTCATAAAGGTAGTTTTGCATGATTTGGGCATCGGCGGTGTCGCCAAGGCCGCTGTTTATCCAGCAATCGGGGGTGAAATTCACGTTTTCTACCCGACAGATATCCACGTTGCCGTCTAAAATCAAGCCCATCTTCAAAGGGGTACCCACCACGCCCCGAATGTTTTGCAGTGAGTTGGTGTAGAACATGCCAATTCCTTGATAAGGATTAACCAATCGTACGTTGGAAAGCGCGATTCCGTAGTGTCCTCTTTGACGAATGGTAAAGGGGTACGGAGTAATATTCCCCATGGTTTGTTCGGGATAATAAATGGAACAGTTGGCAAGGGCGGAAGCTGAATCCATGGAAATAAAGGGTTTGCCGTTTTCCTCTCCCCGTCCTGCGTAAGCGAGAAGCAGGGTACCTTCTACCGGCTTGTTGGCATCGACCTTTGGCGCGTCCCCTTGCAAGGTGACTCCATTGGGAATGGTCAAGTTGCCCCGAATGGCAAAAGTGCCTGCCGGTACGAATACGGTACCGCCTTCTTTGGCGGCTACGTAGTCCAAGGCTTTTTGAAAAGCGATGGTGTCATCGGTCACCCCATCTCCCTTGGCACCCCAATAGATTACATCGGTTTCGGCAACAACACGGGTGTCGGTGGGGTACTGTGTATGTACCAAATGAGATCCATGAATGCCTACTTCTACCCGAGCGGGCAACGTTTCTTTGGTTTCTGTGGTAAAATCGGTGATCTTGCCCACGATCTTTTTCAAAATATCCAGGGCGTCGTTGGCACCGATGTTGGCATCGCTGTTTACGTCGGCCATGGCAAGCTGTTTGTTTTTCAGGGCAGTTTTGTTCACCACGTACTGCAGAGCAAGTAACGCATCGTCACTGCCAACCTTGTTGTCACCATTTATATCGCCGTAAGTATACCCGTTGTTTTTTAGGGGAGCGGCGGTAACAAAATCGGTGGTTGTAGGGGTGTCGTCCGGCGCAATGCTGTTGCCGACCGAAAAGTACATGTTGTCAATGTGATAGGAATAGGCCCCTGTCAGATTGACCAGATAAAAGCGAAAATAGTTGACCGCCCTGGGGTTAAACACCTGATCGGGATCGCTGGAATTTTTGGCAAAGGTGTTGAGAGGTAGTTTAATGTGATTCCAGCCCTCTTTGGTTAATTGGTTAAACACGTGGGCGGGACCGGAGGCAGTTTCGGCCACGTCACAACTGCCGGAAGAAGACAATTCGATTTGTCCTGCGCCGCTTTTGAGGGCATCGAGGGTGGTGGTATAAAAATCAAATTCCAAATAGGTGTAAGGGGTAATGTTTATAGGAGCAAAGGAGGTGTACAGTACCATGGAGGATCCGGTGCCGCTTACGTGCAGCGAAGCGGGAGCTTCGGTGTAATTTTTCCCGTCTGCCTCAACAGACATGGAGGGGTAAGCCCCATTGACAAAACTCAAAGGAGAATCACAAAAACTCATGCGCAAAGCAGGCAAAGACGCCTTTTCGGCAGGGGATTCCGAGGAAGCAAGGGTTGAGGGGAGCGTTGAACACAGCATGATCAACGCCAATAAAAATGAAAGACTTTTTTTGTACATGAAGCAGTCACCTCGCGCGTGGACAGAAAAATCGTTTGGTTAAGTAAAAAGCCACCGCAATTATCCCAAAGATATCTACGGTGGCTTTGACCTATTCAATTAAAAGGGAATGGACGAGATTATTGTTTTTTCTTCAAAACAACCAAAGCGCCCAAAGCTACAATACCGGTAGCCAAAGCGATAGCGGTGGTGGAAGCATCACCGGTTTCGGGGATTTCGGTATCGGATTCAACCGATTCGTCAACGATTACGTCTTCGGTTTCGTCTTCGTCTTCGGTTTCACCGGGTTTGGGATCAACGGGAACGTTGGTGCTGTTGCCGGGAACATCCAATTGACCGGTAGCGTTGTTGTACCAGATAGCATACAAAACGATGTCGGTTTCACCGAACATTACGGGAACAAATTCACCGTATACGTCGCCGGTGTTGTCGGCTTTGGTGTTCCATTGATAGAAGGTGTAGCCTTCACGGGTGAAGCCGCAGAATTGGGTCATGGCTTCAAAACCGGGCAGATAAGTGTCGGTGTCTTCGGTAACACCTTCACCGCCGTTGGCATTGTAAGAAATGCGCAATTCGGTTACTTCAACGCCTTCTTTGATCCATTGGGCGAACAAGGTAACGGATACGTCGGTTTTCAAAACGTCGCCGGCAGCATAAGCGTTACCGGAGCCGTCAGCGTTGGTGTTCCAACCGGTGAATACATAAAGGTTTTTGGTCATGGTGCATTCGGGAACGGTGATAGT
>JAZRFL010000178.1:0-15260 GCA_045661365.1 Acutalibacteraceae bacterium | reverse complement strand
ATGGGTGTATGACCCCATATAAAAAAAAAGCCCTGAACGGCGTACGCTGTTCATGGCTTTTTATCATTTTTACAGTGGCGGTTGTTCGCTTGGCAGTTGCGTATTTTGTGGTGTCACTTCATAGCCTGTAACCGTAACAGGACTGTCCTTTGCTTCAATCGGCACGGTCAAGGTAACCGCAAGTCCTGCCTTGGCAAAGGGCAACTGTTCACTAACAGAAACGTTGGCAATGTATACCGTTTGATCCTGTTCCAGCAAAATATAGTAGCAGGTGTTCCCCTCTACCACCGCAGACGAAATCGCTTGTATCACACCCGACACCTGCCGTGTGGTCGCTTCGGATGTGGGTGGCTTTGATTCGATCTCTACGTTGGCTTCGGTTTTCAGTTTTTGGGTATAGGTCTCTCGTGCTTCGGCAATGGTATTGCCTATGCCCACCACCTGATATTGTTGCATGTCGATATAGGCATATTTTTTCACTAGTCCTGCCGAGTCTTTCAGCGCTACAAAATAGGTTGGGCGATCGGCTACGTTTAACAGCAAGGGGAAGGTAGCGGAATACCCCAAGTCTTGTACCATACCCTCGGCAGATTCCATGGCAGAGTATTCTTCCGCACCGGGACAGATATAGTATTTGGTTTGCTTGGTACGCAAATTCACAAGCACAAATCCAACGTTTGACTCGTCCCCTGCCGCCGAGGTCATGCCGGTATACAAATACACGTCGTCGTTCATAGCAATGTAATTATGCCCGTCGGTGGGTTGCAAAACCCCTTTTTGTCCAAAAATGGAGTTCCAATATCCCGATTGATATTCCCCGTTATAGATCAGTTGTTCCAGCAAAATGTCAGAAGAATACACCTGATCCACCCACGTGGGTACTTGATTTAATTCGTAATAGTTGCATTCTCCGGTAACGGCATTGCACAATATCGCACCGTTAATATCACGACCGTCCCATACACCTATGCGGTACCCTACGGTAGAGGCTACCCAATAAGGTACGCCGTTGTCGTCCAATTCAAATGAAATGTTGTCAAAAATTTTGGTGGGATATTGGAATCGCAAATGCCGTTTTAAATCCCGCATAAAATATTCGCTTTCGGAATATTTGATTCCTTGCTTTAACCGCACCAACTCGGTTTCTTGGGTCACCATGTTGACTGTAATATACGCGGGAATACCCTCGGCCTGATTTCCAAACCACTTAAACATATCTCCGTAACGAAGCGGTGTCACCCGATACGGTGAACCCTTGTAATTGATTTGGGTATAAAAGGTTTCATCTACTTCAAACTGAGAAACCAAATCGCTCATAGCCCCCAGTTCACGAGAACCCAGTCGCTGAGCCGTATCTAAATCCACCACCGGAATGCTGGACATGGGGATCTCTGCCACGTCGATGCTGAAATCACCGTCTTCAGTGGTCATAAGCCCCGCATAACCGGTTGCGTTAAAAATCTCAAACCCAAGCACCGCGCTGATCAGCATAAACACCACGATCAATGCCGCACCGATTCCCAACACCTTCACAAGAAGCGAGGTTTTTTTCATATTTTCCTTGACCTCACCGTTTTTTAAATTCTCCACCTGAAACACCTGACGGAGCTCCGAAAAACCAACCATAAGCAGTCGCAGGATCAAAGCAATCACAATAAACAGCCAAAATTCACTGCTTTGCCAATGGATCGGCGGCAACCAAAACCAATATACCGCACCCAAAATCAAAAAATAGACCAACCAACTTACAAACGCTTTGGCAAATCCTTTGGCTTGCGGTTTTGGTTCACTAACAATAATATCGGGTTTTGACATACCTTTTTCCACCTTTCTTAACTTTTTTAGTATAACATCGTTTGCTTTTTTTGTCAAATGCCTTGCAACCAACCGTAGGGTATGATAAACTGAGTCTACAAGGAGTGTTGTATCATGATTACCCATCAAGATTTCGAACCAAAAATTTACACCGATTCAAACGGATTTCCGCTTCCCTACCGCATTCGCATACCCCAAGGAGAAGGGACGTTCCCATTGCTGATCTGTATGCACGGCGCAGGGGAACGGGGCACCGACAACCAAGCGCAAATCGGCTATTTTTTGCCCATATTCAATCATGAAAACAGTCCCGCTTTGCAAGCTGTTACTGTTATGCCCCAATGTCCCGAAACCATGCGTTGGGTGGAATACAGCTGGGACAAAGGCAGTTACCAAAGCGAGAGTGCCCCTCTCTCCCCTGCTTTTGAAGCGGTGGAACAACTGATTGAACACCTGCTTGCCACCTTACCCATTGATCGCAACCGCATTTACATTACGGGGCTCTCTATGGGGGGATTTGCCACTTGGCGTATGCTTGCCGAGCATTCCGACCTATTTGCCGCAGGGATTCCCGTTTGCGGCGGCGGTCCGTTAGACAAAGCCGAAGTGTTGGCAGGGTTGCCCATTCGCACCTGCCATTGTGCCGATGACAACATTGTACCGCCCAAGGCAAGCCGAGCCATTGTTGAGGCCATTCAAAAGAATGCAAATCATCAAACCCTTTACACCGAATTCCCACAAGGGGGACACGGCGCATGGACTCCCGTCTATGCCAACCTAAACAACATTCTTTGGCTGTTTAACCAAACCAAATAAAAGCAAAACTCCGATGAACGATTTGTTCATCGGAGTTTTTTATACCAAATATTCTACAATCAGCGAAGCGATTTTGCCTGAGTTGCTTTGCTCGCTGGACTGAATGCCCACCACGCAGTTGCTTTTTGGCAAAATCAGCGAAAACTGACCGTATGCCCCGTCGGCACGAAAAGCACCCTCTTGCTGTCCTATGGTCCAGAACTGAAATCCGTAACCACCGCCCCACAGACTGTCTGCACCCGTGGCAATCTGTTTGGTGCCTGCCATGGTCACCCAATCGTGAGAAAGCAAACGCTGACCCTGCCAAATGCCGTCTTGCAAATACAAAACGCCCAATTTGGCCATGTTTTCTAAAGTAAGATACAACCCGCTTCCCCCGAAACCCGTACCGTTTGGGTCACATTCCCATGCAGGGTAGCCAATGCCCATGGGGGCAAACAGTTTGCGGTACAAATAGGCGATTAAAGGTTCGCCCACCGCCCGCTGTACCATGCACCCCACCAAATGGGTGTCGGCGTTGGAATATACAAAACGTTCACCGGGGGTATGCACAACAGGTTTCGCCAACATATAGGCAAGGTAATCGGGAAAGCCTTCTCCCCTTCGGCGGCCCTCGTGCATTAAAAACGAGCCGCCAAACCCCGAGCTCATGGTCAGCAGATCCCGCAGGGTGATTTGGTATACTCGTTCATCGGTCACCACCGAGGCATATTCAGGAAACAAATCCATCAAACGGGTGTCAAGTTGGAGTTTGCCTTCGTCCACCGCCATGCCTGCGGCGGTAGACACAAAGCTTTTGGTGTGGGAATAAATCATCCGTTCTTGCGGCGGAACAAAGCGGTGATTCAAGGTGATTTCGCCCTTTTGGTACAAGCAAACCCCCTCTACCCCACAATCGGCTTCGGTTAAAGCCTCAATAAATTGTTCAACACGTTGTTTCATGGGGTGTACCTCTTACTTTCGGTCAAAGAATGGGCTTTTGCCGCTAATAGACAAGGGGATTCCGTTCCACAAAACGTCCCCTTCTACGTAACCCATTTCGGCGGCGGCTTTGCCAATGGAGAACATAATGCGGTTGTCTACCCTTGCATCGGCGGCAACGGCGACTGCCGAGCCAATGGCAATACCCAAGTCAATGCCTGCGAAAAAGCAGTTGCCCCCTGCATTTTGACAAGCATCGCAATTTTCGAAACCACAAAAAGAACAGAAGGGGATTTTACGGTGAGAAGGTCGCACCCCAATGAGCACCACCGCATCGGCGGTACGCAGGTTGCTTGCATCACGAAAATACCAACAGTTCGGGTCGCCACCAAATTCACGGCGAGCGATTTCGTCCATTTTGTCTGCCAAGGCATCCTTTTCTTCCCCTGTCAGCACCAAGGTTTCAATGGTATCAATGCCTTTGCCTTTGGGGGCAGTACGAGCGGCAGCACACATGGCGGCGGCGGTGGCAAGCAAAGCCGATTCTTCCATTTGTTTGCTATGGTAAATCATGATTCATCATCCTTTTTGTTCAATTGATTATAAAAACATATTTGGATGTCTTTTCACCAAAAGACACCCAAGTATACCCTTATGAAAAGGGCGGCACCTTGTGGGTACCGCCCTTATTTAGGTTAAACTTTTACAAGTTTAAGATTTGCTTAGAAGCAGTTGTCTTTGCCAACAACTTCCTTGAGGATTTCAAGGGCGTCTTCGGCATTTACGTTGCCATCTTTGTTAACGTCAGCGGCCAAAATTTGAGTTTCGGTCAAGGTGACTTTACCAACAATGGATTTCAAAACTTCCAGAGCGTCAGCAGCGCCGATTGCATCGTCACCATCAACGTCACCCAATTTGTATTGAGGAGCAACAATGGCTTCGAGAGCAGCTTCCAAAGCGGTTACGTTTTCAGCTTTAACCAAAGCTTTTTGTTCTTCGGTCAAGGCATCGTAAGCGGCTTTCGCAGCGTTTACAGCTTCTGCATCGGCAGGAGTTACGGTTTCGGGGAAGGCTTCGATCAAAGCGTCCACAGCTTCTGCGGCGGCTTTGTCAGCAGCGGCTTTTTCCAAAGCGGCGATAACACCTTCGGCGGCTTCCAAAGTAGCCAAACCTTCAACGAAAGCTTTTTGAGCATCGGTCAAAGCATCATAAGCGGTACGAGCAGCTTCCACAGCAGCTTTGTTTTCCAAAGCAATTTCTGCGGGCAGTTCGGCGATAATAGCGTCCACAGCAGCGGCGGCTTCTTTATCGGCGGCTTCTTGAGCGGCTTTTTCCAATTCAGCAATGGTAGCTTCAGCAGCTTCCAAAGCAGCTACGTTAGCAACGTAGGATTTTTGAGCATCGGTCAAAGCGTCGTAAGCGGCGCGAGCAGCTTCTACATTGGCTTTGTCTTCCAAGGTGATGGCTTTTTCGCCGGCCATAACGATGTTGTCGATCATGATATATTCGCCTGCTTCACCGGAGAGGGTGTTGTACAAGCGGATACAGATTTGAGCCAATTTGGTTCTCACCATATCGGGAACAGAATCCAAGGAGATTACCACGTGGTTCCATTCGCCGACTTTCCAGTCGCCCATCATGTCTTTCATGTCGATGCTGGCAATCTTGTCACTATCGTTATCGTTGTAGTGACCGGATTGCAGGTATACGGGAGACCAACCGGGAGTGATGGTCATACCTTCGGAAATGAACAGGTCAAATTCGAGGGTTTCGGCACCGGTAAAGTCGATGGGTTCAGCTACACGGAATACTTCGTTGAATTCAGAAGCACCGGCGGCTTTCTTGGTGAACTTAGCGGCGTTACCACCGTCAACACCTTGACCTTCGGCGAGAGACTTGTTGTCACCACCGGAGTTCAGGTTGGCGAACAGTTCCAGACCGCTTTCGTGAACCATGGTGTCGCAATCGTTGAACATGGTTACAGCGCTGGTCAAAGCGGCGATTTTTTCGTCAACTTCTGCAGCAGCGGCAATGTCAGCTTGGATTTGAGCTTCGAATTTGGTCATGAAATCAGCAACAAAAGCTTCGAAGCCGATTACCAATTCTTTGTTTTCGTCAGCCAAAGCATTGTATGCAGCGGCAATTTTTACGCCTTCTTCATAGGTGTAATCTTCAGCCAGGTCATAGATAGCCATGGTTACTTGTTTGGCAGCGGTGCGACCGGGCAGAATGGTTTCGATAGCTTCTTGGTTCATGAAGCGGATATCATCCAATTTTACGGTGAAACCGTCGGTGATGTTCACGCCAATGAAGTAGAAGCGCATATCGTATACAGTCAAAACTTTGCCTGCATAGTTTTTGTTCATGCCCAAGGGCAGAATTACTTGGTTCCAACCGTCTTTCAGGCCTGCGCCACCGTTAGCGGCATCGAAAGCAGCCATCAAAACAGCTTTGTTGGCGCCGCCACCTTGGCCACCGCCACCCCAAGCGTTGGGAGTTTCAGCGTCGAAGCCAAAGCCGCAGTCGCCGGAAGCGTTGCGCAGTGCAGCAGCGTTAGAAACGTACATGTCAAATACCAGACTCAAGGTACCCTTAGAAGCGCTGGGGCAGGGAACTTCCCAAGAACCTTCACCGGCGAAGGTATCGGTTGCCCATTGGGGACCGTCGCCAACTTGACCTTGGTTGTAGTGGTAAATGAACATGTGGAATTCGTTGTTGGTGGTAGCTTTATCCCAGCTAATAGCCAAGCTAGACTTACCTTCAATGGGTTGCTTGGTATCTTTGCCGAATTTAGAAGCTTCGCGACCGGCAGTACCGTCTTTAGCGGCGTCGGCACCGAATTTTTCGAATGCACGGAATTGTACATCGATGGGGCCAAACATTCTGGAAGCATCGTAAGCTTCTTCCAAAGCTTTTACGCTTTCTTCGGGAATGTAGGCTTTTGCGTTGGCATTCAAAGCAACGTATTCAGCATACATGCCTTGGATCCATTCAACGTCTTCTTCCAAAACCTTGTCGATTTCCAGCAAGAAGGCAAGTTTTTCGTTCAAAGCATCAGCAGCGGCTTTGTCAGCTTTGTCAGTAGCCAAAGCAGCAACAGCGGCATCCAAAACAGCTTTATTGGTTACGTAGTATTGAACGTCGGCAGAAGCAGCGTCAAATGCGGCTTTGGCGGCATTTACAGCTTCTTCGTCAGCAACCTTAACGGTTTCGGGCAAAGCGGCGATTGCTTCAATAATAGCTTGAGCATCGACTTCGAATTGTTTTTCGTTGGCCAATTCAGCAACTACAGCATTCAATTTTTCCACTTGAGCGGCATAGTTTTCGGCCATGTAGGTCTTGGCTTCGTCGCTCAAAGCGTTGTACAATTCCAGAGCGGAATTGATAGCGGCTTCGTCAGAAGCACGAACAGCATCCACTGCGGGCAAAGCATCGATCGCATCAGCAACGGGTTTGCACAGAGCGCCAACATCGGTGGATTCGATCAATACTTGCATTTGAGCTTTCAAAGCGTCAACTTTTTCGATCAATTCAGCGGCAACCAAAGCGGCTTTGGTGTCAGCTTCCAGAGCATTCAAAGCAGCGTCGGCAGCGTTCAAAGCGGCTTGATCGTCAATGGTCAATTCTTCTACTGCGGGCAAAGCGTTGATCGCATTGATCACGTCTGCGGCGGCAGTTTCTTGAGCGGTCATGTAGGCAACCAATTCGTCCAAATCGGCAACGTTGGTTACCAGAGCTTTACCGGCGTCGGACAAAGCATCGTAAGCTTCTTTTACAGCAGCAACGGCGGCTTTGTCAGCATAGGTGATTTCGTTTACAGATTCGAAACGAATGTTATCGATCAATACATAATCACCGGCATCGCCTTTGAAGATTTTGAAGGGACGCAGGGTGATTTGTTTGATCAGATCGGTTTTGGTAGAAGCGGTCAGACGAACGGTGTTCCATTGACCGGGTACCAATTTTTCAAAAGCAGGAGCCAAACCGATGGAGTCAACCTTGTTTTCGTCGATGCCACCGAAACCGGTTTGATAGTGGGTGTTACCCCAAGAACCGGTAACAATTTCCATACCTTCGGAAACGAAGATATCGAATACCAATTCGCTGTAATCAGCAGCAACCACACCGGTACCGTTGCGGAAGGTCATGGGGAAGTCGGGAGCGCCGGCGGCTTTCAAGCTGAACTTGGCATAACCTTCGGCGGTGATTTCTTTATCCAAAGCACCGGAGTTGTAGTTAGCAATGATTTCGGTACCGCCTTCGTCATTGTTGTTGTTGCAATCATTGAACATGAAGACATTGCCTTTCAGTCCGTTGATAGCGTCAACCACGTCTTTAGCGGCGGCTTTGGTAGCCAAAATGTCAGCGATAACGCTGTAGTTGGTTACATAAGCTTGTTGTGCTTCGGTCAAAGCTTTGTATGCTTCGTCAGCGGCGGCGATAGCAGCATCATTAGCGGCATCCAAAGTAGCGATTTGAGCGATAACAGCTTTAGCGGCGGTACGTTCGGTATCGATTGCCAAAGCGGCTTCGTTAAGCAGACGGAAGTCGTCGAACAGAACGTAGGGATTTTCGCCGGTAATGGTAACGGCATTTTCCCAATACAGTTTCAAGTTCTTAACGTTTTTGGCGTTGGTATCCAACGGAATTACAACGTGGTTCCATTCGCCAAGTTTCAAATCGTTCACATATTGAGCAAAGTTTGCATTACCATAAGTGAACAAGTCGCTGGAGCCCCAATCAGCAGCAGAGCCCAATTGCAGGTTGATATCGTTTGCGCCGTTGGTCCACTTGGGAGTAACGTCGTTAACGAAAATATCAAAGGCCAGATAATCAGCAACCGAGAAGTCAACGTTGGGCAGGTTGGTCAAGCTCAGGTACATTTTTTCAACAGCGCCAATTTCTTTACCGGCCCAGTTAGAGAAGTGTGCACCTTTACCTTCAACGTAGTTGTTGGTAACGATTTTACCTTGAACACCATTGGTAGCAGTGTTACCGGCAGCAATGATTTGCATGTCGATCTTATCCATAGCATGGAGTTGCATATCCAAGGGTTCTACGGCAGTTTCCATGTTTTCAATTACGCTGTAATTGGAAACCATGGCTTTTTGTTCGTCGCTCAAAGCGGCGTAGGCTTCTTTGATAGCTACAACTGCTTCATCGGTAGCGGTAGCATCTTTGGACAAGCCATTGATAGCAATAACCACGTCTTTGGCGGCGTTGCGAGCAGCAAAGTTGGCTTCATAAGCGTCAACGGTCATAATGCGAACGTCGTCAAAACGGATTTGGTTTGCGGCATTGGCGGTGAAACCGTCAGCCATAAAGCGGATAAAGCGGAATTTGGTGGCATCCCAACGAGTGGGGTCAGCGCCTTCCAGATATTTGCTGTCGTCGCTGCAATCCATCTTAATAGCCAATTTGTTCCAACCGGCTTTTACGCCATCGGTCAAACCAAAGTCAGCCCAAGTAGCATTTTTACCGTCTTGGGTGTTGGCATTCAAAGCCATGCAGCCGGCTTCGATTTTGGTGTATTTGCCGTCAATATAGCAACCCATACCAAACATAAAGCGTTGTTTGGTAACGATAGAAGGATCGCTTACATACATATCGAAGGTGATGTAGAATTCACCATCTTCGTTGATGAATTTGCTGATGTCACGGGTGTTGGTAACGTCATTGCTGCCACTTTCGTTGGTACCGTACGGAATAATTTCAAAGTTAGCAACGTTGCTGTCACCCAAAGTGATGTAGTGGCTGCCGTTGCCTTCGGTGAAGTTTTTGTTGTCGGCAACAGTAATGCCGGCACGAGTACCGGTGAGGCCTTTCACAGCATCCAGATTAAACAGGGATTCATCCAGAATAACTTTTTCGGGAACTTCGGGTTCTTCGGGTTTTACGTCGGTATAAGCCCAAGTGGATTCATCTTCATACTTTACGAAGTGACCATTGGTGCTGTAGAAAGCATGATAGCCAACCACGTAAGAAGCGGAACCGTAAACAACGGGGCTTACAAAGAAACCGGGAGAAGCGGGATCACGGTCAAATTTGAACTCGTAGCGACGAGTTTGACCGGTAGCACCGTCAATATAACCGGCTTTTTCAGCAGGCATAAGGGTAGAACCGGCAGAGGTCGCACTGTCTACGCCTTGAGCGATGTTCCATTGAATGTAACCACCACCGGCATTTTGGAAGAAATAGCCGGCTACGTTGGGTTGGTTTACATAGTATACAACGTCCATGTTTTGGGTGGTATTAGCATAACCGGGTTCGCTGATTTCCATGTAAACGTAGTTGTAAGCATCGTCCCAAGTGTAGTAGGTTTTGATGGTAGCTTGGGTGGTGTTTTCGGTAGCACCGGCACCAACACCTGCAAAAGCGCTGGTAACGGTCATAGATTTAGCATCGGTGTAGAATTCGTCTTTTTCACCGTCAACTACGGGAGCAGAACCATCGGGTTCTTCGGGAACTTCGGGTTCTTCAGGTTCTTCAGGATTCAAGAAAGCTTGATAACCCTTTTCGTCCATGATGCGGAAGTTGTCGAAGCCCATGATAGCATCATTTTTGCTCAAAATGAAGGAATCGTCGCGGTCACCGGCGAACCAGATGTTTTGAACGTTTTTGGTAGCCCATTGTTCGGTGGTGGGCAGGGGAACAACGATGGTGTTCCAGCCTTCTTTGGTGTTGTCGTTCAAGTATTGTTTGAACTCAGCAGAGTTGTTTTCTGCAAAAATGCTGGACCAGGTAGTTTCGTTACCAAAACGAACACCGTCATGGGCGTTGATATCTACGCCGTCCAGATACAGGTCAAATACAAAGTATTTGGCATTGGCAAAGCTGATACCGCCGTAAGGAATAGAGAAACAAGCGTGAGCTTTTACTTGATTGTCGGCAGTAACGTCAATGCCGGACCAACCGCCCAACATAGAGGCTAAACCTTCGGTCTTTACTTCGGTATCGGCACGCAGGCCATGGAAACCGTCAATGTGGAAGGTACCACCGATGAAAGCGTCGTTGTCACGAACCAGCATGTTCATACCGGGGGTAGTAATCAAACCAAAGTTGGCAACCAAATATCTTGCGCTGGCATCAAAGGTAACGTCGCCACCATTAGAAACCTGATAGGTATACAAGGGGTGGGTTGCATTACCGCTACCAACGTCAGAGCCAACAACAACGCAAACGTTGCCGGCATCTCTGGCGGCCAAGTAGTACACAATGTAGTATACTTCGCCGGGAGTAACGGCAACTTCTTGGTTGAAGCCGAACTCATACATAGCGGTTAGATTTCCTTTGGAATGGAAAGGTACTTCCGTGGTGTAGATGGCTTCACCATTCACATCTTTGCGAATTTCGATGTGCATTTTGGCAGTGCCACCAGTCAAAATCATACCCAATTGAACACCGGTCACGATGTCTTTTTCGGGTACAAATTCCTGAGCGAAATAACGCATATCAGCATAGTTTGCGTCGCCTTCTTGGGCGCCGGCTACACCAATATGCAGAATGCCACTGGTACCGGCAGTCCACTCAGTGAATGGTTCAAGGGGTTCAGCTGCAAAGCTCATGCCGGAGAACATGGTAACAACCATCATAATCGACAGAACCAGTGCAAGAGAACGTTTGAACAGTTTTTGCATAGTCTTTTCCTCCTAAATATTTATTTTTAGAGCCGCCCTGCTTTTTGCTGCTACAAAAGGGGGCAACTCCGCACATTAGGCATGGTCATTATAACACAATTACTTGGGTATTGTAAAGGGTAATTTTGACGAAATCACAACACTTTTTTTAGGATAAATGCACAATTATTTTCACCGTAGTGTCTTTTTTTCAAAAAGCAGAAAAAAGCGGGGTAAAAGTACAACGTTTTCTGTGATTTCAGTTCAGTTTTTCAAAGAAATTTGTTCTTTTTTCACATCTTGTAACACCGAGGATTCTCCCACCGATTCAAGAGGGTAATTTTGTATGACTTTTGTAAATTTTGTGCGAGCGAATGGGTTGCATTTTGATGGGGACAAGTTGCAACCAATCTCCGCCCTCCTTGTGTAAAGGAGGGTGGCAGTCTGGCTCGTTACCATTTACACAAGGGAGACAAGGGAATTGGCAACCTTAGCCTCATAAACGAGGCATAAAAAGGGAACACAACTTGTTAGGCTCCCTCTGACGAGGGTAACGAGCCTGAGTGCTCGCAGTGCGAGAAATAGCGAAGGCGTAGTTAGTGCCCCGGTCAAAAGTTGCAGGCACTACAAGCCGTTGCAACTTTTGGGCACCGCAAACGGACAAGAGTCTTGCAAGCTGACTGAGGAAGAGACCGTTGCTTTTGGAAAGCAGTACCCCTTTCATGCAACAAAACAACCGACAGCCCATGCCGTCGGTTGTTTTTGGTTTTCAATCTGTATCTGATTCCTTTTCTGTCGGGGTGTGGGGCGTTTCCTCGTCGATCGCCGCTCGCTTTTTCTTTTTCCCCACCAACAGCACGGTCACAACGACCCCTGCCGTCAGCAATACCCCACCACCTATGGCAAGCCATACACCGTATTGAGAAAAAAAGGAAGGGGCTGACTTTTCTTGCGGAGGAATCACCGCCGTATTTTCTGTTTGTTTGGGAGGCGCGGGAAGTTCTTGTTCTTCCACCTCAACCACGGGGATCCCCTCTTGGTTCAATTTTTCGATTTCTTCGGCAGTTTTCGCCGTAAAAAGAAGTCCCATTTTTTGGGCATACTGTTCTGCCGCTGAACCGGTGGTGCCGTATACCACAAATTGTTCCATCGGCAATGCGTCTTGGGCATTTGACTGCCCAATTACCCCTATTCCGCTGTCCTCCAGCTTGGTAACGGTGGGGGGAATCGCCATGCCCCGCAAAACAGAGCACGATTCAAAGGCGCCCTGCCCTATGGTCCGCAAGCCACTTGGTAATCTGACATGGGTCAAGGTCTTGCAAAAGCTAAACGCATTTTCTCCTATGGCAGTCAAGCCTTTTGGCAGGGTGATAACCGTTAGGTGACTGTTTCCTTCAAACGCCCCTTCACCAATGGTCGTTACGGTTTCCGGCACTGCATAGTCCGTTTGGGTCTTGCTGTTGGGGTAACTGAGTAAAATACTTTGGGCTTTGTTAAACAGCACCCCTTCTATCGAAGTGTAATTTTTATTGTCGGGTGCCACCTGCAACGCAGTTTCGGGAACTGCATAGGCGTCTATGAAGGTCACCGCCGCCGAAATCGAAAGCTCCTGTAACCTTGTGCATCCCAAAAAGGCACTGTATCCGATAGAAGTAACGGTAGCGGGAAGTTGAATCGTTTCCAAAGAGGAGCAAAACTCAAAGGCGTACTCCCCTATGGCAGTCAGCTCCGGCGGCAAAACCACATGGGTTAAAGAAACGCACCCCGAAAAGGTACTGCTTGCCATAGAGGTAACCGTAGCGGGAATGACCACCCGTGTCAGATCGGCACAATTTTTAAACCATGCGTTTCCCAACCGTTTAATCGTATTCGGCAACGTCAGCTCCACAACACCGCTTTGCGAAAAGGCATAATCGTTTATGGTACGAATTTGCTCGCCCAACCGAATTTGTGTCAAAGCCACACAGTCATAAAATGCGGCTTGACCAACCGTTGTAACCGAAGAAGGCACCGAAAAGTCTGTGTTGCGTGCGGCGGCGGGATACCGAATGATCTCGGTTTTGTTTTTGTTGTACAAAACCCCGTCTGCCGCCGAAAAAGCAGGGTGTCCTTCTTCTATGTCAAAGGCAATAACCCCCTCTTGCCGAGGAAACGCAAACGGAGCAAGAGCGGTCACCTTATGCCCTTGCAGTTCACGGGGAACAACTACGGTTTCGGCAGGCTCCGCCAATCCAAGCAACACCGCTTCGTTGCCGTTCAAATAGTAATAAAAGCCGTTGGCAGACAATGTTTCGGGGGAATTTTCTCCCGTCACAGCCGAACCCTCGGTCGGCTCGGCAGCAACCGCAGACAAAGAAAACGACAAAATCAAGGCGATCGTAACACAACAAAACCATACTCTTTTCATAGCAAAACCTCCCTCTTATAAGTACAGTATACCTACGTTGGGGAGGTTTGTAAAGGAAATTGTTGATTTTTCAAAAAGTCAATCTTGGATCCCGTGCAACACGTTGCCAACCAAATCGGGGATTTTGTCCACGGCTTCGTGTATGGCGGTTTGTTCCTCGTCACGGGTAGTACCGGTACCATCCACGTACAAGGGGTAAAAATGAGCAAACCCCAAAAATTTCATAATGTCTTCCACGTAGCTCATTCCCTTGTTTAAGATGGGTCGCAAAAAGAAGGGAAGCGAAGCCCCCGATGATTGCACATACACAAACACCCGCTTGCGGTCATTCAGCAATCCGTAGGGTTTTTCCTCTTCAAACGCAATGGTTTTGCCGTCGGTGATGATCAAGTCCAAATATTCCTTTACCGCCGCAGGATAACTAAGGCTCCACATGGGAGAAGCCAACACCACAACGTCGGCCGAAACAAACTGATCGCTCAATCGGCTGATTTGGGTAAGGTCATCTTTTTCGTTTTGGGGCAGATCCATGATCATGTCGGCGGTGATCAAGGTGTTTCGCCCGCTGAAATAGTGATATTGCAGTTTCGGCAAGGTGGTATGGTACAAATTCAGCTCTTCCACCGTCAAGGAACGCTCACTTTTTTGCAAATGCTCCACCAGCTTTCGTCCCACTTGGCGACTGGCCGACAATTCTTCCGGCTTGGGACTTGCGGTGATATACAACAGTTTTTTCATAACGATTTCTCCTCTTTTGTTTTTAGTAGTATAAGGAGAAAAAAGGAGGTTATGCAAAAATGGCTGTTCAACAAAAAGAAAAGGCATTTTTTTGCCAAAAACGTCTCGCTCGGGAGAGGGAGGCAAGGGAATCGGTAACCTTGGTTTCATAAACAAAGCCTAAAAAGGCAACACAACTTGTTCGGCTCCCTTGTGTAAAGGGTAACGAGCCTGAGCGCTCGCAGTGCGAGAAACAGCGAAGGCGCAGTTGGTGCCGCGGTCGAAAAAACCAAGGAGTAGCACGGAGTGCCCGACGGTTTTTTCGGGCACCGCAAACGGAATGTCGAAACCGTAGGTTTTGACTGAGGGATTGTTCGCTCGCCGTTTTTACAACCCCTCCGTCAAAACCTTTGGTTTTGCCACCTCCCCTTACACAGGGGAGGCAAGAGAATTGGCAACTTTCGTTTCATAAACCAAATCCCCAAAAACGCAATCAATCTTCCTGCCTTTGTCATTCTGAACATTTGCGAAGAATCCGTAATCCCCTTTCGGGCGGATGTGGGCATCCGCCCCTACGATAAAACCGTAGGTTTTAATTGCGGGAGAAACTTTTGTTTTTCGCCAATCATAGAATGTCAGCGAATGTCAGCATTCTCTCCCTCCGTCTTTTGCTTCGCAAAATCCACCTCCCTTTGCACAAGGGAGGCAAGGGAATCGGTAACCTTGGTTTCATAAACAAAGCCTAAAAAGGCAACACAACTTGTTCGGCTCCCTTGTGTAAAGGGAGCTGTCATTGAGCGTGGCTCAATGACTGAGGGATTGTGCGCTCGCCGTTTTTACAACCCCTCCGTCAAAACCTTTGGTTTTGCCACCTCCCCTTACACAGGGGAGGCACTCCCTTTGTTTGGTTTGCGGTACCGATCTGCCGAAAAAATAATAATCCCCCCGTATAACGGGGGGTATTTCAT
>JAZRFL010000177.1:0-2615 GCA_045661365.1 Acutalibacteraceae bacterium | reverse complement strand
CCAAATCGGTGAATTAGGTTCCGTTGGCACCTTAACCGTTACCGGACATCATGAAGGTAAGATTGGCCATATCGTTAACACCAACGGTATTGCTGAGTCTATCTTGACTGTTTGGGCAGAAATTACCAACAAACCCGGTTCAGCTCTTCCTGAAACCGGTGGTATGGGTACCACACTCTTTACCATTTTAGGTGTTGTCTTGATGGCAGGTGCTATTGCTTTTTTTACTTCAAGAAAAAGAAGTAGTGTGGCATAACAGAAATAATCGCTTTTAACGGAGCGACTGTATCTTTTAAGCCACCCCGAAAAGCTATTTCTTTTTCTGTCCTAACCACAAAATCATGAAAGAAGGGAAAGACCTATGAAGAAGCATTTACCAACTATTATTGTAGTTGTAATATTTCTCTGCGGTCTTTCCCTCTTTCTTTACCCTACCATTAGCAATTTATACAATCAATATTTAAACGAGCAACTCATTGGCGACTATAAAGACTCCCTTGCTTCCATTGCTCCCGAAAAAATTGACCAAGTCATGACAAATGCACTCGCATTTAACCAACATCGCTATGATCCGGAAAAACTAAAAGAACTTGGTTTAACCTATGAAAACACCCTAAATGCAACCAACAATGGTGTAATGGGCTATGTTGAAATCCCCAAAATAAGCGTATCACTTATTATTTATCACACCATTGACGAAGAAGTGTTGCAAAAAGGGATTGGGCACGTGCCGGAATCCCACCTACCCGTTGGCGGCGATAACACTCATTGTGTATTAGCGGGACACACAGGGCTACCATCAGCAAAACTGCTGACCAATATCGACCACCTACAGATCGGTGACCGCTTCTACGTTCATGTGTTAAACGAGGTTCTGGAGTATAAAATCGACGATATTTCTGTCGTAGAACCAGATGAAGTATCAAAATTAAACGTGATTAGTGGCAAAGACTGTGTTACGTTAGTCACTTGCACCCCTTATGGTGTTAATTCACACCGCTTATTGGTACGAGGTGTACGTGTTGATGGCACAGACCTGTCCGCACGAGAAGACGCTGTCGACAACGAATTGTTGGATATTGACATTAAGTTACTGCTCACCTTCTCACTAATCGGCTTGTTCATCATCTTTTTAGCTGTAAGAAAACTGCTGAAAATGAGAAAAAAGAAAAAAGAGAAAAGCAAAAAAGTACCGAATCATACAGCAATATCGGAAAGCGAGCAATCCCATGAAGAAGATTCTTAAACCATTTATATTTGTTATAGCCTTATGCATACTAGCGGCTGTATCGATTCTCCCCTGTGCCGCAGCAAACGAAACGGGAAGCATGATCGTCACCTTAGAAGACAAAGACAAAAACAAAATCAGCAACACGACCATACATCTTTGCCAAATAGCCGAGTTAAACAATACCGGCTACTTTCCAGCCACAGCTTTTGAAAACTCGGGAATTTCAATTGCAGGGATTATCAACAACCCCAATCAAACAGCAGCTGACTCAATTGCCAAATATATCAAAGAAAACAACATACCTACGCTGTCAGAGACATCAGCCGACGGTAAGGTTGCGTTTCATAATTTGTCTTTGGGAATTTGGTTGGTATTTTGCGAAGAAAACGGACAATACTCTTTTAATCCCTACATTATTTTTTTACCGTATGAATCGGGTGGGAAATTATACTACAACATTGACTCGTTTCCAAAATTGGAAATCAATACCAACATCATTAACATATACGTGGTAAAAAAATGGGATGATAAAAACAATGCCGCCAAAAAACGTCCGGAATCAATCACAGTAGATTTATTGGATGGTGACACCGTCATTTCCTCGGCGGAATTAAATGAGCTAAACGGTTGGTCACACACATTTCCTCTTTGCAACAAAAATGGTAATTACGCGGTACGAGAGAATGCTATTACCGATTACAAAGCAACCTATAGCGGTGACGCAACCAATGGCTTTATCATTACCAATACCTATATCGGAGAAAAGCTCCCCCAAACAGGTCAATATTGGTGGCCTATTGCCTTAATTGCAATAGCCGGGCTCGGATTTATTCTGCTTGGAATATATGAAATGAGGGCAAAAAAACATGGTAAAAAAGAGAAATAAAGGTGTTATCTTTCTTTTGCTCGGTTGCATTTTACTGTTGGTGGCCGGAGGTTGGTATATATACAATGTTGTTGAGGACCAGTCAGCAGGCCAAAAATCAGCGGAGATTATAAAAAAAATGAACAACATATACACCTCTCCTACACAAGTAGATGAAACTACTGCGGTAATTATGGTTGACGGAGAAGCTTTTTGCGGCCGTGTAAAAATTTCAAAGCTTGGCATAGAGCTACCAATATATGACGAATGGGATTATACCAAACTCAAAACCGCTCCCTGCCGATATTCCGGTAGCGTCAATACCGATAATATGATTATTGCCGCTCACAATTACAAAAGCCATTTTGGCCGATTAGGTGATTTAAAATTAGGTGATGAAATTCAATTTATTGATGCATATCATCAAAAACACTTGTACAACGTTTGTGAGATTACGACCTTGGGGGGCGCAGCAGTTTCCGATATGCAGTCCGGTGGTTGGGATTTCACGTTGTTTAC
>JAZRFL010000176.1:0-1238 GCA_045661365.1 Acutalibacteraceae bacterium | reverse complement strand
GGCTTTCATTTGGGTGCCCAGTTTGCGGCTGGAGCCCACAAATTTTTCAAAGGGCCATTTGGGGAATTTTACCACGCAGTAGTCAACAGCGGGTTCAAAGCAAGCACAGGTCTTGCCGGTAATATCGTTTTTGATTTCGTCAAGGGTGTAACCCAAAGCGATTTTGGTGGTGATTTTGGCAATGGGGTAGCCGGTTGCTTTTGAAGCCAAAGCCGAAGAACGAGAAACACGGGGGTTAACCTCGATTACCGCATATTCAAAACTGTTGGGATTCAAAGCAAATTGGCAGTTACAACCGCCCACAATGCCCAAAGCCGAAACAATGTTCATGGAAGCAGTGCGAAGCATTTGATATTCTTTGTCCGAAAGGGTAACGGCGGGAGCTACTACAATACTGTCCCCGGTGTGTACCCCAACAGGGTCTACGTTTTCCATGCTACATACGGCGATTACGTTGCCGGCAGCATCACGCATGGTTTCAAATTCAATTTCTTTCCAGCCGAAAATGTATCTTTCTACCAGAATCTGGGTAATGGGAGAAGCATCCAAACCGGTTTTGGCTACAATGCGAAGTTCTTCTTCGCTGTATGCCACACCGCCACCGGAACCGCCCAAGGTAAAGGCAGGACGGACAATAACGGGGTAACCGATTTTATCGGCAATGGCAAGAGCGGTTTCTAAATCTTCGGCTATATCCGAAGGAATACTGGGTTCGCCGATTTCGTCCATGGTGTCTTTAAACATCTGACGGTCTTCGGCACGGTCAATGGCATCACAGTTGGTACCGATCAGTCGTACTCCGTGTTCTGCCAAAAAGCCTTCTTTGTTCAGCTGCATGGCAAGGGTCAGACCTGTCTGACCGCCCAAACCTGCCAGAAGGCTGTCGGGTTTTTCTTTTAAAATGATACGTTTGATGGTATCGGTGGTCAGGGGTTCCAGATAAATTTCATCTGCCAATGCCTTGTCGGTCATAATGGTGGCAGGGTTGGAGTTGACCAGTACCACGTTGACTCCTGCTTCTTTCAGCACACGGCAAGCCTGTGCCCCTGCATAGTCAAATTCGGCGGCTTGTCCGATTACAATAGGACCGGAGCCGATAACCATAACTTTTTTAATCGAAGAATCAAAAGGCATGTTTATTTCCCTCCCATCATGTCAATGAACTGTTGATAAATAAAAGCGGTATTGCGGGGACCGGAATGGGATTCGGGATAGAACTGTACCGAAATGGCTTTGTT
>JAZRFL010000175.1:0-6549 GCA_045661365.1 Acutalibacteraceae bacterium | reverse complement strand
ACGATCCGACTTGATATTTTTGCGGGGAATGGTTGCAATGGCGTTATGGATATAGTCTGGTTTGAAGCTATAGGCATCCGGCACGGCAACGTCTGCCAAGGGATCGGTTAATTCTTCGGCAGGAATGTTGGTTGCCCACGCTTTCCCCTCTTCGGTAGACAGCATTTCTTTGACCTTTTGGTTAAAGAATTGCAATTCCTTATACTGGGTGGTGGTAACGTACAAGTCACAAGCATAGTCTTGCCACATGGTACCGGGTACACCGCCTGCTTCGTAAATAGCTTTGAACCAAGTAAACAACGAAGCGTTTCGGCCGATTGCGCAGGATTTTTGATAATCCTTAGTATTGTATTTTTCGGAAACGTCAAAGTTACCAACATAGGGATTTACCACAACATCGGTCAAATGGTTAAAGCTGGGGGTTTTGGCGGTAACAAAGCCGCCTTTTGCAGCCTGACGAGTCAACTCGTACACTTCGTAATCAGCCAAGGGCAAGTAGTTATAACTGCTGTCGCCGTAAATAATGCCGGAAGCGGCAAGCACTTCGGGGATCGAAGCTGATTTACGTTGTTCGTAATAAATTTGACGATAGTGGGAGTTGGTGGTGGTTTCTTTGATACCGGGGGCTAAGAAAATACCGTTTTCACTCCGCAAATAAACCTTGGCGCCTTCTACGTCCAAAAAATTAAGAAATTCCTTATAATAACGGGTACGTTCGGAGGTACGGAACAAGTCCAATTCCACCGTAGCGGCATTCCAATACGGACCGTATACGTCGCCATTGAGCACGGAGGCTACGCCGTCGGAATACCCTTGATCGGAAACCTTAATGTTTTTGAAATCGTTGTAATCGCTGCCGTACTTTCGGTTAAGGGCATCAATATCATCGTCGTAAGCCTCTTGCAACCACTTATACAGCAAACGGTCGGCGTAGGTATTGTCAATCCCATAGCGGTTGTTAAGATTATAGGTCATCCATCCAAAGTTTTCCTCAATGGAAATGGGGATCTCTTTGGTTACAGGATTATAGTAATAGAACTGTCCGTAACGAATTAAGTTCCAACGAGCCAAAATACCATTGGCGGCATCTTGTTGTTGCATATTGAACATATCACGGCCGGAGCCCAAATTCAAGGTGGGTGCCGAGGCTTTTACGCGACTCAGAGCATTTTGTCCACGATAATAATAGAGAGAATGCCCTTCCAGGGTAAAATTCATGGCACGGGCGCAATCCAGCATATACATGCTCATATCATACAAGCCGGTATAATCGCCGGTGTAAGCATGGGTGGTAGTAATGGTGTTTACCCCTGCTTCCTTCATATTGCGCAATTCATTTAAAATGGTCACGTCACAATAAGGACCGCGGTCTATATGACCACGCATATCGGCCATGTTTTGGGTCATAACCATAGGAGTGCGGGTACCATCTTCCTTAATCACGTAATTTTTATTGTAAGGATTCAGGGTAATTGAAATGGAATCGCTTTCTACGCTAATGGGAACACGAACACCGTTGAATTCCGTGCTATTGCCATTCAGCACTTTCAGAACAATAGCGTCAGTCCAAGGAGCTACTTGCACATACATGGTACCGCTACGCTTATTGGTGTTCAAAAAGCTGGCATAAGAAGAAAGGAATTCTTCGAAATTTCCCAGCCAATTGTTCCGTTTGAATTGACCGTTCGCAGCAGTAGTGGTATTTTTCACTGCTTTAGGCGTAGTCACACCACCGGCATCGGTCACCTTAAATTCAAAAATAGCTGTCGTTACGGTTTTACCCGCCACTTGCATGGTGGTAAAGTCAAAATTGTCTTGCTCGTTGCGCAAGCAACCGTCAATAACAATGCGGTAGTCCCCTGCGGTTAAGCCAAATTCATTGGGGCCGGTATAGAACAAGCACCAAAATTCGCCGCTTTCACCGGGATACACGTAATCAAGCAAAGGATAGAATTGGTTGGGCGTACCGCCTACCGTGGTGTAGGTACTACCCGATTTCTTTTGCAACACAGGCATAAAGCGGAAGGTGCTGTTGCCTTCCCCGTCCAAAATGGTATTGCCTGTATTGGTGAATTTGAACTTGAACCAAGTATAATCTGCACCCGCTTTCACCGTACCGCTTTTGCTTAACTCGGTGGTATCAAAAGCAGGATAACGGGTACCTTGAATATCTTGGGTGGGGTCTTTGGACAACTTGGGAGCACCGCTGCCCACATCACCGTTTACATATCCCTCGTAGGTCAAATCAACCTTTACAATACCCGGCAGATTACAGTCGGCATAAATGTCGCTTGCATTCTTATAGCGAGTGACATCTTCAAAAGCGGTGGCCTCGAAATTCACCGGCAGATTTCCTGTGGTGGAGTTGACGGTGTAGGTAATGGGCACAGTATCGTAAGCGGTGGCATTTTTGGGAACCGTATAGGTAACGGTGGTGCCACCAACTTTAATTTCTCCTTTGGTAACGGGAAGGTTGTTGTATTTAGACAATTTACCTAACCGTTTGGCTTCGTTGGAAAGTGGCGTATAAGACAGCCGTTCGTCGGCCGTTACGCCCCATTCTGCCACGTTGGCAGCAGTAGGATCGCCCCCCAATGCCTCTACAATGGCGGCGGCATCTTCACTGTCGTCAAGTTGAACAATTTCGTTCTCGAACTCGGAATAATCGACCTTATACTGTTGGTCCAACTTGTGGTAGAATAATTCCTCTTCGCTCATACTATTCATCTCCTGTGCGGGGAAAACAGAAATTTTACCCACTACAAATTGCAAAATCATAAGCGCGTCCGCCGCATTGACTTTACCGTTGGCATCCACGTCGCCCGCCAGTTTTGTCGTGCCGGAAAGTTCAACCTTACCCACCACCGACTGTAAAACGACCAAGGCGTCGGCAGCGGCAATTTTACCGTCCTGATCCACATCACCGTATTTTACTTGTGCAGAAAAAACAGATGTGGGAAACACCGTGAGCATCAAAGACAAAATGATGAAAAGACCAATCATTCGTTGAATTCGACTCGCTTTTTTTGTTTTCATTGGGTCACCTACTTTGTTTATACGTTTCAAAAATAAGAATGGGTAAAAATACCGAAAATTTTTAAAACCGCAGACAGCAGACAAGCTCCTGTCTGCGGTTCTTATAAAAATTGTTTAGAAGTATCCCAACACGGGTACACCGTATCGAAATCACCTCATTGGTTCTTAGTTGCAAAAATCCATAATGATATTTTTGCGGGGAATGCTTGCAATCTTACCCGAAATAAAGGAACGGCTAAAGCTATAGGTGTTGGCCGATGCCACATCTTCCAAAGGACTTTCCAGTTCTTCGGCGGGAATATTGGTAGCCCATGCTTTCCCTTCTTTGGTGGACAACATTTCGTTGACCTTTTTGGTAAAGAATTGCAATTCTTTGTATTGGGTCGTGGTTACGTACAAGTCGCACGCATAGTCTTGCCACATGGTACCCGGAACACCACCCGCTTCGTATATGGCCTTGCACCAAGTAAACAAAGAAGCGTTTCGTCCAATGGCGCAAGCCTTTTGGGTGGATTTGGTATTATATTTTTGGGTGATATCGGTGGTACCCACGGCGGGGTTGACCACGATGTCGGTCAAATGGTTAAAGCTGGGAGTTTTTGCGGTTACAAAGCCTGCCTTGGCGGCTTGACGGGTCAATTCGTAAACTTCCGCATCGGTCAAGGGCAAATAACTGTAACTGCTGTCTCCGTAGATCACGTCGGAAGCTGCCAACACTTCGGGAACCGAAGCCGACTTGAATTGTTCGTAGTAGATCTGACGATAGTGAGGATTGGTGGTGGTTTCTTTAATGCCGGGGGCAAGGAACACCCCGTTTTCGCTTCGCAGATAAACCTTGGCACCCTTTTCGCCCACGTATTTGGCAAATTCCTCATAATAACGGGTGCGTTCAGAGGTACGGAACAAATCCAATTCAATGGTGGCGGCATTCCATTTTTCGCTGTAAACCGAGCCGTTTAAAATAGTAGCATCGCCACCGGGTACGGCAGGGTCGGTTCTACCTTGGTTTGACACCTTAATGGCATTAAAATCGGAATAATTGGAACCGTACTTACGATTCAATGCATCAATATCATCGTCATAAGCGGTTTGCAACCACTTATAGAGCAGTCGATCACAATAAGACGTATTGATGCCGTAGCGGTTGCTCAAATTATAGGTCATCCAACCAAAATTTTCTTCAATAGAAAAGGGAATCTCTTTGGTGATGGGGTCATAGTGGAACATACTACCGTAGCGGATCATGTTCCAACGAGCCAAAATCCCGTTGGCGGCATCTTGTTGGGTCAGGTTGAACATATCCCGTCCCGAGCCAAGGTTGATGGTGCGGTCAGAAGCCCGCACCCACGATACGGCATTTTGTCCCCGATAGTAGTACAAAGCATGACCTTCCAGCTTAAAGTTCATAGCCTTGGCGCAGTCCAGCATATACAAAGCCATGTCATAAGCACCGGTGTTTTCGCCGGTATAGGAATGGGTGGTGGTCAAGGTATTGACACCCGCTTCCTTCATGTTGCGCAATTCATTTAAAATGATCTGATCGCAATCGGGGCCGCGGTCCACGTTTCCACGCATATCTGCCATGTTTTGGGTCATGACCATGGGAGTACGAGTACCGTCTTCTTTTACGGCATAATTTTGGTTATAGGGATTCAAATTGATGGAGATCGAATCGCTTTCCACCGAAATGGGAATCCGTACACAAGCGGCTTGTGCACTGTTGCCGTTTATGACCTTCAGCACAATGGCATCGGTCCAAGGAGCAACCTGTACGTACATGATTCCCGTACGAGTACCCACGTTTAAGAAGGAAGAATACGAAGACAGGAATTCTTCGAAATCACCCAACCAATTATTGCGGGTAAAGTTGCCGTTGGAGGCGGTGGTTGAGGTATTCACCGCATTTGGGGTAGTGACCCCGCCGTTTGCGGTTACGGTAAAATCAAAGGTAGAGGTGGTGACCACGTCACCTTCCACCTGCATTTTTTCAAAGTTAAAGCTGTTTTTCTCGTTGCGCAACATACCGTAAATCACAATACGGTAGTCCCCTGCTTCCAAGCCGCAAGTGGTGGCACCGGTTTGGAACACAGTCCAGAATTCACCGCTTTCCCCGGGGTATACGTAATCCAGCAAGGGATAATACCCGTTGGGGGTTTGAGCAACGTTGGTATAAGTAGAACCGTTTTTCTTTTGCAAAACAGGTTTAAAGCGGAAAGTACTGTTCCCCTCACCGTCTAAAATGGTACCGCCTGTGTTGGTATATTTGAATTTAAACCAAGTATAGTCGGCACCTGCTTTGACAGTACCGGTTTTGCTGATAGCGGTGGTGTCAAAGGTGGGATAGTTCTTCCCTTTTACATCGTCGGCAGGGTCGGGAGCGATTAACGGAGCTCCGCTTCCCCGTTCGCCGTTGACGTATCCTTCATAGCTCATTGACACATTCACGATACCGGGCAAATTACAATCCAAATATTGTGAGGTGGGTGTTTGATAGCGGGTCACGTCTTCAAAGGCGGTCGCTTCAAAATGCACCGGTAAATTGGGGGTGTCGGTATTTACCGAATAAGCAATGGGTACGGCGTCGTAAGCCGTAGCGTTTTTGGGAACGGCATAGGTAATGCAGGTAGTGCCTGCTTGCACCACGCCGGTCACCTTGGCGATCCCATCATATTTGGCGGTTTTGCCAAGTCGTTTGGCTTCGTTGGAAATGGGAGTATAGGACAAGCGATTGTCTAAATTCAGCCCGTACTGGGAAACGTCGGCACTTTGGCGGTCGCCACCCAGTGCTTCTATAATCGCGGCGGAATCTTGACTGTCGGTCAGTTCGACAATTTCGCTGTCAAACTGCGAATAGTTTACTTTGTATTGTGCGTCCATTGCCGCATAATACAGTTTTTCAGCTTCCTTATCGGTGTCAACAGGCGGCTCGGGCGGCAAGGGGTGATCGGTATCGCTTCCGTCATCGTTACCATCGCCGTTGATTTCTTTAGCCGGGAACACAGAGATCTTTCCCACTACAAACTTTAAGATCATCAACGCATCTTCTGCGTTCACAACCTTACTTGCATCTACGTCGCCTGCATAAATCTGTGCATCGCTGAGTTGCACCTTACCAACCACAGATTGCAAAGCAACCAAGGCATCGCTTGACGACACCTTGGTATCTCCGTCTATATCCCCATAGACGACGGCTGCCGCCGTCGTCATGGGGACCAATGTAAATAATAGGGAAAAGATCAATACAAATAAAATTGATCGTTTCATAAAGCAATTACCTACTTAATTATTTTTCTGCGGCAAATTTGTCAATTTTACCTACAACCTTTTTCAGAATATCCAAAGCGTCGGCGGCGCTGACTTCACCGTCATCGGTAACGTCGGCGGCAACTTTTTGGTCTTCGGTCAAGGTTACTTTGCCAACTACGCTCTTGAGTACTTCCAAAGCGTCGGCGGCACTGACTTCACCGTCGCCGGTCAAATCGCCGTATACCACATCGGTCGGGCCGGGAATGG
>JAZRFL010000174.1:0-1386 GCA_045661365.1 Acutalibacteraceae bacterium | reverse complement strand
GCAATAGCAACGAGTTCCGCTTTGAGATCGGGATCCTCCGTCGCACGGGAAAACCACGTTTCATACTGTTTTTTGCTGGTTTCCATACATATACCGCCTTTCCGTAAATTACCGTTTTTATTATAGAGCAAAAATCACAATTTGTAAAGGAAAAACCGTGTCGAATATGGGAAAACATATACATGTAAGTTTTTAATATAAGAAATGGTTGATTATTTCCAAAAAAAGTGCTATACTAGTGTGGAGTATGGGGAACTGCATCAAAAAAATGTATCGGAGGCGCACTGTGAAACGTTTACTTGCGGTCATCACCTGCCTGGCGATACTGTGTGTGTTTGCAGGCTGTCAGGAAGGCGGAATTACGCCGCCATCCTCTACCGACCCTACGGCGGACGTCGGAACTATTGATACGCTGACCTTGGCGTATAACAAAGAGGACACGTTAAATCCCTTTGCCGCCAAAACCGAAATCAACTTGCAGTTAGCCACCCTGCTGTATGAAACGCCCGTCAATTTGTCCGCGGCGTTTATGCCGCAAAACGCGTTGCTGACGGTAGAAATGCCCGACCCTACGCGTGTGGTAGCGACCGTGCGGGCGGGGGCGAAATTTTCGGACGGCACCGCGGTCACCGCGGAAGACGTGCGCTTTTCCTTTGAACAAGCGAAGGGAAGCACCAACTTTGCGGCGCTGCTGTCCAACTTCCGCGCGGTAACGGTGAAAGGCGGTACTTTAACCTTCACCCTTGCGTCAGCGGACAATTACGCGGCGGCAAACCTCATATTTCCCGTTATCAAGCGTACAACCGCCACCACCGATGCAGGTAAAGCACCTGTGGGCAGCGGTCCTTACACCTATCACCCCGACACCGCAACCCTTACGGCAAATCCGTATTACTGTAAACAACCCACCTTCCCTACGGTGGCGTTAAAGCACCTTATCAGCGATGCGGCGGTACACCAAGCGGTAGAAAACGGCAGTATTCACTATACGTTTGACGATTTAAGCGGCGGTGATATTCCCCGCACTGCGATGAAGGATACGGCGGTAGACCTTACCCGTCTGGTGTATCTCGGTGTGAACGGCACCCGTCCGCTTACCAATTCCGCCACCTTCCGGCGTGGGCTGTCTGCGGCGATAAACCGCACTGCCATCGCCGCTAACTCCTATACGGGCAGAGCAAAACCTGCCACCTCCCCCTTCCACCCGCTTTGGGGTGTAACGGGGACGCTGTCAGCCTCCGCCGCTACCGACGATACCGTTCTGGCGAAGTCGCTGATAAAGAAGGCTGCGGAAACACCGATAGCCACACCCCCCGTCACTGCCGCGACGACGGTAACCGGTACTACTACCGCACCAACCACCGCCCCCACCACTGCACCCACTAC
>JAZRFL010000173.1:0-6942 GCA_045661365.1 Acutalibacteraceae bacterium | reverse complement strand
TGACAGCAGCCGGGAATTCCTTCATCAGTTCACTGGTGGCAAGGGCGATATCGCGTCCGCCGGGCACCATCCACTCCACTACGCCTACGCCCTGGGGGAATACCACGGGGCATTCGGTGGCACTTTGCCACAACACACGGCTAAAATCGCGATTGGTGAGAGGCAACACATAAGTAAGAGCGATCAGGCTGGGGGTATGGGCATGGTAAATGACACGATAAGCGCCGTCGGTAGCTTTCACCCGCACGCTGTGATTCATAAAGTGGCTGGGGAATTCGCTGGTGGGAACGCCGCCTTTTTCCAGGCCCCATACTATACGCCAGCTGTCGCCGGCATCGTTAATTTCCACAATACAAATATTGTCTTGGGGAGCCAAAATCACATTACGGAAAAACTTGCCGCTACCGGTGGAAATGAAAAATTCATTTTTCAGATTTTCGGCTTGTACGCCCATTTTCACCCAAGGCTTGTCATAGGTAAAGGCGTCTTTACACAGATCCACTTCTTCGGGGCGCATGCGATAGGTCAGGTTACCGCCGTTGCGTTCGTGGTAGCCAAGTTCCCAACCGTCGTTACACATACGAATAAAGTCTTTGATTACAGGTACTTCTAAAATGTTCATTGTAATTAACCTCTCTTAAACAGTACGTTTTGTTCGTATTCTTCAATGGCGTCAAACCATTCGCCGTCGGCAGGAATGCCTTCACGACGGCAGAATTCTTGCCACACCGCGCCAAAAGGCAGGGTTTTCAGCTCTTCTTGTTCCACCATTAAGCGGGTAAAGTTTTCCTCATCTTGCAGTTCTTTCAAATGAGCATGGGGTTGTAGCAAGGCAGAAAGCAAGGCCTTTTGCATATTGCGAGTACCCACCACCCAAGCGGCTACACGGTTGATGGAAGCATCGAAATAATCCAAGCCGATGAGCACTTTATCAAGAGCATCGTTCCGAACGATTTCGGTGGCAATTTCTTTCAGCTCATCTTCAAACCGTACCACGTGGTCAGAGTCCCAACGCATGGGACGAGTCACGTGAAGAGGAATTTTATCAAAGAAAGCAAGCAAAGCGGGAATCTTGTCGCTGACCATTTCGGTGGGATGATAGTGACCGTTGTCCAGCAAATTGTAAATGCCGGGATGAGAAGCGGCATAGCTCATATAGAACTCGTTGCTACCTACGGTATAGGCTTCTACCCCAATGCCGAACACTTTGCTTTCTACGCAGTCGATAACACCGTCCAGCTTTTCGGCAAAGATTTGGTCCAGACTGTCTTTCAACCGAACACGGGGACCCATGCGGTCGGCAGGCACGTCTTTGAGCCCGTCGGGAATCCACACGTTGTTGACCACAGGCATGCCCAATTCTTTGGCAATCTGGGAAGCGATGCGACGGCAAGCAATACAGTGGTCGACCCAGAATTTACGTACGGTTTCATCGGGAGAAGACAAGGTCAAACCGTTTTTCACCATGGGGTGAGAGAAGCAAGTGGGGTTAAAGTCAATGCCAATGCCGTTTTTCTTGGCAAAGGCTACCCAAGGGGCAAAGTGTTTGTAAGAAATGGCGTTGCGATCGGTGGTGTCGCCCTCTTCAAAAATGGCATAGCAAGCGTGCAGGTTGATTTTTTTGGCACCGGGAATATTGGCAAGCGCCACTTCAAAGTCGGCCATGAGTTCTTCGGGGTTGCGAGCCCGACCGGGATGATTACCGGTGGTTTGAATGCCACCCGAAGCGGCAGTAGCGGCAGGTTCAAAACCCACCACGTCGTCCCCCTGCCAACAATGAATGCTGATAGGAGTGGTTTTCAAAGCGGCAAGAGCGGCTTCTACGTCTACGCCAACCTTGGCGTACAGAGCTTTTGCTTGTTCAAACATGGTCATTCTCTCCTTAATACTTAAAATGCTTTTAATTCAAAACTATTGCCTATGGCGTTGCGGGCTTGTTGTAAATCGGCAAAGTCGCCCCCTGCCATCATTTGTACCATTAAATTACCAAGAGCGGTGCCTTCGGTAGGTCCTGCCATTACCGGCAGACCCGTGGCTTTGGCAGTCAAGCCGTTTAGGTAACCGTCTTTACTGCCGCCCCCCACAATATGAATATGGGTATAGGTGACGCCTGTTAAATCCGAAAGTTCTTTGATTGCCACGGCATAAGACCGAGCAAGGCTTTGGTATACACATTGCATCAATTCCCCCACACTTGCAGGAACAGGCTGTCCCGTTGCGGCACAGCGGTTTTTCACCGCTTCTACCATGCTTTCGGGTGCCAAAAAGTCGGGGTGGTTTACGTCCACCACCGAGGGGAAATCGGCACTTTCTTTTGCCATGTTTTCCAAATCGGCAAAGGAATATTTTTTGTCAAAATTGCGGCGAATGGATTGAATGATCCACAAGCCCATAATATTTTTCAAATAACGGAAACGGTAGTTGTAGCCGCCTTCATTGGTGAAGTTGGCTTTGGCACTATCCACCGAGGTAATGGCTTGTTTGTTTTCCACACCAAGCAAACTCCAAGTACCGCTACTGATATACACGCTGGTATCATTGGCGGCAGGTACTGCCAAAAAGGCCGAGCCGGTATCGTGGGTGGCAGGCAAAATCACGGTGCAGTCAAATCCCACTTGATCCCGAATTTCGGGGAGCAGGTTACCTACGGTTTCGCCCGGCATGGCAAGGTCGCCAAACAAGCGGGTGGGAATACCGTACAGATTCATAAGCTCGGTGTCCCAAGCTTTGGTATGGGCGTTTACCATAGCGGTAGAGGTGGCGTTGGTATATTCGTTTTTGGCAACCCCCGTAAGACGATAGTTAAAATATTCGGGAATCATTAAAAACCGATTGGCTTGTTCTAACAGTTGGGGATCGGCTTTTTTCACCGCCAACAATTGATACAAGGTGTTGAACAGTTGCTTTTGAATGCCTGTTTTGGCATACAAATCTTCAAAAGAAAGGGTTTGCTCTGCCAACTTGTCCATGCCTTCGGTGCGACTGTCACGGTAACCCACCGTGTCGCCCAACCGATTGCCTTGTTCATCTAACAGAACAAAGTCCACCGCCCAAGTGTCAATGCCCATGGTGGTGGGGATTTTGCCGGCTTGTTTACAAGCTTTCATCCCTTCAACGATGCTAAAAAACAAATGGTCGGTGTCCCAACAAAGAGAACCGTTCTTTTTTTGCAGGTTGTTTTCAAATCGGTATACCTCTTCCAGCATCATTTTGCCGTCTTGCACCCAACCGATGATGTGCCGACCGCTGGAAGCACCAATGTCAACCGCTAAATAATATTGCAAACCACTCACCTCAACTTCTATTACTTCATCTTATATTATTGCATAAAATGGGAAAAATTGCAAGAAAAAACGGAGCGGTTGTCGCTCCGTTTGCTGAAAATTTTCGGTTTTCTCTTTACCTATTAAAAAATTGTGGTATACTATTAGCAGGCCTTTTTGTGAGCAGAAGAAACCTCCTCTGTTTTTTCTATGGGTTTTTCTTTGACCTTACGGCTCCAAAGCCCCTCTAACAGAACCATTTGCACCATTACGTAGCAAATAAAAATCCCTAACATTTTCATCATCCTTTCGGTTTTGTTGGGTTTATTGTATTCGACGATCTGTACCACTAACGGGACTTTTGTCGCGAAGCATCATTTTATTTTACGGAGGCAATTATGGATTTAGAACAAATCAAACAACAAACGCAATCTGCCGTAACACAATTGTTGGCAACTGCCAACCTGCAAGCAGGCGATATTTTGGTGGTGGGTTGCTCCTCCAGCGAAATTGTGGGAGGCACCATTGGCAAAGATTCCAGTTTTCAAGCCGCCCAAGCAGTGGTGAATGCCCTGCTGCCGATTTTGCAAGAAAAAGGAATTACCCTTGCCGCCCAATGTTGCGAGCATTTGAACCGCGCCATTATTATTGAGCGATCGGCGGTGGAAAAGCACCAAATCGTGAGCGTAGTGCCAAAGCCCAAGGCAGGTGGTTCTTTTGCCACGGCGGTGTATGAAGCGTTGCAAAATCCCGTAGCGGTAGAAACCATTCAAGCCGACGCCGGCATTGACATTGGCGACACCTTGATCGGTATGCACCTGCGAGCAGTGGCCGTCCCCCTGCGTATTGCACAAACCACCATAGGCAACGCCCATGTGGTGTGCGCCACAACCCGTCCCAAATACATTGGTGGCCCACGGGCACAATATGAATAGGTAAAAAAGGAGATCATTATGAAGATTATAAAAGCAAGCTGTTACATTCTTTTATGTATCTGTCTGATCGGCACGATGATGAGTTGCCAATCAGAAGAAAAACCGGTCAACGGAGGATCGGTCGTCAGCACCATTTCTCATCCCGCGCCCGAATCAAGCAGTATCCCTTCTGAACAAGAAGAGGTTTCTCAAGCAGAGCCTGTCAAATCGGAAGTTTCGAAAGAAGAAACTTCCCAAATCACAGACACCACGCCAAAAGCCTATGCCGATCTGCTAAACATTTATATCGACGCCTTTCCATGGGAAGGGTATATTCCCGAATTGGAAGAAGCTTCTATGATGTACGTATATCACAATAGCTTGGACGAAGTCGGGTACTATCTGGTCGACATAGACGGCAACGGCCAACAAGAATTGTTTATTGGCAAAGGAGAAGAAATTTACGACGCCTACACCTTGGTCAACGGCCGTGCGGTACACCTGTTTAACGGTAGCGAGCGGTATCAATATTCCTATTGCTCCGACAACAGTTTTTATTTTACCGGTTCAAACGGTGCCGGCAACTCCGAAACCGCCCGTTATACCCTTTCCGGCGACACCCTGGTACTCAGCGAAATGGTGGTTTTTGATCACTTTTACGCAGTAGAATTGGGAATAACCGAGTTAGACAACCTTTCCAATTCTTCTTTTTCCACCAAAACAGGAGAAAAGTCCGATTACGTCCCCATTGACGATGCCACCGCAACCGCAAAAGAAACCGCTTGGCGCAACAAGGTGATCACCCCACCCTATCAACCCTTAAGCAGTTTTCAAACTCATTAACATAACAGCATCCCCGCTTGGATTCCTTTGCAAACCCAAGCGGGGATGTTTTTACCAACATTTTCTTGTCACAAAGGGTTGACAAATAGCGAAAAAAGGTAGTATAATGGTTACAAGTTTGTAACTTTTTAAGATAAAGAGGTTGACTATGAAGCGTTTACTTTGTTCGCTAATTGCTATATTTTTGATTTTGAGTTTGTGGGTCGCCCCCGTGGCGCAGGCAGACGATTACGAATACCGAACCTGGTTGCAATCCGACTCTCGTTGGGGTAGCATTTCCTTCAGTTCTACCGACACCATAAGCAAAACCGGGTGTGCTCTCACCTCTATTGCCAAATTGCTGGTGCACAGTGGCGCCGCCCCTGCCGACACCAATCTGTTTAATCCGGGCATTTATTGCGAATGGCTCAAAGCCAACGGTGGCTTTTATTTAGACACCGGGTGGATCATTTGGTCCACCGCCGCCAACTACAGCCCCGATTTTTCTTATCACGGCGCTGTCACCTTTGACACCAATGCTTCCCAAGCCTCCAAGACCGCCACCATCGCCTCGTATATCAACGACGGTTACGTTGTGGTGGTTCAAGTGAAAAACGGTGGTCACTACGTAGCGGTCGACAAAGTGGCAGACGGTCGCGTGTATATTATGGACTCTGCCGCCAACGGCCCCAAAGAATTGTTTGGTTATGCCAACAGCGGCGTTACCAAATTGCAGATTTACAAAGGGCCTCACAACGGGACCGGTCATATTGGCGGTACCAACCCCTCCTATTTTGACACCACAATAGACCCGATCTCTCACAAATACACCATTACCTCCGACAACGGCGTAAACCTGCGGTCGGGCATTGGCACTTCTTACAACGTTTTGACCGCCATTCCCTACAACGCCACCATCACCGTAACCGAAATCAAAGACGGTTGGGGTAAAACGACCTACGACGGCAAGACCGGTTGGTGCACCTTAGACTATGCCAAAGCCGCCGCTCCGTCGGTACGCGGTGTGCAAGTCACGCCACCCACCAAAACCAGTTATTTGATCGGCGAAGCCCTTGCTCCCGCCGGCATGAAAGTTACGGTGCTGTATAGTGACGGCACCAGCAAAGCCATTACATCCGGCTACACGGTCAGCGGACTGCCCGCACAAGCCGTGGGAACTCAAGACGTTTACGTTACCTACCAAGGCAAATCGGCCAAATTCACCGTTTCGGTTGTCAAAAAAGAAGTCATATATCAGATCGGCACTTACGTGATCACCTCTTCCGACGGTCTGAATCTACGTGCCGCCGCCACAACCGACAGCTCTGTTTTGACCGCAATTGAAACCAACACCCGTGTAACCGTTACCTTAGTACAAGGCAACTGGGGAAAAATCACGTACGATGGCAAAACCGGTTGGATCTGTTTGGATTACACCAAGCTGGTAGAGCAAGCCGCCTCACCCACCGAGATCCGACTCACCCCCAAAAAAGCCTGTATTTTGACCAATACCCCTTTGACCGCCAAGGATTTTACCGCTGTGTTGGTGTATTCCGACGGTTCTACCGAGCCGCTGACCGAATTCACCCTTACCTTGGGTGACGTCAAAGACGGCGTGGTGATCGCCACCGTCACAAACGGTACCCTGTCCGCCACCGCCGACATAAAGGTGTTTGATTCTATCCCCATGGGTGATTGCGATTTTGACGGTAAGGTTGCCGCTCAAGATGCTTTGTCGGTACTTAAACAAGTGGTAGGCAAAGAAATGACCGTTTTTTACAAAGAAGTCGCTGACGTAAACAGCGACGGTCAGATCTCCGCTTCCGACGCTTTGATGATCTTGCAAAAAGTGGTTGGCAAGATTCCTGCCTTCCCCACACCTGATCAAGCCGCATAGATCAAATTGTTTCAAGCCGTATTGTTTTTGCAAACAATACGGCTTT
>JAZRFL010000172.1:0-7797 GCA_045661365.1 Acutalibacteraceae bacterium | reverse complement strand
CGGGGTTTCCCCCAAACGGTTTTCAAGACCGCCTCGTTATGACCACTTCGATACTTCTCCGTACCGCATGTGCCTACACAATATATCACATATAAATATAATTGTCAATGGTTAATTGTTGATTTTCTCATTTCTTCCGTATAACAAAAAACAGAGGCGAAATCGCCTCTGTTTTTTGAAAGACAAGCGAATTATTTCTTCAACATTTTGGAGCAGAACATGCTAACAACAGCGTAGAAAGCATATTTAGCTAAAGCAGCAATCGCTGCAGCAAACCCTGAAACAAACGGGCGGAATTGTTCATAGTCGGCAGCATCTACAATCGCCATAATGAAATAATACAAGAATGCAGTCGCACCCAACGCAATAAAGATAATGGCAACAATGGAGAAAAAGCCGGTAAATTTATCGGCCAAACCATTGGTCACATCATTAAAAGACTTGGCAGGTTGTTGGGGTTGAACAGGTTGAACAGGTGCACCCAAAGGAGTACCGCAAGTGGTACAAACATTTGCTTGGTCGGGCATTTGACTGCCACATTGACTACAGAATTTTGCCATAATAAATCCCATCCTATAAAGTAATTTAAGTTAAGGAGAGGTATTCCCCTTCTACTTGATTCAAGTATAACACAGCTTTCTAAAAAAATCAATATATTATAGGAAAAATTTATCAAGCAACTTATCGTCTTCTATTCATTACGCTCATTTCCCCAAAAGAATAACGCAACTGTCCCCGGACCGGTGTGACTGCCTATAGTGGTTCCAATCGAATAAATCTGTACTCGATCTTTTAAACATGGAAAAGCATTTTCAATCAAATCAGCTACAGCGCGTGCATCTTCATAACATGCCGAATGACTAATATAACATTTACCGTCATATTGCTTACCGTTTTCTGCATACTCAATCATTTTTTCAACGATTGCTTGAATTACTTGCTTTTTGCCGCGAATTTTAAACCGTGGAATCAATTTTCCCTCGTGATCCATATTAAGCAACGGACAAATTTTAAGCATGGTACCAAACCAGCCGGACACCTTAGATACACGCCCACCTTTAATATAAAAGGTTAAATCGGTAGAAAAAAACCAATGATGTACCTTGAGTCTATTTTTGTTTGCCCAATTAAATAAATCTTCTGCGCTCATACCGCTATCACGCAGGTCAGCTAATTGATCAACCAACAAACCATATCCAGAGGAAGCGCCAAGGGAATCAACCAAATAAATTTTTTGATCAGGATACTCCTCTTGCAACATTTCAGACGCAATTCTGGCAGAATTATAAGTACCGCTTAATCCGGACGACATACAAACATGAACAACATCGCTTCCTCCATGAAGCAATTGCCGAAAATATGATACAAACTCGTCCGTGTTGATTTGTGAAGTTTTAGTTTCGGCACCGGAAACCATCGCATCGAAAAACTCATCCGATTTTATTGTTTGCCACAAATCGTCCGTATATTCTTTATCATCCAAACTATAATGGTAGCACGCATAACGGATGTCGCGTTCTTCCAAATGTTCCTTTGTCAAATCAACGGTAGAGCAACAACTCAAAACATACGGTTTCATTTAACATCATCTCCTTAATTTTCTTCTACAGTATACCATCTTGCACCGTGAAAATTCAATGCACTATTTAGGTTTACAACTCTACTGCTGTTTCAAGCCACTCTACTCACAGTAGACTTAACAAAAATATTTGTATTTTCAACATTTTTCCCGATTGCCGTTGACGAACAAATTGATTGATGGTATAATGATTGTGTTTATAATTCATAACCGAAACAGAAAGTTGGGTATAACAATTGGAATTAAATAAAACATCTTCCGTCACAAAAAAAATCATTGCAGCAACCATCTTGGCAACCATTATAGTTGGTATTGCTTTTTGGGTCTTCTACGCATTTAAAAACAACAAGGAAGACGTTTTAGATGAAACCGAAGTTAAGCATTTAGTTACCACGTTCGTTGAGTCGTTTAACAACAAAGATTTTGATGCGTTTTGTAGTTGTTACACACCAAACGATCAAATGCTTTTGCGCCAAGCTGTGGATAAACTTGGCGGAAAAGAACATTTTTTTGACAACAACTTTGCCAAAACTTTTAGCGGCAACAACTCATCGCAAGATTTTGGTGAAAGTGTAACTTTATCTTTAAGTGATCTGACAGCAAAAAAAGAAGAAATCATCGACGGTAAATTTAACGGAAAAGATATGAATGCGTTAAACGTTTCTTCTGTTTATACTGTCAAAGGATTACTAACCACAACAGGAAGCAATCAATATAAAGTGGTAGAATCGGTTACCTTTGTTTGTATAAAACTCGATGCCGAATGGTATATTTACACCATGGCCGCAACACCGCTTTCCACTAAAACCGATGTATAATTTATTCATTTCTAAAAAAGGAAGGAATTAAAAATATGAAAACTATTTACGAAAAGATTCATGCGACCGGTATCATTCCCGTTATCGCTATTGAAGATGCAGAAAAAGCCGTTCCGTTGGCAAAAGCACTTAAAGATGGTGGTCTTCCTTGTGCCGAAGTTACCTTCCGTACTGCCGCCGCTGAGGATGCTATTCGCAACATCACCCAAAATGTCCCCGACATGTTGGTTGGCGCCGGCACCGTTTTGACCACTGAACAAGTAGATCGTGCCATCGCTGCAGGAGCAACCTTTATTGTAAGTCCCGGATTAAACCCCAAAGTGGTGCGCTACTGTGTAGAGAAGAATATTCCCATTGTGCCCGGTTGCGCCAATCCCAGTGATGTAGAAGCCGCGATTGAATTAGGACTTTCTGTGGTTAAGTTCTTCCCTGCCGAACAAGCAGGCGGACTCAATATGATCAAAGCTATGTCCGCCCCTTATGTAAATATGAAATTTATGCCAACCGGCGGTATCAGTGAAAAGAATTTGAATGACTACTTAGCATTCAACAAGATCTTAGCTTGCGGTGGCAGTTGGATGGCAAAAGCTGATTTGATCAACAATGACAAATTCGATGAAATCCGTGATCTAACCGCCGCTGCCGTACAAAAGATGCATGGTTTTATGCTAAAACACGTTGGCATCAATTCGGCTGATCAAGCCGACGCCGGCAATATAGGTACCGTTCTTGCCAATGCCTTTGGTGGCCAAACCCGCGAAACATCTAAATCTGTATTCGCCAATGAAATCTTTGAAGTTATGTTTGGCGCAGGTCCCGGCGCTCATGGTCATATTGCTGTCGGTTGCAACAATTTGATTCGTGCCGTTGCTTTTATGGAACAAAAAGGAGTCACCTTTGATTATAGTACCGCCAAATACGACGGGAAAGGAAACATGACCTTTATTTATCTCAACGAGGAATATGGTGGATTCCGAATCCACCTGGTTCCCAACAAATAGGAGGAAGAAAAAATGAAAAAAGTTGTTACTTTTGGTGAATTAATGCTCCGTTTGGCTCCCGAAGGGTATTTACGCTTTGTGCAGGCCGATACCTTTCAAGCAACCTACGGTGGTGGTGAAGCTAACGTAGCAGTGTCATTGGCAAACTATGGGTTAGATGCTCGCTTTGTTACCTGCTTGCCCAAACACGAAATCGGTCAAGCCGCTGTAAACTCCTTGCGCAAATTTGGGGTTGACACCTCTTATATCACCCGCACCGGCAAACGGGTTGGTATTTATTATTTGGAAAAAGGCGCTTCTCAACGCCCCTCCAAAGTAATTTATGACCGTGCCGATTCTTCTATCGCCACCGCAAAACAAGAAGATTTTGATTGGGATGCCATTTTTGAAAACGTGGGTTGGTTCCACTTTACCGGTATTACTCCCGCTTTGGGCGACAATGTTGCCGACATTTGCCTGACTGCTTGCAAAAAAGCCAAAGAGCGTGGTATTACCATCAGTTGTGACCTGAACTTCCGCAAAAAATTGTGGACCAGCGAAAAAGCAGGTCAAGTAATGGGTGAACTTTGCCAATACGTTGACGTATGCATTGCCAACGAAGAAGATGCTGACAAAGTATTTGGTATTCGTGCCGACGACACCGACGTTACCGGTGGTAAACTGAATCACGAAGGTTACATTCAAGTGGCTGAAAAACTCACCGAACGGTTTGGGTTCAAAGCCGTTGCCATCACCCTGCGTTCCTCGATTTCTGCCAATGACAACATTTGGGCCGCTATGCTGTATACCGATGGCAAAGCTCATTTCAGCAAATCCTATAACATGCACATTGTTGACCGCGTAGGCGGTGGCGACAGCTTCGGCGGTGGTTTGATCTACGCTTATATGATGAATTATGCTCCCCAAGATATTTTGGAATTTGCCGTTGCCGCAAGTTGCCTGAAACACTCGGTAGAAGGCGACTATAACATGATGAGTGTAGAAGAAGTTACCGCTTTGGCAGGCGGCGATGGTTCGGGACGTGTGCAACGATAATGAAAAACGAACCTATACGCTTACAAAAATATCTGTCAGAATGCGGCTATTGTTCACGCCGCAAGGCAGAAGAGTTAATCGAAGCAGGCAAGGTAAAAGTTAACGGACATCCTGCTAAACTAGGCGACAAAGTCCGCCTGCGTGGTGATATTGTCACTGTTAGTGGCCGCAAAGTTCAACGAGAAGAACAACAACGCGTCTACTTAATGCTTCACAAACCTCGCGGTTTTGTCACCACCATGAGCGACGAATTGGGTCGTAAATGCGTGGCCGACCTGGTCAGTGACGCTCCTTGTAAAGTTTTCCCTGCCGGTCGGCTGGACAAAGACTCGGAAGGGCTGCTTCTGTTTTCCAGCGATGGAGAATTTGTCAATCTCATGACCCACCCTTCTCATCATATTGAAAAACGGTATCGTGTCACGGTACGTCCCCCGGTTAATGATGAGCAACTGCAAGCCATGCGCGATGGTGTGGAAATCGACGGACGAAGAACACGTCCTTGTGAAATCAACACAATCGTAGAAGAAGACAATCGCGTAGTATTGGAGTTTGTGCTAAATGAAGGGCGCAATCGACAAATTCGCAAAATGTGCGAAGCAGTAAACCTAAATTTGATTCGCTTAAAACGATTTGCTATGGGCAACCTGAAGTTAGGGATGCTTCCTCAAGGCAAATGGCGGTTACTCAATGACCGCGAAGTACGGGATTTGATTGCCCTTGCCAAAGGCAATCCTTTGCCCAAACGATAAATAAAATAAAACCGCAGTTCAAAAGAACTGCGGTTTTCGTTTTGTTAATGAGATTATTCTGTCCAAACTACCTTGCATTGATTTATGCACTTGTCGTAGATCTCATTGGGAACAGTTACGGTATATCCCTCTTCGCAAAGAATCATATCATACTCTTCTCCAAGCAATAGCCAAACCGACTCGGCAAGTATATCGGTATTCCAAGTAAGTTTGGTCAAAGTTTTCCCCTGTTCCACCATCAGGTCGCTTGATGCAATTGCTTTTTGCTTTTGCACATTTTTATCTACCGATGCCAGAGGTGGATTTAACATCATTTTTTGCATCGCCTTTTGCGAGAAATAGCCTTCTGTGAAGGTGTATTCTGCTACCTCAAACACGACGCAATCGGGTTTAAAGATATTGTAATAATAATCAAAGTTCATTACGTTTTGATAATCATGAACATAAACATACTCACCAAAACTGTTAGCTAAGTATTTATTGCCACATCCATTCATATAACTGCCTTGAAATACCAACGCTTTAGGTGCCCCTTCGCTTTTTCGCTTTTCATTCACCAAATAGTTAAAGCCTTTGTATGAAGAATGCAATTCAATTTCATCGCTATATCGCGAAGCAACCGAAGTGATTTTGGAAGGAAGAGCAATTTTAGGTACCTCTTCTTGGATTGGATAAACTGAATTAGGAAGTTTGGTTTCGGTTACACATGAAACGCGCAATTCCTCTTTGGTATTTATATGAAGAGATGGAATTTCTTTTTGCAAAGCTTTCAAAATTTCGTTGGTTCCGTAATACGCACCCAAATCATTCCAATGATTTGCATCGTATTGTTGATTAAATACAACCTCCCCTTTTTGATTCATTTCACGCAAAATCTCCGTGTTGTCAACATAGTTAACGCCAAGTCGTTGTAGCTCAGCGAAAAACGAATCAACCCAGCTTCGATCATAGTTAATACCGCTTGGCAAATGCTCTGTTAATACAGCTGATTTAGCAGGATTGAACACAAATACAAATGGTATGTCTCGTTGTTCGCAATATCGCTGTATTTGAGCTACCATGTTGGCAAAATCAATATGATACTGATCAAATTGTCGATATTGCGTTGCTTCACCACCGAAAATATAACCGTTTTTTCCTCTAATATAAGATGGATGGGTTAATTTGTCAAATACCACATCATTTAACATGGTATAGGCGTAAATCATTTCTTCGCGCAAACCGATACGGTCGTTCATATAATTGTCTATGTTGTCGGTAAGACTCCCAGAAGCCGTTTTTAAGGGTGATGGTGCTAATTTTTTGTTGTCAATGATTGAAATGGCATCTTCTGTGAAATTAAAGAAAATCAGCGGCAACAAAATAATCACGGAGAAAACGATAAGTACAATACTTTTTATTGATTTCATAGTTTCCTCCTAATACTGAAAATAAATAAACGGACTATAGGTTGAATTGATCATAAATAAAATCGCTAAAACAAACAACAAAATCAATACAATTTCTTGAATAACATATCCCCAAGATTTAGCCACAAACTTATGATATGCTGCCGTGATACGCGGACTTCCCAATACGGTAGCACCTAAAATACCAATTACTGCAAACGTGATAATTTGCAAATCAAAATGATATTGCCAAGTTAAATAAACCGGCTTTGTCGTGTCAAACATCATTTTAAACATATTTAAAATATCGCCAACACCTTGGAAACGGAAGAATTGCCAAAACAACATTACGATCAACATGGTAATGCTATACTTGATCCATGAAGGCGTTTTTACATAGCATTTATGATTTTGAATTAAGCGTTCAAATACAACAGCAATCGCATTAATCGCGCCCCATGCAATGTAATTCCAACCGGCACCATGCCAGATACCCGTCAAAGCAAAGACAATTGCTAAATTTCGCAAAGTTTTAAATTTGCTGACACGGCTGCCGCCCAAAGGGAAATACACATATTCTCTAAACCAAGCCCCCAATGAAATATGCCATCGGCGCCAAAATTCGGAAATAGATTTAGAACGATAGGGAAAGTTGAAGTTGTCAGAAAAAGAAAAACCAAATAACTTGGATAACCCAATCGCGATATCCGAATATCCTGCGAAATCATAATAAATTTGTAAGAAATATAAAAGAATTGTGCCTAAAATCGTTATAGAATCCAAATTATCTACACCTATTTTGGCAAGGCAATTACCAAAAACATCAGCCAATAGTATCTTTTTGGCAAATCCAATCATAATTAAGTTGATTCCATCTACCGAAAGATCTAAACTCATCTTACGATTCGAAATCTGTTGTTGAAAATCCTTCCACAAAACGATCGGACCCGACACAACTTTCGGGAAGAACGTTATGTACAAAAGACAGTCTATCAAACTACCGGGAGTAGCTTTTTGGCGATAAATGTCTGCCAAATATGAAATAGCAGAAAAAGTAATAAACGATATTCCCAAAGGAGCTAAAATTGTGCCTAAAGAATATTGTGTGCTAAAAACCCGATTGAAAGTAACAACAATAAATCCGGTGTATTTAAAATAAATTAAGCACAACAGCAACAAAGCTATGGCTCCCCAAAATGACCAACGCATAAATTTTTGAAGTCGGAG
>JAZRFL010000171.1:0-8546 GCA_045661365.1 Acutalibacteraceae bacterium | reverse complement strand
GACACGACATTCCTTTTGAAACCTTCCTTGGATTTAAAGGAGATAAGGTACCCGATATTGACTTGAACTTTGCAGGGGAAGTCCAATCCAAGGTGCATAAATACACCGAAACCCTGTTCGGAAGTGAAAACGTGTTCAAGGCGGGAACCATTTCGGGTGTTGCCGAAAAAACCGCTTTTGGCTACGTGAAGAAATACGAAGAAGAACGGGGACTTATGTTTACCAAAGCCGAAGTGGCTCGCTTGGCGGCGGGTTGTGAAGGGGTCAAACGTACCACCGGGCAACATCCCGGGGGCATGGTGGTGGTACCCGCTACCCATGAAATTTACGACTTTTGTCCCATTCAACGCCCTGCCAACGACGTAAAAAGTGACACCAAGACTACCCACTTTGACTTCCGTTCCATGCACGACCTGTTGCTCAAATTAGACGAGCTGGGGCACGACGTTCCCACCATTTATAAGTATTTGGAGGATTACAGCGGGATTCCCGTGTCTACCGTTCCCATGAGCGACCCCGACGTAATGAGCTTGTTTGAATCCCCCAAGGCGTTGGGAGTAAATGAGCAAGATATCGGTTGCCCTGTGGGCACGCTGTCCTTGCCCGAACTTGGCACCAGTTTTGTTGTGCAAATGATTGTGGACTCTAAGCCAAAGAATTTTACCGACTTGTTACAAATTTCGGGACTTTCTCACGGAACCGACGTGTGGCTGGGCAACGCCCAAGACTTGATCGCCAACGGTACCTGTACCATTTCCGACGTAATCGGTACTCGCGACAGTATTATGGTATATTTGATCCATAAGGGGTTGGATCCCCAAATGGCCTTTAAGATCATGGAAATCGTCCGTAAGGGCAAGGCCACCAAGTTGCTGACCGAAGAACATATCAACGCCATGAAAGAGCACGACGTACCCCAATGGTATATTGACTCTTGCTTTAAAATCAAATACATGTTCCCCAAAGCCCACGCCGCCGCCTATATGATTGCGGCCCTGCGGCTTGGGTGGTACAAGGTACATCGCCCCTTGGAATTTTATGCCGCTTACTTTACGGTACGTGGGGAAGATTGCGACGCGGTGGTGATCAACGGCGGACTCAGCGGTGTGCGTGCCGAAATGCGCAAGATCGAAGCCAAAGAGCGAGACAAAACTGCCTCTGCCAAAGAAAAAACCACCTACGTTACCTTGCAAATTATCAACGAAGCCATGTCCCGCGGGATTCAGTTCTTGCCGGTGGATCTGAAAAAATCCACTGCAACTCGCTACGTGGTGGAAGACGGTAAGATTCGCTTGCCCTTTGGTTCGATCCAAGGGGTAGGGGACTCGGCGGCCTATGGGTTAGAGGATGCCGCAAAAGAGGGCAACTTTATGTGTTGGGATGATCTGCAGTCTCGTGCTGGTGTTTCCAAAACCGTTATGGAAGCGTTGGATGCTATGGGCGCGCTGGAAGGGTTACCCAAAAGTTTGCAGATCAGTTTCTTTTAATTTGTTTTTTTAAGGAGGTTTTTGCCGTGAAGAGAATCCTAGCATGGTTTTGTGTTTTGGGTCTGTTGCTGACATTTTTGCCGGTCATTGCGGCAGAAACCATAGACCCGTTGGAAGATGAATTGCTTGGTACTGTTTCAAGGCAATACGAATCCAACGGAAATCCGGGGTTGATTTCCAGCGGAGTCGGGGACTTGGGCGGCGCTTCTTACGGTGCTTACCAGTTTGCCGGCAACATGGACATACCCCTGACCTTTGCCAAATGGTGCGTTTCTTCCCGGTTTGGTGTTGAAACAGGCAATCGATTGATCGCCGCTTACGAAAAAGACAACAAAACCTTTGGCACCAACTTCAATGCCGAATGGACCGCCATAGCGGCCGAAGATGCAAACGGATTTTTGCGTCTGCAACGGTTGTATACTCGTGAAAAATACTATGTGCCTGCGGTTGGCAAATTGATGGAGCATTTTGATTTAGACGTTAATTTGTACGGCATAGCCTTTAAAAATGCGGTTTGGTCTCGTACTTTACAGCATGGACTGGGTTCGTATAACAACCGCACAGGTTTTTTGGGCATTATGCGTCGGGTGGCAGACGAACGGTTGCCCAACGGCTTGCACGCTTCTTCCGAAGCCCAGTTGATCACCGCCATTTATGAAGAAAGCGGTGCGGTGGTGGACGAAGGCACCATTCCCATGTTGGAAGCCGAAGCAGGCGGCAACGCTTGGATCATACGCCAATATAACTTAGACGGAAAATACATGAAGTATTACAGCGGCAACTCGGCGGCGGTGCAAGCGGGGGTATATAACCGTTTGCGTGTAAACGAGATCAAGGATCTGCTTGCCATGCTGGAGCAATACGGCGGGTACGAAGGCGGCGACAACTATGGGTCTACCGCACCTTTTGTGGGGGGCGATACCCTGCATTTAAGCCAATGTGATACCTTAAACGGGTGGAGCGACAATCCTACCACCCAATTGTCTATAGACAAAAACACCAAAAAACAAGGGGCGGGCGCCATTAAATTGACCCCGTTGCGGGTGGATTATGCGCCTCATGCTACCTTGCAGTTTGACGGATTGGTCAATTTAAGCGGATTTACCCAAATCAACGTGCAATTGTTTGTTCCTACGGTACAAGCACAACCCGACAGCGCCTTTGTGGTGCGTGTTTTATCCCACGGAAACAGCGTGTTTAGCGGAGAATGGCCTCTCATCTCTCTGCAATCCGGTTGGCAAACCATTTGCTTGGCTTTGCCGACAGGCGACAAGCTGTTGCAGGTCGACGGAATCGAGATCGCCTTTACCAACGTGGCAGGGGATTGGTTTGTGATCGACCAGCTGGAAGCGGTAGCCGACAAGCCTACCCAAACCATGCGACAAGCGCTGGTGGACGTGAATGACGTATTAAATTGTCGCAAAGGGCCCTCTGCCGCTTACGATGCGGTCGGGCAGTTTGCCGCCAACACCAATTTGACCGTAATGGGGCAAGACAACTTGGGTTGGTATTTTTGTGCAGGGCGCACCACCAACGGTACCACCGTGGTGGGGTGGTGTAGCGGCGACTATTTGATTTTGAGTAACTACGCTACTCCCGAAGGGGACGTAGACGGAGACTATAAAACAACCGCCAATGACGCATTGCAGATTTTGCGATGTGTGGTGGGTAAGCAAGTGTTTACCGATGCCCAAAAGGCAAAAGCCGACTTGGACATGGACGGCGCGGTGTCGGCAAATGACGCTTTGGAAGTGTTAAAAATCGTGGTAAATAAACGGTGAGTTTCATCGTAAAGATATTTAGGAGGAAAACGCATGAACCTTGTTAACCAAATCCGCAGACTGCTGTCTGTGGTGCTGATGGCTGTCCTTCTGGTTACCGGTGTAACGGTAATCGCTCCTGCAGCCTCGGCGGACACCTACTACAATAGCGGCAACGCCATCGCCTACGACCAACGTGACGGCGCATGGGGCGGCTACTATATCGGCGGTGGTAACATTTACAACACCGCTTGCGGTATCGTGTCCACTTGTAATGCCATCAACTATTTGTCCGGTGCTTTTTCCGACAAAAATGCCGCCAAAACCTTTATTTTGGATTGGGGTACCCGTGCCCATAACATCGGCGGCTTTAACCCCGGCTCCAGCGATAGCGGTGGATATCGTTACATCATGTTCGGTACTGACGTTTCCAATCCCCCTCCTTTGGCCAGCTATTACGGTTCTACTTATGGCTTTGATATGCCCATTACCTGGACCGAAAACTGGAACAGCGCCAACTATTATGCCGGTTATTATTACAACAATATTTACGTCAGCAACCAAACTGCTTTGAAAAACTATTTGGCAGGCGATGCGGTGGCAATTGCTCACGTTCCCGGCCACTTTATTTGCTTGGCTGACTATGACCCTGCCAGTGACCGATTCCTGGTTTTGGACTCTTACCCCACCTATGCTCGTCAAACCGGCAACGGTGTGGCTTGGATGTCCTCTTACCAACTGTCGGGCGGCCTGCCCTCCATGACCGTTGGCGGCTTTTGCGTGTTGCGTTCCACCGCTCCTTCGGTGAAATATCCTATCAGCAACAACGACGGTACCTTGACCATTCACGACGGGGAATCCTCTTCCGGCTTGTCCTCTGCCTACAACACCACCATTTATAAAGATACCGGCACCGTAAGAAGCGGCAAAGGTAGTATCAGAATGCGTTGCACCAATCCCGCCGCCCAATCCGGTTCTACCAAAATCGGCGGTATGGCCATTCAAACCTTGTCTTCCACTTCCAACTTCAGCGGTTACGACACGTTGGAATTCGACGTGCTGTTTAGCCGTGATATGACCGGTTCCAACGGGTTGCAAGTCAACTTTGCCACCAACGGACAAGACGGTTATAACCACATGTTTACCATCAATGACCGTAAGGCCTCTGCCGGTTGGCACCACATGACGGTGGACCTGGCAAATATTGCCAAGGCAGACAGCAGTGCCGATTGGACCCGAATCAATACCGTTCGGTATACATGGTTTAACTATAACGGTAACGGCACCGAAACCAATATTTATCTTGACAATATTAAGCTGACCAAAAAAGGCGGTAGTACGCCTACTCCGCCTCCCACACCTACCATTACCTATCCCTTTAAAAATGCCGACGGCACCATGACCTTGAACGACGGCGAGGCTTTGACCGGCATTGCGGGCTCTTACAACACCAATTTGTATGTAGATACCGGCACCAAGAAAACCGGCAAAGCCAGTATGCGTATGCAATGCTTAAAACCCGCCGCCCAATCCGGTTCCAATAAGATTGGCGGTATGGCTGTTCAAAAACTGAATGCCACCACCGATTTGAGCAAATATTCTGTCATTGAATTTGACGTATTGTTCAGCCGCGATATGACCGGCTCCAACGGGTTGCAGATCAACTTTGCCACCAACGGACAAGACGGCTTTAACCAAATGGTGGTTATTAACGATAAAAAAGCGTCCGACGGTTGGCATCACATCGCCTTGGATATGACCCAAATTCCCAAAGTAAGCAGCGATGCCGATTGGAGTAAAATCAATACCATTCGTTACACTTGGTTTAACTATAACGGCAATGGTACGGAAACCAACATTTATATTGACAACGTAATGGCTACCGGCGCCGCCAAAGAGATTGTATATCCTTTTGTACAGGATTCCAGTACCTTGATGCTGTACGATGGTGAAAGCTTGTCTACCATTCGTGCGGATTTTAAAACCGACTTTTCTTTGATCGGCACCAAAACCCAAGGGGAAAACAGCTTGAGAATGACCTGTACCGACCCCGATATGTATACCGACAGTTCCAAGGTAGGGGGCATGTTGCATCACACCTTTACTACCCCCGCCAATTTGAATGACTACGAATATATCGCGTTTGATCTTTACCTCACCGAGGATTTGGACGGTAGCAGTGCTTTCCAAATCAACTTTGCTACCAATTCGGAAGACGGTTACAACTACAGTTATCCCTTGACCGGTCGTACGGTCGGCTGGTATCACGTGGATTTAAAACGTAGTGATATACAAAAGGTAAAAGACACCGCCGATTGGGGCAATATTACCAATCTGCGTATGACTTGGTTTAACTTTAAACCCTTTACCACCGAAACGACCTTCTACATCGACAACATTCGCGCTTATAATAAAGCCCCCGAAGTGGACCATGCCGTGGTAGAAGTGATCAATGGTATTGATGCGTTGCCTGAAGTAGGTCAACTGCAAAAGAGTGACGAAGCCGAGATCGTCAACGTTGTAAATAAATACAACGCTTTGAGCGATGAGCAAAAAGGGCAAGTTACCAATCTGCAAAAATTGCTGGATGTGGTAGACGGCTTTAACGCCATGATGGCGCAAGAAGCCATCGATGCTATCAACGCTTTGCCCCAAGCTTCTCAAATCACCGGTGCTGACCGCACCGCCATCAAAAATGCCGAAGCCATTTATAACGGCTTGGACAAAGAGCAAGTGGCTTTGGTTACCAATAAAGATAAATTGGACGCCGCCCTTGCCGCTTTGGAACAATGGGAAACCAATGCGGTACAACAAGTGATCACTGCGATCAACAACTTGCCCCAACCTGCCGAAGTAACCGAAGATGACGTAGAAACCGTGCAAACCGTAGCAGGTCAATTCAACAATTTACCCGACCACCTGAAAGAAAAGGTAACCAATAAGGCAAAATTGGACGATCTGCTTGCCGCAATCGGTCAATTGCCCCAAAAACCCACCGTGATTTACGGCGACGTGGATTTAAATGGTGTGATTTCTGCCGCCGATGCTTTGGAAATACTGAAAAGTGTGGTAGGTAAGGTAACCTTGACCGACGAACAAAAATTGGCCGGCGACGTAGACGGCAACCAAGTGGTCTCGGCTGCCGATGCTTTGATGATTTTGCAAAATGTAGTTGGTAAGATTCAAAAATTCCCGGTAGAGCAATAACCCTCGCAGAGTGGCGAGGTAAAAAACCACTCAAACAAAGAAAGGTTCTGTTTCCATGAAGATCACTTGGAGCAACTGCTTTCGTGTAGGACTAAGCGTGTTTGTTTTGTACCTGTGCATTTTTTATTGGCAAAGCATTTCGGGATTGCTGGGTATGCTGGTCAGCGGCTTGACCCCGGTGGTCGTAGGGTTTGCCATTGCCTACGTGCTGAACATTCTCATGTCCTTTTATGAACGCCATTATTTCCCCAAATCAAACCATAAAAAAGCGGTTGTCAAAAGTCGTCGACCGGTCTGTTTGACGGCGGCGATCGTTACCCTGCTGGCATTTATCGCTTTGGTGTTGGGGTTGGTGGTTCCTCAACTCATCAACTGTATCAGCCTGATCATTTCCAAAATTCCCGACGTTGCACAAACCATTACCCAAAGTGCTTGGGTGCAAAAGGTGTTGCCCCAAGACGTGATTCAAAAAATCACTTCGGTGGATTGGGTCGCTTTGGCCTCCGGCATGATCAGTTTTTTGGGTACCGGTATCAGCGGAGCGGTCAACACCTTGGTTTCGGCGGTAGCATCGGTATTTTCTACCATGGTTACCATTTTCCTCAGCTTGGTGTTTGCGGTATATATTTTGGCCAGCAAGGAAAAAATGAAAGGCCGTTGTCGCAAGGTGATACACCATTACGTGCGCAGGTCGTGGCTTGAAAAAGCGGGGAAATTGTTGCACGCCCTCAACGAGTCTTTTCACCGCTATATTGTAGGTCAATGTACCGAAGCGGTGATCTTGGGGGTTTTGTGCGCGATTGGCATGTGGATCTTCGGCTTCCCCTATGCCGCTATGATCGGGGCATTGGTAGGGTTTATGACCTTGATTCCCGTGGCGGGTGCGTATATCGGTGCCGCCATTGGTGCCTTGCTCATTTTGCCTGTTTCACCGATCAAAGCGCTGTTGTTCTTGCTGTTTATTTTGGTGCTCCAACAGTTAGAAGGCAACATCATTTACCCCAGAGTGGTTGGCTCCTCGGTGGGTATGCCCGCCTTTATGGTGTTGGCATCCATTACGGTGGGAGGCGCCCTGTTTGGAATCGTGGGTATGTTGGTTGCAGTTCCCTTGACCGCCACGGTTTACCGTTTGGTCAAAGAAGATATGGAAGCCAAAGACCTTGTGAATACGCCACCCGAATTTACCCAACAATCATAATTCTTTCCTATAGCAACAACGCCCTGCGGTAAACTACCGCAGGGCGTTACTACTTATATCAATTCGATTACCGCTTGGCGTTGAATTCTTCTACCATGTCCCGCACCACCAAAATGCGATCCAAGTTGCCGTCGGAAGGGAACTCATCCGAAATCCCCAACACCAATTGTCCTTCAAATAAATGTAACAGCTGTTCGACCTGATGTTTGAGCTGTTCCAAGGGATAAATGTCGGAAAACAGCACCGCTGCCAAGCCGTCTATGAGAAACACCTCGTCACCCAACGCCGCTTTCACCTGCTCCACCGTCACGTCGCCTTGTGGGGTGGGGGTAATGGCTTCGATCCCGTCCAAAAAACAGGTTTTGGCATAGGGCAAAAAGCCCGCTACGTCACCGTCCCAATGAGAATGCAGGAATTTTCCCGCTTGGTGTAACACCTCGCCCCGTTTTTGGTATTCGGGCAAAATGTATTTTTCAAACAAATAGGGCGGCAAAATTTTACAATGCAGATTGTCGCCGTAGTTAATGCATTCTATGGGACATTCGGCAACCACCTTTAGCATTTTTTCGTGTCCGCGGGAGCGGGCGGCGAAATAAGCGTCCAGCTCGTCGGGAGAGTCGGCCTGCAGGTAATAGGTGTTTTCGACCCCGCAAGCTTCTATGAACATATGTTGCAAATTGGGACGGGGCAAAAACATGGTGGGAATACCCAAATGCCCCAGTTCTTTTTGCAGGCGATGGTAGGTGTCCATGTTAAAGCGGTATTCCGCAACCTCGTCCAAGTAGGACCAAATTGCCAGATCCTTTTCGTCTTCGACCCACCATTTGGCGGGCATTTGTCCTGCGTTGCTGGTGTTGGAAGCGTAAATGGTGTTGACCGTACCCAAGGGTGTTT
>JAZRFL010000170.1:0-8379 GCA_045661365.1 Acutalibacteraceae bacterium | reverse complement strand
TTGGCTCACAGAACGACATGGCTACGATCCGACTTTGCTTTGGATTTAGGTCTTGCCGGAGCAATTATTACCGACAACGAAGATGATTTTAATCTGTTTTATGCGTATCATAACTGCGGTCGGCCTATGGGCGACGGTTGCACCCTTTCTTTTGATGAGATTATTGGCGGCGACCTTCGTGTTGCCGAATTTCAAGCGGCTATGATTCCCGGCAGACTTGCACAATTGGAAGAACAAATCACAAAAGCAGGTGACAAGGGTGTTCGAAAAAAATCGGTTTGCGTGAATATGGCAAACGCTCCGTTCTTCACCTCTGATTACTATAAAAAATTAACAGGAAACCAACGATAAAAGGAAGGCGTAAACATGAAACAACTACAATGCGGTTTTTCTCAAATTGATATCACCCCCACCCATCCAAACGAAGTGTTTTTAGACGGTTACGGTCACCGTGTATTGCCTGCCGAGGGCGTGCGAGACCCTATTTATGCTAAAGTATGTGTCATGCAAGGGGAACAAGCTGAGTTTGCGTTGGTTGTATTGGATATTTGCGGATTGAACCAAAAATTAAAAGACCATTTATGTGATTTCATTGGCATGTTTGCCAACATCAAACGAGAAAATCTGGCTTTGTGCACCACCCATACCCATGCGGCGCCTGCCTGTGGGGTGCTTGCCAATTTGCCCATCAATCTTTTGTATTGGAATCGCGTAGCCAAACTTGTGGCGAATGCCATTGATTCTGCTCGTGCCAATACCAAAGCAGGCAGCTTTCGGTTGAGTATGGGAAGTGGCTTCGACGCTCCCATGAACCGTCGGGGCAAAGAGGTTATCAACCGCAACGTGTGGGTGTGCGGCTTTTATGACCGGCAAGACACCCTGCAAGGTGTGATTGCCGCCGCTTCTTGCCATGCGGTGTGCAACATCGAATATACCATCAGTGCCGATTTTCCCGGTGTACTCACAGCCCGTGCCGCAAAAGCTTATCCCAACGTGCCCTTCCTCTATTTACAAAGCCGTGGGGCAGACATTGACCCGCCCATTAAAGGAGAAGAAGGGATTGCTCTGCTTGGTAACCAACTGAGCGATTTGGTGTTGCAAAAAGTTTCCCAGTTACAAGAAAAAGAGTCGGTGCAAGGCGACCTGCGGTCGGCATTTAAGACCGTTACCGTTCCTATGCATTACCCCGATTCGGCACAACTGGAACAAGATGTGCAACCGTTTTATCAACAATTATGTGCCGATTTGTCTGTGGATGCTCGTCGTTACCCAGAAGTGGAACTGCAATGGCACACCATGGCACAAAAATCGGTGCAATCGGGGAAGGCGCCTGCTCTGCCCGTAGATTTGCAGGTTGTTGCCATAGGCAATCAACTGGTGTTCGCCTTTGTTCCTTTTGAAATGCTCACGGTTACAGGCAACACCTTGGAAAACTCCTTGCGCAACTTGGGATTCCCCACTGAAGGATGCTTTGTCATTGGCTATGCCAACGGCACCAACGGGTATCTTTGCCCCGCCGCAGAATGGGGGCAAGAGGGGTACGAAACTCGCATGTCTGCCCACTGGTATATGCTACCGGAATGCAGTCGGGACACCGAGCCCATGGTATTAACCGAAATAGCAGAACTTGCCAAATCTCTTTTATAAACAAAGATATAAACAAAGAGAATTGGTAGGTTGAGCAGTGAAGCCATAGTACTATGAAACGAATTAAAAAACAAAACCGCCCATAAGGGCGGTTTTTTTGCAAAGAAGTTTAGCAATACACAAGTTTAGACGAATAAGGTGCGCTTTTTAAGGTTCTAATTCGGGATAGGCGCTCTTCATCGCATTGATCATCCAAGAAGCGTGTTCTTGGTTGGCGGTATCTCCGCCGCCGCCACCGATTGCCCAGGTTTCACGGTACATATCTTCACTATGGCCGGCAACATATTCGGTAAGCGCATCAATGCGTTCTTTTCGACCGGTTTTAAGACAGTGGAAAATTTCCCAAGCAATCCCCTTACCCATGGCGTGTTTGCCTTGACAATGGTAGTTCTCTGCTTCATCTTTGGTAGCAAAAGCGTCAATCATTACACATTGGTTATCGTAAAGTTCACTACAATATTGATAGGTTTTCACATAGGTGTTTTCAAGGATTTCCGGATCACCTGCATACCAATCCACACCGTAAATAATAAAGTTGATGCCTGAAAAGCCTTCATAGAAGGTGGTATCTTCTGTAATTTCAAACGTAGCGCCACTTTCCTTGGAAAGGGAACGCATTTCTGCATAAATTTTCACTCCGTCAACCGTGGCGGTGAGGTTTTGGTGAATCCCCTGTGCAACCGTGTCGGCAATTTCTCCGCAATACTTGGCAAAATCAGCATCAAAGGGAACGTATGCCGTTGCCAATTCGTGAAGCGCTTGGGACATGATGGTGTTGGTGAGAAGATCGTAGCTGTTAAAGTAGGAACCGTCACGGGCGTGTTCAAAACTTGGATTACGCAGGAGTTGAAGTTCGGTATTGAAACAACCGTTACTCATCCAGTGCTCAACAAAACGACGAATGATGTCGTGAGTTGCCAAAAGGAACTCTTGTTTTTGAGCGGTCTCAGGTGCGTTACAACAGTAGATGCACCACGCACGAACAATAAAAAAGGTGGTGTCCGCTTGGTGACGATCGGAAATGATGGGGCCGTACTCATCGGAAATAACGTGGAGTCCAAACTGTGCATCGTATTTTCTATGGTAAGTCAAAATATAATGAAGGATTTTTCGCGCACATTCATAGTCGTTGTTTTTCATAAGCGCAAAGGTTTCTTCTGCCGCATCTCTGGGGAACATGCCGGGATAAGTGCCTGTAACCGAAGTAGGGGCGTATCCGTTCTCTTTGATTCTGTCCCTTAAGGATGCATAAGTATTTTTATAAAGAATCGCATTTTTTTCGTGTGTCATAAATAAACCTCCCAATGTGCTGATAAACACATTTTACACCATATTTTCAAATTGTTCCATGTCATATTTTGATGTTTCTTTGTAATATTTTGATAACTTGGTCACTTTATGCCGTCGACAAGATGTAGTGCCAAGAAGGAAAGAAACGCCAAGGCAAGAAGGAAACAAGAAACAACCGGTATTATTGCTGTGCAAACCTCTGTACCATAGTAAGAGTCCTCCTGGAAAAAACGTTAACGTTTAGTTTGGAAAGCGAAGGGTGAAAAGGGAAGCGTTAATAGCGAAAAAACAAAATCGACAAGTATCTTACGAAACTTGCCGATTTTTTGGTGCGGGCGAAGGGACTTGAACCCCCACGTCGTAGACACCAGATCCTAAGTCTGGCGCGTCTGCCAATTCCGCCACGCCCGCGTATAAACAATATTTAGTTAAAAAGGACGGGTTATCAGCCGCGCCCCGCGAGACACTTGCGGTGCGCGAAAAAACCTGCGGGCACAACGGTGCTACTCCTTGGTTTTTTCGACCGCTACGCCAACTAACACTCGCTGTATCCGCCGCAGGCGGCGCTCGTGTTCGTTGCTACCAATTCCGCCACGCCCGCGTATAAACGATATTCAGTGTCGAGCAAAAAGAGTAAATCGATAATTACAATCTGCGAATGCTTGAAAAAGCATATCTCTTTTACTTGCCTCATTACTATATCATAGATTGTTCAAAAATGCAAGTGATTTTCTAACATGAACAAGGATTTCTTTTCCGAATGACATTCACGAAAAATTCTTGTCAAATTTTGTGAAATCTTGTTGTATTTTAGTGACCCATATGGTAATATAAAATAAATATAGCAAAAAGAGGGGACTTTGTTATGACAAATTATAACCAACTCAATTATGATCCGCGTGTGATTGCGCAACTGCAAGAATTGGTTGCACAAAATCAAGGGGTTTTGTATCGCTCGTTTGCAGAGTTGGGTAGAGCCTATTATAATGAAACTGCGGAAAATCCTAATCCCGCTTATGCTGAAATGTATAAGGCAATTGAAGCAAATCAAGAAAATGTTAATCAATTTAAGGCTCAACTTGCCAAAGCAAAAGGGTGTATTTTATGTCCTTCTTGTGGATTTGAATTGCCAAAGGAATCTGCATTTTGTAATAAGTGTGGTTATAAAATTCCTGTTCAAAAAGAGGAAGAAATCGTGCCGGAACGCAAAGGAGCATTTTGCTCTGGTTGCGGAAAACAATTGGTTCCCGGTGCTAAGTTTTGTGTGGGTTGCGGTACCAGATTAGATGATGAAGAGCCAAGCAACGCAGATGAGGTCGTTGTAAACGGAGGAAATGTTCCTACCGCTGTAGTTGGTGCAGCTGCGGTAGCGGGTGTTGGTGCTGTGGCAAATGTGATGACTGACGTTGTTCCTCAAAATGTGCCCGCTTCCGTTACTCCCGTGGTAGAAACGGTTCCCGAAGCGGTTGCCGCTCCTGTGGTAGAAGCAGTTCCCGAAGAAGTTGTTGCTCCCGTGGTGGAAGCAGTTCCCGAAGAAGTTGTTGCTCCCGTGGTAGAAGTAGTTCCTGAATCGGTTGCTGTTCCGGTTCCCACTGTGGAAGAAGTAGGGACTTCTGTACCTGTTGTGGACAATGTGACACCCCCTCAGGAAGAAATCAAGTTGTGCGCCAACTGTAACCAAACAGTTCCGGTCGATTATGCTTTTTGTATCCATTGTGGCAGTCCTATGGCGGTTGTGTCGGAAAAACCTGTTGAAGAAATTGTGGCTAGCGGTCCTGTTTGTCCTGGTTGCGGTGCCGAGATTTTTGAGGATTCGGCGTTCTGCATTCAATGTGGTATGCGGTTAAAACCAATGGAAGAGCCTCAACCCGAACCGCAAGAAGAGCGTTGTCCCAATTGCAACGCTGTAGTTGAGGAAGACAGTATGTTCTGCATTAATTGCGGCACAAAAGTTCGATAGTTGTTTTGTTAAAACAGCGAGTGGTGAAGATTCACCGCTCGCTGTTTTTTTGTGTATTTATTTTTATATAGAGAGGGTATTGACATGACCCAAAAACGCAAATAGAACGAACAATTATATAATTAATGCACAGCAATTACAATTCTTGACAAAATATTACTTGACTTACAGTCGCGGTGAATTTATCAAAAAACGCAGACGTGACAATCCCTTTAATCCCAATGAGGCAGCAGAGGAAATGAGAGAACTGCAGCGGCAAGCCCAAATGGAAGAAGCTGCACGTGCTGCCGCTGAAGCTGCTGAGCAAAAAATGGCGGTCGAAGCAGATGAGGTTGCTTTGTCACAACTTGCCGAAATCGATGCTGAACAAGATGACTCGGTGGCGGACGATGAGGCATTACAACAAGAAGAAATCGAAGGCGAAGCTGAGTCGGCAGACAATGAATTGGAGTCGAGCGAAGGGAATGCCGACGAGGAACAAGACGGTGATGAAGCAGAGGAAGAACCTTTGGCAGAGGAAGATTTACCCGAAGAAATTCCTTGTCCCCATTGCGGTACCATGAACAAAAGTGTTGGTTCATTTTGCCGCAAGTGCGGTACTCCGTTGAAATAATTATATTCGTTGTTTCTCTTAAACCGTATGAATCTTTTTTAATAAGATTCATACGGTTTGCTTCTTTTTATTTCCATAAATAATCGTTGAAAAGCAGAGGGATTTGTAGTACAATACTCGTGAGGTGATTCCTTTGGAACAAATATTACAGACCATCCGTTCAAAACGCGGGTATATTTGCGATATGGACGGTGTTATCTATCATGCTAACGATTTGTTACCCGGTGCCAAACAATTTCTAGATTGGTTATACCGCGAAAACAAGCAATTTTTGTTTTTGACCAATTCCAGTGAGCGTTCTCCTTTGGAACTTTCCCAAAAATTGGCGCGCATGGGATTAGATGTTGAACCCAGCCATTTTTATACCAGTGCTTTGGCGACGGCAGATTTTATTCGCAGTCAATGTCCGGGCGGTTCGGTGTATTGCATTGGCGAAGCTGGGTTACATAATGCTTTGTATGAGGCCGGATTGAGCATGAACGACGTGAATCCTGATTACGTTGTGGTGGGAGAAACACAAAATTATAATTATCAAAGTATTTCCAAAGCGGTTAAATTGGTACTGGAAGGTGCAAAATTGATTGGTACCAACCCTGATACCACCGGTCCGGGACCGGGTGGTGTTATTATTCCCGCTTGCCGTGCATTGACAGCTCCCATTGAATTGTCCACGGGAAAAAGCGCCTACTTTTTAGGCAAACCAAATCCTATGATGATGCGTACCGGTATTAAATTATTGGATTGCGAAGCCGAAGAGACCTTAATCGTAGGTGACCGTATGGATACTGACATTATTGCGGGGATTCAATCAGGAACGGAAACGGTATTGGTGCTCACCGGCGTTACCACCAAGGAAATGTTGTCACAATTTCCTTACGGACCCCATTATATTTTAGACGGTGTAGGAGATATCGCCGATTAACAGAAGGAATATGATATGAAAGAATTTATTTCGCTCCTTTTTCATTTTCGTTTTAAGCAATTGTTGGTATTGCCAACACAAAATACCTTTGTCCAATTCTTTCGTTTTTTATTTGTAGGAGGAATTGCCACCGTGGTTGACGTGATGGCTGTTACCTTTTCCTATGAAACACTTGGCTTAAAGTATTTGGATTGGTCTCAGTTTGCTTTTGATTCCGGTTTACTTTTGGCAGGTGTGATTGGTTTTGTACTTGGATTGGCCGTGAATTATTTTATTAGCATTATTTGGGTGTTTCGTAATCAAAATCTTAACCGAGTAAAAGAATTTTTATCTTTTGCTGTTATTGGTGTTTTTGGTCTGGTTATAAAATTGATCGTAATGGCGTTGTTGGAGCGATATGTTTTTGATATTTCATTCTTCCTGTTTGATGTGATTCCTATGGTAACCGTGGTAAGTATGATTGCCACAGTGGTTGCATTTGTTTGGAATTTTGTTGCCCGTAAATTTATTTTATACAGTACCAAAGGGGTAGAAAGGTTGCAAAAATGAAACAGGTTGTGATTATTGGTGCAGGACCTGCGGGATTAACTGCCGCTTATCAATTGCTCAAGGAATATCCCGGCGAATACGAGGTCGTCTTGTTGGAAGAATCCAATACGGTAGGCGGGATTTCCCGTACGGTTGTATACCATGGTAATCGTATGGATATTGGGGGGCATCGCTTTTTCTCAAAGGATACTTCTGTTATGAGTTTTTGGTCGCAACTCATGCCGTTGCAAGGTCTACCGTCTTTTGATGACGCGTTGTTGTCTCGTGAAAAACCATTGATTTCCGGTGGTCCTGACCCTGAGCGAGAAAATTGTGTTATGTTGGTGCGAGATCGTGTGTCTCGGATCTATTACAATCAAAAATTCTTTGATTATCCGATTTCCATGAAATGGCAAACTTTTAAAAATATGGGGATTTGGTGTACCCTTAAAGCGGGATGCAGTTATTTGAAAGCCGCCGTGTTTAAACGGAAAGAAACCTCGTTGGAAGATTTTTATATTAACCGTTTTGGCAAGGTGCTTTATAAAATGTTTTTTGAGGGGTATACCGAAAAACTATGGGGAAGACATCCGCGTGAAATCTCCGCAGATTGGGGTGCTCAACGGGTCAAAGGTCTTTCAATTCGTGCATTGATTAAAGATATGTGGCACAAAGCTTTTGGGAAAAAAGATACCGCCAAGGTTGAAACGTCTTTGATTGAACAGTTTTGGTATCCCAAATACGGTCCCGGTCAATTGTGGGAAACGTTGGCAAACGAAATCGAAACCATGGGCGGTAAAATTTTAAAAGAGCATCAGGTGACCTCTATTCATAAAGAAATCGGAAAAATCACAGGAGTTTTTTGCGGGGATCGTTGGTTTGCGGCTGACTATGTGATTTCGTCTATGCCGGTTAAGGATTTAATGACCAACATGACGGGGGAAATCCCATCTGCTGATTTGTTGAATATTGCAAAAGGATTGCCATATCGAGATTTTGTTACCGTGGGAGTTTTGGTTCCCAAATTGCATTTGAAAAACGAAACTACCGTCAAGACTTTGGGGAATATTGTGCCTGATTGTTGGATCTATGTACAAGATACCGATGTGAAGTTAGGGCGAATTCAAATTTTTAACAACTGGTCTCCCTATATGGTACAAGACCCTCAAAACTCCGTGTGGATCGGATTGGAATATTTTTGTTCCGAAGGCGATTCTTTTTGGAATATGTCGGAATCCGAGTGTGTTGATTTTGCTGCAGGAGAACTTGTAAAAATGGGGATTATTGATTCCGATTCTGTGATAGATGCTCACCGAGAAAAGGTGAAAAAAGCATATCCTGCTTATTTTGATACTTATGAACAAATGCCTCGATTGGTAGAATATTTTAATCAAATCGATAATTTGTATTGTATTGGTC
>JAZRFL010000169.1:0-8409 GCA_045661365.1 Acutalibacteraceae bacterium | reverse complement strand
CTACCGTGGTACTGATCTGCTCTAACGTTGCGGTGTCGCTGTTACGCAAGGTGATTCCCGCCAAGATTCGCATTCCCGCATATATCACCATAATTGCAGGGTTTGTCACCATCGTACAAATGCTGGTACAAGCCTTTTTACCCTCAATCAATGATTCTTTGGGTATTTTTCTGCCCTTGATTGTGGTCAACTGCATCATTTTAGGGCGTGCCGAAGCCTTTGCTTCCAAAAACCCCGTACTGCTTTCGGCGGTTGACGGCTTGGGCATGGGAATCGGCTTTACCCTGGCCTTGACCTTAATGGGCGGAATTCGTGAATTGTTGGGTGCCGGCACCTTGCTGGGGCTGTCGGTGATCCAAGAACCCATGCTCATTTTCATTATGGCACCCGGCGGTTTTTTTGTATTTGGTATGCTGATTGCCGCCGCCAATGCCATTGCCAAAAAAATGGGCAAAAAGCCGGTGGATTCGGTCGGCTGTGACGGATGCCCCCATGCGGGCAACTGTGGCGGTTGTGACCTTCAACCAAACCAACCAAGCGAAGCGGGAGGTGAGGGACAATGAGCTATATGTTAGGTGTTTTGGTATTATCCATTTTTGCCGAAAACTTTGTTCTCAGCCAATTTTTGGGCATTTGTCCCTTTTTGGGGGTTTCCAAACGACTCAACACCGCCGTAGGCATGAGTGTTGCGGTTATTTTTGTCATGGTGCTTGCCACCGCCGTCACCTATCCGCTGTTCGCTTACGTGTTAGAACCCAACGGCTTTGGGTATTTGCAAACCATCGCTTTTATTTTGATCATTGCCGCCTTGGTACAATTGGTAGAAATCGTGCTGAAAAAGTACATTCCTTCGCTGTACAAGGCTTTGGGTATTTATCTGCCTTTGATCACCACCAACTGCGCCGTATTGGGGGTCACCCTGCTTCATTTTACCAAGGGGTATTCTTACGGCATTGCCTTGGTCAACGCTTTGGGATCGGGAATCGGTTTTTTGGTCGCCATGGTGCTGTTTGCAGGGGTGCGTGAGCGGTTGGAGTCTTGCGACGTTCCCAAGTTTTTGCAAGGCTTGCCCATTACGTTGATTGCCGCCGCCATTGTTTCCCTTTCGTTCATGGGATTTTCCGGCATTGCCAACGGCTTGATTGGAGGGTAATGACATGACCGAAATTTTACTTCCTATCCTTATCATTGGCGGGATCGGCTTAATTGCAGGCGCAGGCTTGGCAATTGCTTCTGCTCTTATGGCAGTGCCCACCGACGAGACCTATGAAAAAATTCGTGAATGCTTACCCGGCGCCAACTGCGGTGCTTGCGGTTTTTCCGGCTGTGACGGATACGCCGCCGCATTATCCGCAGGCGAAACCGACAAAAGCGGCCTATGTGCTCCCGGCGGTTCCGATACGGTACACAAGATAGCTGCCATTTTAGGTATCGAAGCCGACACCTCCAACCGCAAGATCGCGGTCATTCATTGCATAGGCAGACGAGATCACAACGCAGAAACCAAAATGAACTACCATGGAACCAAAAGCTGTCGCACCGCAAAGCAACTCTATGGGGGTGACAACGCCTGTCCCGACGGTTGCATCGGATTGGGGGATTGCAAAAAATTCTGTCCCTTCGACGCCATTACCATGCAAGACGGCTTCCCTACCGTACACAAAGAATTGTGTAAAGGGTGCGGCATGTGCGTGGAATCCTGCCCCAAAAAGCTGATCACCTTGGAACCTATGGGCAACACGTACACCGTGCGTTGCGGCAATCATTTAAAAGGTGCCGCCTGCGTCAAACTGTGCAAAGCCTCTTGTATCGGATGCGGATTGTGCGTCAAAGCCTGCGAATTCGGCGCAGTCAAAATCGAAAATTTTTGTGCGATCATTGACCCCGAGCTTTGCACCGCCTGCGGCAAATGTAAGGACGCTTGCAAACGAGGAGCCATTACCTTACAATAACCAAACTATAAACAAAACAACCGTGGACAAATCCACGGTTGTTTTTATTTAAGCGGTGTGGGCACATCGGTCAAACCAATCAAATAATCGGCCGACACGTTGTAAAAATGACACAAGGTAATAAGATCTTCTATTTTGAGCTCCGCTCTCCCTGTCTCAATGTGATTATAGCCCTGCTGAGATTTGTGAAGCAACTGTCCAATTTGAATTTGAGTATAATCACCATCTTCTCGCAACCCACGCATTCTGCTACGATAATCCATATTATCCACCCCTCCGATGATACGGACACATTTTATTACACTCAGAATATGAGTATTGACAAATACTCAATTATTGAGTATAATTACATAAACGGGAATCGTGTTCTGTTTGTTTTTGCGATTGCCGATCCTCATTATTAAAGGAGTTTTTACCATGAAAAGATCCATTTTTTCTCTTGGCATATTGCTGATGTGTTGTGTGTTATTGTTTACCGGGTGTTCCTCTGCCGATACCACCATAGAATACCATGACGGCTCTCAAACGGTGGAGCTTGACATTGAAAACCGTCAAACCGTAAAGCTGAAATCCTTTAGCGGTACCTTTGAACCGGGACTTTCCCAAAAGGTAACGGTATCGTTTAAAAATATAGGAGACGAAGGCATATTTCACACCTTTACCTTAACCAACTTAAAGCATAATTCGGCAAGCGATTTTACCCAAGTATTGGAGGTGTACGATACCTCCGCTTCTCAAGAGTTGACCACCGCCAATTATTTGGGAACCTTGGCCGAACTGAACCAAAAAGGGTATTTGGTTGATTACGTATTTATGACCGGAGAAGGAATTGCCGACCAATACCCCGGAGATCTGGGCGGTGTTTTCGAGCGGAAATTAGAACTCACCTTGGTTATGGACGAAGCCGCAGGCAATGAATATCAAAGTGCCAACGGCCCCGTGCAATGTTCTTTTGACATCAATCTGTACGCCGTAAAACCCTAAGACCCCCGTTAAAAACAAAACCACTCTTTTTCTCGCCCTTACAATACTCTCGTAAGGGCAATTTCTTTTTTAGAAAAAAAGTTACAAAACTGTAACCCAAGGTTACAGCTTTGTAACTTGATTTTTTCCAATTGCTTTCGTAGAATAATGGCAGAAAAAGAAAAAGGAGTCGATGCAATGAAAAAGAAGACAATGATTGTTTTTGTTTTGATTCTTTGCTTAATGATTCCGTTTACAGGGTGTGGTAAACATAAACCAAAGCGAAAAACCACATCCGCAAAAAAATCAACCACCCACGCATCGGTTGAATCCGAACCGATCATGATTTTTAACGGAAACGATCTTCACATATCGTTCGAAGAAGACTCTCCTACCTCTTGTGAACCGTCCATCGATTTCAACGGTGGTACACCTGTTTTTGAGCCGTGGAACACTTTCCTTGAACCGGGCAGAGAAATAATCCAACCATTTTACATTCGCAACAACGGTTCGGTAGATTGTCGACACCGTCTGTATTTTGCGTTTGAAAGCGGTCGTTTACCTGAGTCATGTATCGTTAAAATCTACGACAAAAATTACGAATGTCTCTTTTCTGCCGATGCAACCAATTTCACTGTTTCCGCCCCATTTATTGATCCTCAACTTTTAAAAGTCGGTGAAACCAAAAATCTTTATTGCGGCATTCTTCTGAAAACCGACGGAAATGAATACCAAAACGAGCACATAAATTTTTCTTTGTGTGCCGATGCGCTTCCCTTTGACCACCAAAGTATTGCTGTTACAACGCCCTCTATTGCTGACAATATCGATATCGATATCATAGACAGTGCCCCAATGGGCATTAATGCCTTTTTACCGGGAGATACCCATGTTTCTTACGTAACCGTAAAAAATGTGGGAAATGTTCCGGTCCAATGCAACTTTGCATTTTCAAACACAACTACATCCGGACAAGCAAATATAGCCGATGTAATTAAAGTGCGTGCCGGAACCAATCCAAATGCTTTGACCTATTTGGGGGTTATATCCGAATTATCCAAACCACATTTTTTTACCGTGGCCGATTTAGGAACGCTTCAACCCAATCAAGAAAAAACCGTTTGGTTTTCTTTAGAAATGAATATCAATGTCGGTAACGAATACCAAGGCGGCGAATTATCTTTTGATTTTATTGTTAACGCAACGAAATCACCTGAAACGAAATGAGGTTATAAAAATGAAAAAAAACACATGGTTACTCAGTATACTGTTAATCCTTTGCTTGACCGTTTCTTTCACCGGTTGCGGGGAAACCACGAAGCAAAATACCTCTTTGTCCAACGAATCCTCTTCCGACTCTAACTTACCGGAACAACCCACTCAAGGGGCAATCAAAACCATAGGGAATGTGCATATCACCCTAGACGAAGCAACCGTTGATCCTTATGGCATGTATGTCACCGACGCTTCCAACCGAACCCTCAACAACACCTACAAACTCATACCGGGACATACTTACACCAAAGATCCCACACTTCATGTCCGTGAAGACAGCGACAGTGCTTGGTTGTTTGTAAAAATTGAAAATCAATTGAGCGATATAATAGAACCGTTGCAACTGAACGGATGGCAATTGTTAGAGGGCTATGATAATTTTTACACCTATACCGGCGTTGGCAACCCCCCGATTGCTGTTGCCGGAGGCAACGACATAGTGGTGTTTGAATCGTTTACCGTCCGTAGTGATGCCTCCAATGATCAATTTTCACAATTACAAGATCGATCCATATTGGTTGAGGCATTTGGAATCCAGTCCCAAGGCGTTAGTTTCGAGGATGCTGCAAAAGAGGCGACAAAACATTGGGACTTAAGAAAAAAACTCCCCAGTGGTTCAAACATCCAAGCCGGCACCTTGGACATGGCACTCAATTCCGATACTCAATTGTTCTTCATTTCCGAAAAATGGGAACCCGGTTATGTTGAATATGCCGCTGACACTTTGAAGAACGTTGGTGATTTAGCGCTGAAATATCGTTTCTCTATTGCTAACGTACAACGAGAAGGCGATGCTAACCTTGCTGACGTTTTGGAAGTTTATGTTGGCACTACCGCCGAAGACATGGTTCCCGCCAACTTCTTGGGCACTTTGCAGGATCTGATCGACGCTGATTCTTTCGACATTAAAGACAATGGCTTTTTGCTGCCCGGCGAGTCCAAAGCGGTCGAACTGATGATCCACATGGTTGAAGAAGCAGGCAACGAATACATGACGGCCGAAATCACGTTTGACATTACTATTACCGCTACCCAAATCCCCTATGAACCTGACGGATTTGGCAATTCTACCTATGATCAGAACCTATAAATACGTCAAGAAAACCACACCAAAACAACCGAGGACGCTTCCATTGTCCTCGGTTGTTTTTTACTTGCCACACCGCTCATTTCACGCCATCGTTTTCCCGCTTGAAAAGGTTACAGCTTTGTAACTTGATTTTTGGTGCGTTTTTTAGTAAAATGATATGAGAAAGTTTCTTCCCCAAAGGAGAGATGACCAAGATGAAGCGAACGTTTTTGTTTCTATATATCGTTTTATGCCTTTGTCTCACCCTGGTATTGGCCGGGTGCAGTAACAACGAAACCGTCAAGCCTGCCGAAGACAGCACCGCCAAATTGCCTTCTTCCCCTTCTGCGGCCACCGTCCCCTATGACCAACCCACGGTAACCACCGACTCCAACGACGTTTCGATCCAACTGTACGAAAGCCAAAATCTGTACCAATCCCCCATCGCCTCGAAAAGCAAGATTGTTGCCGACAATGAAGCATACCGTCATTACGCAGCACAAAACAACGATCTTTTGCCGGGAATGACCATTGCCAAATACACCTATATTGAAAATATCGGCACCACACCCGCCTACGTACGGTTTGTGGTAACCGTTCCCGCTACGTTTGATCAACTCCTTACGTTGGATTACAACACGTCGGCCGAATACATCGTCACTACCAATCTTACCGCCACCACCGCAACCTATTTCATCACCTACACAGCGCCCTTACAGCCGGGTGAGATCACTACCTACGGTTTAGCGGGTTTTGCCATGCGTGGTGACGTTACCGAAGCCGAAATCAATCAATTAGATTCCGATTCTCTTTCGGTTACGGTCACGGGCAATGCCGTGAAAGCTGATCCCAACCTTGCCAATGCTACCGTTGCCTTTGCCATGTTTGACGGTGCACACGTCATGACCATAGACCCCAAAACCAAGTTGTTGCAAGAAGCAAAATTTTCGGTCGCTGCCGCATGGGAACCGGGACACGTGGTAGCCGTTGACCAACAATTGACCAACGTTGGCCAACGTGCGGTGAAATACACCCTTTCCATCGCCAATGTCGGTAACGACAACATTGCAAAAATGTTGGACGTTTACAGCGGCGTATATAGTGCGAGCAATACGGCAAACGGTACGGAATCAATCAACGGCACCTATCTTGGCACCTTGGCAGAATTGATGGAACAGGGGCGTTTTACTGTTTACGGCGCCAACGGTACCAACGTACTGTTACCCGGTGAAACCGTTCCCTTTCATTTAATTGTTAAAATGAAAGAAGAAGCCGGCAACGAACACCAAGGAAAAACCTACTCGTTTACCATCACGGTTTCCGATACCGAAATTTCCGACGGTACCGACAACCATGGTAATACCGAAACCAACAAATAGCACGCCGGTATCTCGGTTTAGCAACACCCACCCCTCTTGTACAAGGGTGGGTGTTTTAACATTTTCTTGACATTCCCATTTTCTTCCTATACAATAGCAAGGCACCCCCAGCGAAAGGAGCGTTTGCCATGCGGGTTCAATTGTCCGATCATTTTACCTACTCAAAACTCATGCGGTTTGTTACCCCTTCTATTTTAATGATGATCTGTACTTCGATCTACAGCGTAGTAGACGGTTATTTTGTGTCCAACTACGTGGGCAAAACCTCTTTTGCGGCGGTCAATCTTATGATGCCTGTCTTAATTATTGTAGGGGCTATGGGCTTCATGATCGGTGCCGGCGGTACGGCAATCGTTGCCAAAACCTTGGGCGAAGGTGACCATACCAAAGCCAATCGGATCTTTTCCCTCATGATCTACACTGTGGTTATCGGCGGTGTGGGATTAACGGTGGTCAGCCTGCTGTTTTTAAAACCCCTTGCCGTTTTGTTGGGCGCAAGCGGTACCATGCTCACCGAAGCCGTTAGCTATGCCCGTATTATTTTAATCGCCAACACCTTTTTCATGCTGCAAAACGTATTTCAAACCTTTTTTATTGCCGCAGAAAAGCAAAAAATGGGACTATACGTCACAATTTTGGCGGGAATCACCAACATTGTTCTCGACTTTTTATTTGTGGGGCAATGGGGCTGGGGAATCGAAGGTGCCGCATTGGCCACCGCATTGAGTCAAATGGTGGGGGGATTAACACCCTTTCTCTACTTTTTATTGCCAAACCGCAGTTTGTTGCGGTTGACCCGCCCTTTGTGGAACGGCAAAATTCTGCTAAAAGCCTGTACCAACGGTTCGTCTGAACTGCTGACCAACGTGTCCGCTTCGGTGGTTACCATGCTATACAACTTTCAACTGCTGAAATTTGCGCAAGATGACGGGGTTGCGGCATACGGCGCCATTATGTACGTGAACTTTATTTTTGCCGCCGTGTTTTTTGGGTATTGCTTGGGAAGCGCTCCGATCATCAGCTTTCACTATGGTGCTTCCAACAAAAAGGAATTGCACAATCTGTACCGAAAAAGCTTGACCGTAATCGGGTGCATAGGCGTCACAATGGCGACCATTTCCTTTGCTATGGCAAGTCCCTTTGCCAAACTGTTTGTGGGGTACGACGTCGATTTGTACAACCTAACGGTTACGGGATTCCGATGGTACGCTTTTTCCTTTTTGCTGTTTGGCTTTAACGTATTTGGCTCCTCCTTTTTTACCGCTCTTAACAACGGCGGTATTTCGGCTGTCATTTCCTTTTCCCGTACCTTGCTGTTTCAAGTGATCACCATTTTGGTATTGCCGTTATGGTTTCAAACCGACGGGATCTGGATGGCAACCACCGTGGCCGAATTGCTGTCACTTTGCGTAACCCTCCCCTGCTTTCTTTGGAAGAAAAAGCAATACGGATATTGACACAAACAAAAAAACAACGGCATATGAGGCGTACAGTTAAGGACAGTACAACACGACACAAAAACACCCGTCATTTTTTAAGAACTGTGGGTGTTTTTTAGTATTCTCTTTAATATTGTCTAAAATCATGCTATAATACAACTAACCGATAAATAAGAATTTGTAGGTGCGTGTAATGAACCTAATAGAATTAACTCACAAGAACGATATTTTACAAACATATGAGATTTACAAACACTGTATGTTTATGCCTACCGAAGAAAAGTTTAATAAGAAAGTAGAACAATTTCTGAATAATAACTCTGTAAAAATCT
>JAZRFL010000168.1:0-12862 GCA_045661365.1 Acutalibacteraceae bacterium | reverse complement strand
GTTTTGTCCTGGCCACCGTGGCCATGGATCATGGGGCATGGGTGCCTATGGGTCAGGCGCGGGAACATGGATCACCGGACAAAATATCCAATGAATTCATAAAATTGGTTTTTAACGACCATATCCGAGAATCGGAGCAGGCCGTTTCTGAACGCGTAAACTATGCGCTTGACGCGCGGGGAGTCGTTCAGGGACTTGATCAAAAGCAGATTGGCCTCGTGGTCCTCTTTCTGTAAACAATATAAGGAATAGCTGGACGGGTCGTATTGCTTATTTACGAAGATCAGGCCCGCCTGATAGTCCACCCAAAAGCCGTAAAATATGCCGTCATATTTCAAAGCCAACATGAATTCGGCCCGCGGCGTTTTCTCCTGAACAAATGTTTCATTGTCCAAAAGGGGCTTATTGTCTATGGCATAATCCCCGTATCTGGTGCCCTTTACCAGGCGTCCGAACCGGGTTTTTTTCTTTGCCTCCAGGAAAACCTCGTCCGTGAACAGTTCCACAATTATTTCCGGGAATACGTTAAAACGGCGGCCCTGGTCAATACGCAGGTTAAAATATTGGAAATACGGATTGACCACGGAAACGTTATTGGCCAGCAGGACCGCGCGGCCATCGTCTCGGAGCCTGAAAACCGTTTCGAATAGATCCAGGAAAATTTCCACCTCTCCCTTTAGGTAGCCCGTCCGGCCCTCGGTGATAATAAACTCGTCAAAAATAATCTTGTTTACGTCGGGAAAGTTGGCGGATTTTAACGACCGCGACGTGGACAGGGGCACAAACTGAATGGCCACCTCCCCGTTTACCAGGCCGGAATAGCCCTCCACCTTTAGATCGTCGTCAGGATAGAATTTCCGAACGGCCTTGAAAAAACGATCATTCCGGAGAATCCCCGTTTTTTCGTCCGTCAGCTCGGTATCATACCGCCGCACCCAAATGGTTTGGCGTTTCCTTTTCTTCCAATCGTCAATGGCCCAGCGGGTGCAGTCAAAGGTTTTTCCGCCGCCGCGGTTCGATAGGATCATGGACAATAATTTATTGAATGAAAGAACCTCGGACCGGTTCCACCACATTTTCAGCGCCTCCTCGCCGCCTCCAGGATCAACCAAAGAGGCATTTTCTTTTTACTCGGTTTCCAGGATCCGCCGCCCGGGGTGGGTTCGGACCCGTCCCCAAGGAAGGAAAACCAGCTTTCCGCCTGGGTCCCGCGGGCCGGTTGGTCCTGATCCGCGGGCCTTTCGTAATTGATCAAAAACGCGCGGGCCAACGTGGCAGGCGCGGCCGTTGACGTTTTGAATTCGTCAAAGCTCATGGGAAATTCATTCGTGGCGATCCATTGCAGGCCGTTGGCGCGTTCGTACTCGATCCGCTGGAGGGCGGACGCCATGGCCTCGTCGTCCAGCTTCCGATCCGCGCACCAATTCAAATATTTGGTGGCGGGCGTCCATTGGACTAAACCATAGCCCAGCGCCGTGTTTCCCTCGTCAAGGTTCTGCCAGATCCCCGGGTTGATCGTGCTTTCCGTCTCCATGTTGCCCAGCATGGCGGCCACGGCGTTTTTGGTCCACCCACGGGCGGAAAGGTAGGCCCAAATATAATTGGCGTTGTCCTCCATTTCCGCCCGCGTCAGGAACCGGTTTCCGGTGTGATAGGTCATTGTCTCTTGTCTCGGAGGACGGCCAAAACCTCCTTGATCTCGGTCAGAATCCCGGTGATCGAGGCGTTAAATTTGTAATCCTTGAAAAGAAAATAGGCAATGATCACGACCGCCATTCCGTTTGACGCGATCAGGGAAATAATATCTTGAAGTCCCATTTATTTGTCCTCCTTATACTTTGGTAAAGTTAGCAAGCCACCAGGCCAGAACCTCGGCGGTCACGTTTTGGTCCGATTCAATAACCAGCTGACTTCCGGCATCCTTAATACCCTGATACATATAGTTATTGGAAACGGCGTAAACGGTTGAATCGCCGCAATAGGCCATGGCCTGGAAATTGGTTCCACCAATCTTGTAATCAAGCAAAATTCCCATGGTGTTTTCTTGCAATCCGCCAGGCGTTCCAATGCTTCCGATATTGTCAGGTTTTGGCATTGTGATAGCGTTAGGGTTTCCGATCGTCCACGTTCCAACCTCAATCACGGGTGGCGCCGGTTCGTTGGTCGTAATATCCAGGGTCCGGTGGCCGCCGGTGCCCTCGCGGATCAGGGAAATTTTATTGGCGTCAAAATCCACGTGGACGAAATCAAAGGACGCGCCGTCATTATAATTTTTCGTGGTGAAATAAGGAATTCCGTTCAGGGTTCCCATTCTGTCGGCGTGGATATGGCCGCCAAACAGGAATTTGACGGATCCCACACCGGCCGCGAAATTGTGGGTGGCGCCGTTATAGGTGTACGTGGTGCGGCGGTTGAACGCGTCCGCGATCGCGCAAATTTCCGAAATAAACGGGCTATTCACACCCTCGGAAACGTGGATCATATGCGATCCAAGCGCCATGAAGGGCTTGGAATTGGCTTTCAATCCATCAATGAACCATTCCACTTGGGCGCCCTTGTACGCGTCAATTTCAGGCGTCCAATCCAGGCCGGAATCAAACATGAAATAGCGGGCGTTTACGGTGTCAAACGTGTAATAGGCCGCGCCGGTCTTTTTGTACCAAATATTATTGATCGCCGCCTGGGCCAGGATCTCGGTTCCCTGATAATTTGTGTCATGGTTCCCGAGGAGCAGGTGGACGTTTTCGCCAAATGCCGCCCGCAATTTTCCATAGATATTGGAAAGCGCGTGGCACGCCTCCGCGGGCGTGGTTTCATTGTTCAGCCAATCGCCACCGGTCACGACGAAATCCGCGGCGGTTTTATTGAATTGCCGGGCCAGGTGATTGACGGCCTCGTTTACACCCTGCCACCAATTCCTCCCAGCCCAAACGGGGTGAAAGTCGGTCGCAAATACGAACGAATCAAAGCGGTTCCCCGTATTCATCAAGGCCGCGAAACGGTCCACGTTTCCCTGGTTTTCAACGGCGGGCGCGGCGCTCTCCAGGGCGGCCGTTCTGGCCTCCAGGGCGTCCAATTCCGTTTGATGGATGAAGGGGAGCAGGGCACCCTCGGAAAGCATTTCCCAATTGTTGACCAGCAAAATAACGTGGTCGGCGGTCAGGTGTCGCGCCTCATGGATCCCAATTTTTCGCCCGGTGAAATCAAGGGCCAAAACCGTATTGGCCGGCACTTTGAAAAGAACGTGGGCGCTGGTGATCTCCTTAATATAATGGGTCCAGGTATATTCCGCCACCGTGTCCTCGGAAACGGTCAACGTATAATTGGAGGATCCCAACACCTGAATATTTACAGGGAGCTTTACCAACATACTGCCCGTACCGTCCTTGGCGGGGGTCACGGTTACGCGGGACCGATCAGACAGGCCGATATATGGTAGTGTGCGGATACGATCGTTCAGTTTCTTGGAATACGTGTTCACGTCCTCCAAGGCCTTCACGATATTTTCCCGCGCCTTTGCGTCCATTTCCTTTAGCAAAATTCCGTCAAAAATGCGGCCGTATGCGTTAGCGATCAGGAGCAGGTCGCCATAAATCAGGCGGTTTTGCTGGCGAATATAAATTCGCTTGTCTCGCATGGAATAAACCAGCTGGCAATGGGCGGGAACGCGGATCACGACGCGCCCGTTTTCGTCATTGGTGAAATATTCAATGATCGGGGCGCAGGTGTCCGTTTTTGTAAGGTCCACCGTCTCAATGATCGTGGTTTCATTCCCCTTTCGGAGATCAAACGCGGCGCGGGTGAACGTCAGGAACGCCTCCCCGGCGGAATAGGCCACGTTGATGGAATCGCTGGCGCCTTGAATCGCGCTCGCGTTGGCATAGGAAAACACGTCCAGAATCTGGGCGCGAATACTCGTCCCAACGTTCGGGCGGGTCGTTCCGAGATTGTCCACCCGTCCGTCGATCACCTCCGCGTCCATGGTCGTAAGGGATCCACCCGTGACGTGGCCCGCCAGGTTATCCACGCGGTCCTCCAGGTTGCCAATGTGTTTATCCACCATGGCGTCAAATTCGCCGTTGTCGATCTTCTCCTGGACTTCCTCCGCGATCTTTTCCGGGATCGCCCGATCCTGGGCGGCCAGGTGGGCCTCGGTGTCCTCGGTCAGCTGGTTTTGGGCGTCCACGATCTCGTTTACTTTTGCCGCGGTTCGGCCGGCAAGCTCCAGCGCCGTTAGGGCCTCCTCGTCATAAATGGAGCCGGGCGCGGTCAGGGCGTAATGGTTCGGGATCTTGTCAAGCATTTTCTTTCCTCCTTTAATAAACGGCCAGGAACAGGTCGTTTAATTCGTTTATGATCTGTAAATCAATATTCAGGAACGCCTCTCGGAGGGCTTGGACTTCCTTTCCGAGGGGTTGGACGCCGATATTTCCGCGGCGCGTCAAGGTGTAGCTCATTTCCCCCGAATCCTCCGAAAGGGTTTCGGACGATCCGGAGCCCTGGACGGTCGCGTTTCCGTTGCGCGTCTCGTTTTCGGATCTCGCGTCCTCGGTTGTGGTTGCCTCGCTCATATGGTTAGCAACGTTGGAAACGGTGCCCTGGGGCGTCCGTGAAAGGACGTTCTGGCCGTTTGCGTCCACGGTCATTTCGTTTTCGTCGTGGGTTGTGGTTTCGTGTGAATCCGTCGTGGATCCTGTCACCTTGCCGGCGCCGGATCTGCTTTCCGTGTATTCCTCGCGCAGGTTGTAGGCTTCAAAAGGATCTTCCACGGCCTCCATCAATTCGACGGACTTATAAAGCTGGATATAATAGGGCATGATCTCCCGGATCCGCGTTCGGAAGTAATGGAGCCAGCGGCCCGGGGTTTCCTGCCCGATCTGGCGGAAACGGAAATGATCAATTACCAATTGCTCAAAAGCGGCCTTTTCCGCGCCTTGGTAATAGGAAGGATAATCAAAGGCCCAGACGTCCACGCCGCCCTCGATCATCTCCCCAAGCTCCAACGTTATGCGGGTGTTATCATTCGGCAACATTACCGCCCAGGTTTTCGTCCACATTCTCGGCGCCTCCTTCTTCCAGGATCGGGGCGTATTTGTCGCGGACCGTCACCTTGACGTCCGGGAACATTTCCGCCACCTTTTCAAAGCTCTTTACCAGGGAATCATATTGCAGGGCGGCAAAACTTGCGATCAATTGGTTATTGGAATTTGCCTCCGACGTGATCACCCTTTCCTTTTTCTCAACCGGCGTGTTATTGATCCCCAGGAAGGTTAAAAGCTCATTTTCCACGGCCTTTTTGTAATCCATGAGATCGTTACATAAAAACTTTACTTTCGTATCAAGGGCCGTGATCGCGTCCAGGTTCAGGCCCTTGTCGGCGTAGATCGCCGGCACGTTTCCGTCCACCTTCTGGAAAATAGCCTTGAAAGACAAAACCGTTTTGTCGTCGCACAGAACCACGATCGGCGTTTTATTGGCTTTCACGTTAACGTCCATGGTTCTTTCCGCCTCGGTCAGCTTATTGGCGTAGAACATTATAAACGGATCCGTGGGGAGTCTCAACGGGTTATTTTCAATAATCACGCATTGATCCGCGGGCACCGTTTCCCGGAAACCGTTTCCGATCATGGTATAAGACAGGGGATCCCGATAAACGTTCAGGCCCTGCCCGTCCTGGGCCTCCAGGCACATATAGCCCATATTTGTGGCCCGGAAAAAACCTGCTTTTCCGTGGGTGTATAGCTGGGTCATAACGTGTCGGGTTTCGATCCCTTCCGGGAGCCCGTCAAGCTCAATCCGGTTTAGGGCGATCAATTTATATTTGTCATAGATCTGTTTAAATGTTAAATCATTCAACAGATCCGCGAGGGTTGCGCGGCGTTTTGCCATTATTCCGCCACCTCCTTGGTTAAAATTTCATTGTCGGGCCCGTAATCCCCGACGCGGGAATGGTCCGCCCACCATGTAATCCCTTTATCAAAGATCCGTTCAATTGTGGCCGCATCCTCGGACGTACAGCTGGGCGCCGAAATATGGCACCCGTTCGTCTTGACGTAGGTAAAACGGGAACGGGCGCGAAGGTTCGGAACCTCCACGCGGTTTTGCTTGTAGCCGTACATGGTAAAATAGTCGTCAATGATCCGGGCACGTTCCGCCGTGATGGACTTTTGATAGATCGTGAACGTCTGTTTCCCGTGGGCCACGTTGACGGTGGACGAATGGCGCCCGCGAGCTTGCGGCGGTTGCACCGCCGCGTCCGTTTTCTGGGCCAATTGCTGGGCAATGGAAGCATGGCCACCAATGGCCGCGCCGGCGCCGGAGGCCATCAAAACGGGGTTCCAGGTTGCGACGCCCACCAAGGCCGTGGCTACACCGCCCAGGACCGTAAGGCCGCCAGATACAAGGGAAAGGTTTTGCTGGCTCTGGTTCTGGGCCAGCCAAATTTTATAAACGTCCGAATCCCACGCACACGTCGGGAAATTCCCGAGGGTCACGCCCTCCTCATAGTTGTAAACCGCGCCGTTATAGTCCGTCGGGGTGATCTTCACGGTCCCGTCGGGAGCCAGGGCGCCGTCGATCTGGAAAGCAGGCATTCCGGGCGCGTCGAAACGTTCCCAACGATAGGTGGCCGCGTTGCCGGTGTTATTGGTCACATAAATGAACCGGTACGGATAGCAAAGCAATTTTTTATTTCGCGGCGTGTACCCTTCCAGGGTGTAATTGGGTGTAATATATTTCGTCAGGGATTTGGTGCTATAAACGGCATTGAATGCGTCGCCCGGATAATCGGCCAACGGGTTTTCCTTCCAGCTGGCACCGTCGGCCAATCCAAGCAGGGCCTTTGGATATTGCCAAATAGAAACGATAGAGTCTGTAAAGCCCCATTCGTTGAAATTCTCCAGGGCTTGGCGCACAAACAAATAATGTTTGAATTGTGCCGCCATGATCTGGCACCCGGAAAAAACGCCGTCGTAATCGTACCCGAAAGCGGGCACCGGTGTATCCTTGGCAGAAAAGGCCAGGGACAGGGTGGACAAAACCATGATTGCCATTTCGTTTAGATCCTTGACGTCCTCGGCCTTATTCACGATAAAGTCCCCGGTTTCCAGGCCCTCCTCCAGGGTGTTTTCCCCTACAGCGTCCGAAACGGCGTGCTGGCGCTCAATGAACGTGGGGAGCAGGGAGAAATCGAAAAGGAACGTTTGCAAAACGTCAAGCTCCAGGGAGAGCTTCACCGTTTCCTCGTTTTCGTATTCCACCGCCGTAATGAAATAATAGAAGGTTTTCCGATCTTGCGGATTCCTCAAATATAAATAGTTCCATTTCAGCGCGTCGCCCATAACCGCGTCCACGTATAGATCCCACGACCGCCTGATATAAGAATAGGCGGAAAGAGTCTTGACGACCTTTCCGCCGAAATATGCCGATTGATCGGCGGCCGTGGCAAAATATAGGGTGTGCTCGTAGCGGTTATTGAGGGGCACGCCGGAACAAATGGAAAGGATCGTTTCCGGTGCACTCATTTATACCGCCTCCCTTATGCCTGAACGGCCTTGAATCTGACCGCGTTCTTGAAGGGGGACGCGGAAAGGATCTGGTGAACGTGATAGAAATGATTGGTGAAAAGGCCCTGGGCGTTGCGCTGGGGTTCCATGTGGGAAAGGGTGTCCCAAACGCGGAACCAATCCTTTTCCACCAGCAGGCCGTAAGTGTCGCCCATTTCTCCGAAATCGTCCATGGAAACGACCTCCACCTGAATGTCGGTCTTGCCCAGGTTCATGGCCTTGGAAAGCACCTCCACGTCGGTTTCCGCCAGCACGTCCTTGTGGATCAGCAGGACGGTGGAACCGGGTTCGCATTTTCGTTCCACGCCGGCCTTGTTGAATTGGGTGGAAAGGAAAGACAGATCCAGGGACGCCTTGCGAAGGGTTTTCAGGAACGTGCGGGCCGTCTTTTCGGCGTTGTCGCCGCCGATCACGGGCACCTCATAATCGAAATATCCGTCATAGGTGGCCAGAAGGTTCTTCATGTAAAGCCATTCGTCCTTTTCGGCACCGTTATAAACGGCCTGGAGACGGGACGAAATGAAGGCGTCCAGGGTGGCCTCGGACCGGAACACGCGCAGGAAATCCAGATCACCCAGGGAAATGGCGTAATAATCCGCGCGGTTCTTGCGGTGATAGACCACGTGAACGTCGGGACCGGTACGGCGGCCCAGGGGATTGGGGCCCTCGGGGTTATACTGTCCCTCGGCCTTGGCCATTTCCACGAAAATTTCCTCCACGTCCTGGCCGGTGTAGATCGTGCCGGATTTGAAGGCCGCCAGCTTGTTGTGGAAAAGCTGGCTTTCAATGATCGTTTTACCGATCTTGTTGATCAGGGCCTCGCAAAATTCGTTATACAGGGGTGTATAAGTCGAAAAGGCCTGACCAATCGAAAGAAGGGTGGCCTGGCTTGCCTCGGGGATACGGTTCTTGTATTCCTCCGACGCGTTGGCGCGAATGTTATTCAGCGCGGCAATAGAAAATCCCATGTTTTATTCCTCCTCAAAAAATTTTCATAGATCTGGCGAATTCCTCGCAGGTGGGCGGGGTCTCCTCCTCGGGTTCCTCGGTCTCCTCGGCCGTGGATTGGGTGACTCTTTCAAAGAGCTTTTGGTTTAACGTGCGCGCGGCGTCGAGATCATGAACCAGCGTTTCATTATTCTGGGATAATGAATCCCGTTCGTTCGTAACCTCGGCCAGCTGGGTTTCAAGATCCAGGATCCTTTGCTGGGCCTCCTCCAGGGTCATGGTGGTGTCCTCCTTTGCAAATAATTTCCAATATTATTATAATTATTCTAATATAATTTGTCAATAGCACATTTTTTGAGAAATTTTGAAAAACGTGTTGACAAACGGGAAAAAAGGTGCTAAAATATATTTGGTTCTGAAAATTAAAATTTTTAGGAGGTTGCCAACCAATGAATGAACCAAAATTCCAAATTATCGGGAATCGCCCGATCAGCGCCCATCTTGCCGCCATTGACTATGGAGACGGTACAAACATCCAATTCAATGGAAAAGGCGGGGACGTTTACAATCTTTTATGCCGCGTCCTTGAATCACTTATTGTCAATTCAAAAATGCCGGTTCCTATGGTTCATATGGCCGTCGATATGGTCCTGCAAAGAATATTTGACGACGGGGAAACGGAGGACGAGGAAGAATGATCACCTTACGTCTGAACACCTACACCAACGACGAAATGCGCCTTTTGCATTGGTTGTTGCAGGGGAACGTCCATGAATTCACCGCCGCCCATTGCCTGGCCGATTGCACGGAATGCCAATTCAAGCACCTTTGCCACGATCTTTCCACGTCGTTGGGATTTGTCAAAAGGGGGTTGAGAGAATGAACGAAATTCGGGTTTTATACGTCGGAACGTTGCCGGGATTCTGGCAGGAATGCACCATGGAAAACGAGCTTAAAGCCATGCAGGCCGCCGTCGGGGGAAACATTGAAACGATGAGCTTGCCGGGCCTCCGAGAGCATGGAATTTTACTGATCGTCAACGAGGGGGGCCTGCTGGGCGGCCTTGACTATAACAAGAATTTGCGCCCGTTCTTTTTCGTCGGGCCCGTGTTTTTCGTGGCCGTTGACGGGGAGGAATTCACCAGCTTGACCGAGGATCAGGTGGACGTGATCGCGGAATTTTTCCACCTGAAACCATAGCCCGCAAGGCCCGCCCGTTTGGGTGGCCGGTGAAAGTCCGGCGCCGGGAGGTTCTTTCTATCTCCCTCCCGGTGGCGCTTATTGGGCCCAGCCCAAAAATTATAATTAGGAGGTTGCCAACTATGAGCAACGAAACGAAAACCATTAAATCCCTGAAGGACCGCGCCAAGGAATTTGACGTCCAGCTTCCTTTCATGGACGGCCGCGAGAAGGGCGAAACGTCCGAGCTTATGGGCCAAATTTCCACCATTGTGGAATATGGATTCCTGCCCAATGAGGATGGGGAGCCTTACGCCGTTTTCATCGTCAAGGAACGTCCCAAAAAGTTCTATTTCGGCGGAACCGTTCTGACCGCCCGCCTTACGGATCTGGAAACTGACGGCTACCACGACGCGATCGTGGAGGAGGGCCTGCCCATGCTCCTGACCGAAACCAAAGCCAAGAAGTCCAACCGGACCTATACCAGCGTCAAGTTTTATCCGGAGGACTAAACCATGGGTGGCGTGAAGAAATCGCGCCGCGGGGTTTATTATGATCTGAACGCGTCGCCGTATGAGTATAAAAGCCCATGCGGCGACGTTTTCAAATTTTCAAGCGCCAAGCGCCTGGAGATTTATTCCCGGGATATTCCCCGCGAATTGGAGCGCCTGGAAAAGATCCTGGGTCGCTACCAGATCCGCGAGAGTGTACCCGGGGAGATTGTCACCCTGCTGGAGCGAATGGTTTATAAGGCTTTTTATAATCAAGTGGAGAAATAGGCATGAACAAAAGGCAAAAGAAAAAGGCCGCCAAAAAGGCGGCGACGTATGAGGGGACCCAATACCGCGGCGGCCGTTCCAGCGGCCGAAAGAACCTGAAAAAATCCGCGGCGGGGGAGCTTACAAATCAATACGGGGTGACGTTCACACCCGAGGAAAAAAAGCAATTGGAAAACGCCGTTAACCGGGCCAATTATCGCCGTAAGAAAATGTTAAAACAGGCGGCCACGTTGCCGCGTTTGGTTGGTGGCCGGGATACGGGCGATACTGTGGGTTCTCTCCAATTGATGGGTAAAGAATCTGATTTTATTTTAGCAAAGAAAACCAAGTCCTTGCAACGTTTCCGATCACGGGCACAATTCGAAAAGTACATGAAACGCTTGGACCGGGTGAATTCGCCGGAATACTTAAACGAAAGAATCCGAGGATATAAAAAGAATTATCAAACGGCCTTGGAAAATGTTTTTGGTGACGAGGCAAAAGACGTAATTAAAAAAATTCGTTATATGCGGTTGAACAAATATATGAAAATGGTTGAGCAGGACGAATTGCTGGAAATCTCATATATTTATGATCCGTCCGCGCGTGCTGGAAAATTGAATGAAATTCGCCGTTCCCTGGGCATGAAAGAAACGGACGAATGGGGAGACGAATATATCGAATAAGGGGGCCATATTATGGCGATCAAAACGTTAAAAATCATGGCCGACTTGGAAACGACCGTGGATCCGGAAGATCTCCGCGCCTGGGCCGTGTGCGCCGTGGAGATCGAGACCGGGGAAACCGTTTTCCTTGGAACCAGCTTGGAATCATTCTTTGAATGGCTTTCCGACAAAAACACCGTGTGTTATTTTCATAACCTGAAATTTGACGGTGAATTTATCCTTTCCTATTTACAACGGAACGGGTTCACCTATTCCGAGACGCGGGAAAATAGAACGTTTAACACCCTGATCACCGACACCGGGCTTTTTTATTCCATCACCGTGACCTTTGAGAAAAAGAACAAAAAATATAAAAAGGTAACTTTTTACGACTCATTGAAAAAGCTCCCTTTCACGGTGGCCACGATCGCCAAGGCCTTTGAATTGCCAATGGCCAAAGGGTCCATTGACTATAAGGCGCACCGCGGGAAGGATCACCAGCTGACCGACGAGGAAAGGGACTATATAATTGGCGACTGCTGGATCGTGGCGGCGGCCTTAAAAATCCAATTTGAAAAGGGCCTTACAAAAATGACCACGGCCTCGGACGCCATGAACGGATATAAGGAAATTATTTCAAAGCGCCAATTTGAACGCCTTTTCCCCGTTCTCCCGGTCGAGCTTGACGCCGATATAAGACGAGCTTATAAAGGGGGTTATGTTTACTTGAAACCGGAACACCGGAACCGGCGCGGCCTCCAGGGCATAACGTTGGACGTAAATTCCCTTTATCCGTCTGTTATGTACCAGGAAATTTTGCCGTATGGATACCCTATGTACTTTGAAGGCCCGCCAGATCCGGACGATCGTTATAATTTATTTATCGTCCGCCTGGAATGCGCTTTCGATCTAAAGCCCGGGCACCTTCCAACGATCCAGCTAAAAAATAACCGGGCTTTCGTGGAAACTGAATATTTGGAAACGTCCGACGGGGATATTGTCCAAATGACACTTACCAACGTGGACCTGGCCCTGCTCCTGGATCACTACGACGTTTCAGACCTGACATATATAAACGGATGGAAATTCAAGGGGACCACGGGCCTTTTCAAGGACTATATAGACCATTGGATGCATATAAAGGAAACCAGCACCGGCGCCATGCGGCAATTGGCCAAACTTATGCTAAATTCGTTGTATGGCAAATTTGCCACCAATCCGAGGCACCAGAAGAAGATCCCCGTTCTGGATCTGGACGGCGTGGTGCAATATACCCTGGATGAGGAAGAAATAAAATCGCCTATATATACCGCCATGGGTGCCTTTATAACGGCATACGCGCGAAATAAAACGATCCGATCCGCCCAGGCTGTTTATGATCGGTTTATATATGCTGATACTGATTCCATGCATTTGATCGGGACCGAACCGCCCGAGGGTCTGGACGTTCACCCGTCGCGCCTCGGAGCCTGGAAAAACGAGGGTGTTTTCACGGACTCAAAATATATCAGGGCCAAAACGTATATGGAGACGGTGGACGGGGTGCCGAAAGTCACCTGCGCCGGGATGCCGGACAACATCAAGGAAAAGGTGACTTATGATAATTTCAAACCAGGATCCACGTTCACGGGAAAGCTGGTCCCACGGCGCTATCCTGGCGGGATCATTCTAACGGAAACAACGTTCACAATCAAATAGGCCTTGACAAACGGCCGCCGAGGGTGTATAATATTGACGTCAGTAACTT
>JAZRFL010000167.1:0-20874 GCA_045661365.1 Acutalibacteraceae bacterium | reverse complement strand
AAAAAGCGGATTGATGCTTGCTGTTGCGTTAGACGACACCCAAACAAAAATCGATTTGGAAAACACATTATCCACCATGAAAGACGGAATTCATCGCGTTTTTTGGAACAACAAACGTCAACGATTTGCCTCATTTTGCGTAAAAGGCAACCAAACCCATTATTGCCAATTGATGCAAGCCATGGCTTTGTTCAACGATCTTGCCGACCGACACACCCCGACTCTTTGCCAAGCTGTAATGAATGATACCGATTTGATCCCCACTTCCATCAGCTATGCTATTTATTTATACGAAGGATTGCTTCGACAAAGTGTCGATTACAAACCCTTTGTATGGCAAGACATACAAGAAAAATGGGGTGCTATGTTGGATGCGGGAGCCACCACTTTTTGGGAAACCGAATTGGGCGCCGCCGATTTCGATGGTGCGGGCAGTTTATGTCACGGATGGTCTGCTGTACCGCTTTACATTATTTGTCGATTCTTTTTGGGAATCGGCCCCGCAGAGTTGGGATTGCAATAACCTTGATTTATCGCAAATGGCTCGGTCAACCAAACCGAGCCATTGTTTTTTTGAGATGCATTCGTTGTAGCGACGAGCCTTCGTCTTGCAAAATCAAAGAGCCGTAGCTGTATATACAAATCCCACGGCATCCTGCGGTAAAAACAACCTCCGTTTGTCGCGCCAACAAATCTGTTTCCAATATCCATTCTTGCGACCCTGCATCTTCTTTCCCCACTTTATACGATGCGATCCCGATGATCAGAGGACAGTCGCCCACGGAATTTTGCCATTGAGCAAGCAAGCTGTCAAACTGAAACTCCTGTTTGGGATATTCGAATCCAAAATACAATTGAGGACACAAGTAATCCACGTAACCGCCTTGTGCCCAAGAAACCACGTCGGCATAAAGCGCTTGAAAATTATTGTCGAGATTAGCGGCAGGGCTAACACCGAAAACGACTTTGTCATATCCACTCACCAATTGATAAGTCCCCGAAATCAGCAAATTCACTTGACATCGACGCCAATCACCCAACGACAAGGGTTGGTCAGTGGGGGTTGCGTATTGCTCATAGGCAACACGATCAAAATCAGGCGAGGTGGTGGGATAAAAATAATCGTCGTAATGAATTCCGTCAACAGGGTAATTTTCCAACACCTCCCGAACGCCCGACAACACCAACGCACGCGCCGTTGCCGAAGCAGGATTGTAATACACACCCGCGTCACAAGTCAGCAAATGTTCCGGATTGTTTTTCCATTGATACGCAGGGTCGATCGAACGAATCTCATTGACCGTTTTCGCATCGACACGATAAGGATTGAACCAAGCGTGCACCTTTATGTTATTATGATGTGCCTGATCGATAAACAATCGCAACGGATCATAATCCACGCCCGCTCCTTCATTGATGCGTTTGGACCAAGGAAAAATCGCAGAAGGAAAGAAACTGTCGGAATGAGAGTGAACGTGTAAAAACACCGTATTAAATCCCATATCGGCAAGGGTTTTAAGTGTGGAGGCAATCTCATTGCAATAGGCAGTTTGATCGTGATTGTCGATCATAGCGGCAAATTCCGCATAGTTGATCCAAACCCCTTTAACAATGGTTGACGTTGCCACAGGCAGAGTCTGTAAAACGGTAGCCTTCGGCAGAAAACTAATAACGGTCACCAAACACAAAATCACACACAATGCGTTTATAAGGATCCTACGCTTATTGAAGAAAGCGGAATGAGGAAACAAAATAATCATCCTTTACTTTTTGAGTCAAATATGGTACAGTAGAATAGCAAATCGTCCATTTTAAACCAATCATAAAGCAGGTGTTACCATGGCATTTCTAATCATAGCTATATATATTACGATGATCGGATTGATATCCGTCATTATAACGATATACGACAAAATTGCCGCAAAAAAAGAAAAACAACGCATTCCCGAAAAAACGTTACTGACCTTTGCCGCCATAGGCGGTGCAGCCGCCATGTTGGCTACCATGAAAACTATTCGTCATAAGACCAGAAAGAAAAAATTTATGATTTCTTTGCCTGTTTTTATGGTAATACACATTGTATTGGTAACCTTGTATTTAGTCAAAGGATAACGCAAGAAATTTTTATAAAAAAAGGACTTGACAAACAGTAGGATAAAGCGTATAATACATTGGCAATCAAAAATAGATATGCGGATATGGCGGAATCGGCAGACGCGCTAGATTCAGGTTCTAGTCGGGGCAACTCGGTGGAGGTTCAAGTCCTCTTATCCGCACCAAAAAGGCTTGATTTGTTCACAAGACAATTCAAGTCTTTTTTCGTTTGGTTAGATCATCGCCTTTTGTATAACCGTAGCGCCGACAATTGACTTGACGTGCTCTTCTTCACACCGTCAAATTTACCCTTGAAAAATCACGGCAAATATTGTAAAATAGGAATATCAATTTTAGGAGGTACCACCCATGTACGTTTGTCCCAATTGCAATTACAAAACCGAAACACCATCCGGCTTTTGTCCCCAATGCGGTGCCAATATGTCGGCTCCTCAACCTGTTTATCAACAACCCTTGTACCAACAGCCGCTTTATCAACAACCCTTATATGAGCAACCCGCTGTTTCAGGTGGTCAAAAAGCCTTGAAAATTGTTGGCTTGATTCTTTCTATCGTAGGGTTCGTTTCAGGTATTTTCGGCATCCTTTACTGTTTCATCACCGCGGAAGCCAACGACCTTGTCAGATATATGATGGAAGATGCGTTTATCTTTGCCAACGTTGCAATCGCAATCGAAGCCTTTGCCACCGCTTTGGTCGGTATGATTTTGTCGATCAAAAGCCGCATTGCCGGTGCAGGCAAAGTCTTGGGCTTGTTGGGTGTTATTTTTTCCGCCTTCCATTTTCTTTTAACCTTCTGCATGCTGTAATAATTCATACTTATAGATCAATCCAAAAGTCGCTCGTCGCCGAGCGACTTTTTTGTTTCTGCTTAAACAATGAATTTCTGCCGATTCACAAAATATGACTTGCAAAGGCTTGTATAATACAGTATAATGTTTTTTGAATAACTCTCGACAAATCAAGGAGGTTTCAAGTTATGTATACTTGTCCCTATTGCAACTACCAAACCGAAACACCCAGCGCATTTTGTCCGCAATGCGGCGCCAATATGTCAGCACCGCAACAACCGATTTATCAACAGCCGATTTATCAACAACCGATTTACCAACAGCCGATTTATCAACCGGAAGTAGGTTCTCGCGGCAAAAAGATCGCCGGCATGGTGCTGGGAATCGTCGGTTTTGTTATGTCGATTCTCGCTTTTATTTACACCGTAGCTCTTGCCGACGTGGAACTTGAGGCCGCCATTGTTTTTGGTATGATGTTTTCCATGATCAGTTTGCCACTTTCATTGGTCGGCATGATTTTGTCCATAAAAAGCAGAATGCGTGCTCCCGGTAAAGTATTCGGTTTAATCGGCACAATTCTTTCGGGGCTGGTACTGCTTGTTGTTATGGTTCTCAGTACCGAGCTGTAACCTTTTTAAAATTCACATAACCGTTTTCTGTTGGAAACGATTTCGCAGAGATAAACGAGGAGCATTATGAACCGCAACTTAAAACAAATACTACGGCATCACAGCGATGCGTTACAGGCATCTGATAAAACGTTACGTGACATATACACCATTATGTTCTCGACCGAACAAAACGTTCTTTGGGAAAAAAACGACGGTTTTCGCATTCAAACTGAAACCTATGGTCAAACCAAAGAAAAAATCCAATCGGCCGCCGCTTCGCTTTATAAAAAAATCGGTGCCACTCACAACTACGTTGCATTGGCAATTGACAATTCTCCCGAGTGGATCGTAGGCTTTTGGGCTATATTAAAGAGCGGAAACAAACCGTATTTGGTAAATTTGCGATACCCTGCGGGATTAACTCAAAAAATTATGAATCGGTTGCAAATTCAGTACACCCTGTGTACTGCACAAACCGAGTTTGATACCGAGCATATCATGGTTGATGATCTGTTGCAAGACGTCTCCCCTGCCGCACCCACCGATGTGTTTGAGGATGAATTGGCTTTTTCATCCTCTGCTACCTCCATGAACGAAGTGGTTTGTTTTTACAGCGGATACCAAATCGCCGAGCAAATCCTTAACTTTGACGGAATTATAAAAGCAGAGCCCCGCATGACCAAGCACTACAAAGGACAACTGAAACAGTTGGCTTTCTTACCATTTTATCACGTGTTTGGCTTATTTGCTGTATACTTTTGGTTCACTTTTTTTGGCAGAACGCTGGTTTTTTTGCGAGATTTGTCTGCCGACACAATTCTAAAAACCTGCCGTCGCCACAAGGTTACCCATATTTTTGCCGTTCCTTTGTTATGGCATACAATTGAAAAAAGCGTAACGGATGCCGCTAAAGAGCAAGGAGAAAAGCAATACCAAAAATTGCAAAAAGGGATTTCCTTGTGCACCAAAGTGCAAAATATTTTCCCCACCGCAGGAGCCGCTTTCAGCAAATGGTTCATGCGTGACGTTACCGACAAATTATTTGGCCGTTCTGTCATGTTTTGCATTAACGGCGGTAGTTATTTACGAGATTCCGCCCTGCGATTGCTAAACGGAATTGGATATAACACCTACAATGGTTATGGTATGAGTGAAATCGGCATTACTTCGGTAGAGCTTAGGCACAAGCCAAAGCACCGCAACGAAAATACCATTGGTCGTCCTTTTACCTCGGTGGAATACCGCTTAGACAACCAAGGAATTTTAGAAGTACGAGGCAGTTCTCTTTGCACAAAAAAACAAATCAATGGGCAAGAGCAAATCATTGACGGATGGTTCAAAACCGGCGACTACATGGAATGCCACAACGGCAACTATATCATTCGCGGTCGTCAAGGTGACACCGTAATAGGGGAAAACGGAGAAAATATTCATCCTGACACCGTAGAAAAAATGTTCTGTTTATCGCAGTCCAAATGCCTTTCGGTTTTGGGATTAAATACCCCAGACGGAGAGCGATTGTCACTTGTGGTACAAATCAGTCCTTACATCTCACAAGACACCTTAGACACATTGCGACAAGAAATTTATAAAATCAATGAAACCATTCCCTCTGCCATGGCAATTCAGCGTTTTTATTTCACCACCGATCAATTGATCGGGTCCAATGCGATCAAAGTGAGTCGCACGCAATTAAAACAACAAATCGAAAGCCAAACGATTACTTTGATCCCCTTCGCCGATATGATCCTTTCCACGGCCGATGACCAAGCATCACCGCTGGCAACCGATGTGCGCGAAATTGTTGCATCCGTGTTATGCAAGGAAGCAGAGCAAATTGGATATACCGACCATTTGTTTTATGATCTGGGCGCTTCCAGCATTCAGTATTTTTCAATTTTAACCAAGTTGTCGGAGCATTTTCATATTGTTGATTACAACAAAAACGAAAAGTACTGTTACACCGTAAAGGAAATTTGCGAATATTTAGAAAAGCGGGTGTAGTATGAGAAACTGGTTTATTCATTTGTTTGTGTGGTTCACCAAATTAACCGGCTTTTTGCCTGCTTATTTGTTGTTCAAACCCAAAGTAGTTCACATTAATAAAAAGAACAAAAAAATCCCCAAACCGTGTATCATCGTTTCCAACCACAAATCCCTCATGGATTTTGCGTTATATTTGATCGTTTTCCCTTTTCGAACCATACACTTTTTAATTGCCGAAGTTTTATTTAACAAAAACCCTGCGTTTTCGTTTATGTTGCGGGCTTGGGGCGGCATTAAAGTAGAACGGGAATTAAAAGAATTTTCCTTTGTTGCTGACTCCATTGAAGTTTTGGACCGAAAAGGCACCGTGGGTATCTTTCCCGAAGGCCGTCTCCCGATCTATGGAAAACCGTGGCCGTTTACTACCAGCACGGCTTATATTGCACTTCACACCGATGCTCCCATTTTACCGGTATACACCGATGGGAACTACGGCATACTGAAGCGTGCTTCGGTCTGTGTTGGCGAGCCCTTTTCTTTGTCCGCTTATCAAAAAGACGGTTTATCACAAGAAGAGCAATTGCAACACTTAACCCGTATATTGGAAGAAAAGGTTTACGAACTAAAGGATCACCTGGAAGCAAAAAAACAAGAGAAGGTTGATTGAAAAATGAAACAGCATCGTTTGTTTTCTTTTAAAAAGATTCCCATGGATATAGCACGGCTGATTTCTACACCCGTGCTGCTAATCTTTCGGGTGAAACGCTTGACCCCTACCGGAAAAAAATACAAACAAAAGATAAAAGGCGGCGCTATCTTGGCCGCAAATCACACCTCGTTTTCCGATCCGTTTATTGTAGGTGCCACCGTTTGGTATCGGCGTTTATACTTTTTAGTTGCCGAAATCGTCATGCAAGGGAAGTTGCGTGTCGCTTTGCTAAAAGGTGCCGGTGCCATCCGCATTAACCGACAAGAAGCGGATATTGAGGCGATCAATCAATCGGTAACCAAACTAAAACAAGGGTATTTGCTTACCGTATTTCCTCAAGGCGGAATCAACAAAGATGACGACATAGACACCATAAAATCAGGCGCCGTACTCATGGCGTTACGTGCGGGGGTTCCCATTGTTCCCATGCACATTCATCCCAAAAAGCACTGGTACAGCCGTCAAATCGTAGTGATCGGTGAAACCATAGAGCCCCAAACATATTGTCAAAAGAAAATCCCCAGCACAGCCGATATCAAAGCAATTTCTACTGCTTTGATGCAGCAGCTAAACCATTGCAAAAACGCAATCAACCAACAGGAGGAATCATAATGAACACTTTTGAACGTATGCTTCACGTATGTCAAGCCGTTTTTGAGGGAGATATAGACATTTCGGCCATAACACCCCAATCTAATTTGCGGGACGATATTGGAATCAACTCCATCGGCTTGTTGTATATGGCCATGGCTTTGGAGGAAGAATTCGGCATCAAATTCGTTAACGATGATTTCATTGGCCTCACCACGGTAAACGATGTGATTACCTGCGTGGAAAAGAAGGTCAACCAATGAATTGGATTGATACCGCCCCCGAATGCGGCGATTTGATTCGAACCAAAGTAAGCTTTTACTACCATTACGGTATATTCGTCAGCGAACAGGAAGTGATTCAGTTTGGCTTACCAAACGATCCCGGTCGCCCTGCTGATGAGATCAAGGTACTGAGTTCCGACGTTTATACATTTTTGGCAGGCGGCAATTTAGAGGTCGGTCATCCCACACGCGAAGAGCAAAAACATATTCGTGAGCCCCAAGAACGGGTAAGTATAGCCCGCTCTCGATTAGGGGAAGGCGGCTATGATATTCTGCATCACAATTGCGAACATTTTGTAAACGAATGCGCCTTTGGTGAAAGTCGTTCATCTTTTTTGGACAACGTGCGCGTGAATCTGCGCCGTAAGTTATCGCGACCGAAATAAAGCAAAAATCCCACACGGATCACTCCCTGTGGGATTTTTGCTTGCATAATGCTTGGTTTTCTTATATAATTGAATCAAGAGCCATAAAACGCTAAAATCGACTGAAGGATCTCTTTCATCAAAGGCCCACAAGAGGTCAACAAGCTATGGGTAGCGTTGGGAAATCGTTTCAAACTGCAAGTTTCGCATTTTTGTGCAAATTTATATTGCGGTTTCAATTCCACCACGCGGTCTCGATCACCGCTCAGCAGTAAAATAGGTGTGGTAATTCGTTTTACCACTCGCCTGCTCAGTACGCGGCTGAGCAAATCCAACGAAGCACACACCCAGCCAAAGCTCATAGGTGTGGTTTGATAATTCTCGTTGTTTCTGCGCAAAGTCATGTAGTGTTCAAACCGCATGCGGCTATCGTCGAATTCCGGCTTGTATTTTGCTTCGGGATTAAATTCATGAGACAACGGAAACTGCCGTTTCTTCCCCACAAACACCATGGCGGTTTTCACACCCCACCGTGCAACGGTAGGGTTAACGTTTTTGACAATAGGACGAAACATAGGGGCTGACAGCACCGCTTTTTTTATCTTGTTTCCATGTTTTGACAAATATAGCGCCGCAATCCCACCGCCCATAGAATGGGCGTATAAATACAACGGTGCATCACTTGCAGGGGTGACCACGGTATCAATAAAAAGGTCTAAATCTTTTACGTAATCCTCAAAACGATCAACGTGCAACAAATCTCGTTTGGGGGTCATACGTTGAGAATTCCCATGACCTCGCTGATCATACACAAAAACGTTATACCCTTGTTGCATCAAGTAATAGGTCAATTCGTAAAACTTTTCGGTAAACTCACTCAGTCCATGCACAATTACAACCGACCCACGACAATTTTCCACCAAAAAATATTTATAATGCAAGCGAATTTTCTTGCATCCCATAAACTCGCCTACTTGGCCACATGTATTTAGATCACGCGTAACCTCCTCTATAGCAGAGGGGAATGCTTCTTCGTTGATAATATTAAGTTTTTGCTCCGACAAAGCCATAATACATCTCCTTTGATTATATCGACAGAAAGGTGGTAACAATAATGATATCTTTCAAAAAAATACGTTGGAAAAAGGTATTTATGATTATTTTGATCGTACTGTTTATTTACAGCAGTTTATCTATGATCGCCACCAAAATAATATATGATGCAATTTTTGACCGCTACGAATGTGTCAATGCAACCATTCCCACAACGTTACAACCCATGGTAGATCAAGCGGTGAAAAGCAGTTACCCGTCGGGTGAAAACCAATTGAGCGGATATCTTTATCGAAGCAATGCGGCTGACAAACAAGACACGTTAATCATTTGGGTCAGCGGGTTTCACGCTTGTTCTCACAGTTATTTATGGCAAATCAACGAACTACTGGCATTGGGGTGGTCAGTCTTTGTGTTCGATGCAACCGGGTGTTGCTCATCGCAGGGAGATTCTGCAGTTGGTTTCCCCCAAGAATTATTGGATCTGCAAGCCACAATAAATTATGTTGAAAAATGCAATCGTTTCGGTTATAATGAATTGGTACTTTTGGGGCACAGCCAGGGTGGATATGCTGCCTGTTGTGCATTGGCTTCGGATTTTGACATTGCCGCCGTCGTATCGGTCAGCGGTGTCAACAGTGCCATGGAAGGCGTAATAGGAGCCGCAAGGGAATACGTTGGTCCCCTTGCTTATGCCAATTACGGCTTTTTGTGGCTATATCAATCCATATTATTTGACGTCGACACCCTTAATATGCGAGCCAATGACGTCATTGCAAAAACATCGGTTCCTGTTTTATTGGTGCACGGAGACAATGATCAACAAGTTCCTATGGACCGTTATTCCATTATTTCTTATAAAAATGAGATCGGTAATCCAAAGGTTGAATATATTTTGCACTCTCTCGACGGACATGACGGTCACACCGATCTCTTATTTGACGACGACGGTACTGCCAATGATCGTTTGATCGCTCAAATCCATGACTTTTTACGAAAAAACATCCATTGACTGTGAGGGGTTTCCATGAACGTAGTTTTAATTCCCGCCTACGAACCGGACGGTAAGCTAATTGAATTAACCCAACAGTTAAAAGATTTGGGATTTACTTTGGTGGTTGTGGACGATGGCAGCGGCGAGTCATACAAAGGGATTTTTGAGAACGTAGCTTCGCGTGCCCATATTGTAACGTTACCAAACAATTGCGGCAAAGGTGCTGCTTTGAAAGCAGGCATGAAATATATACGGGAACACCTGCCGGAATGCCGTTCATTTATCACTTGCGACGCCGATGGTCAACATTGCCCGCAAGACGTCATGCGTGTACAGCAACAGTTGGAAGCAGGGCACTCTTTCGTGCTGACCGTTCGTCGCCCCAATCGAGAAGCTCCTTTTCGTTCCAAGTTCGGGAATTGGCTCTCCCGTGTTGTATACGCGTTGTTGACCAATCGATATTTGTCCGACAATCAATCGGGGTTACGGGGATTTGACCGTAAGCATTTGGATTGGTTGGTCACTGTTCAGCGCAACAATTACGATTACGAAATGAACGTATTATATTACGCCAGCAAAATGGGCATCAAAATCACCACATTACCAATGGATGCCATTTACATAGAAAACAACAGTTCCTCCCATTTTCATCCGATTCGGGACACCCTGCGTATTTACCGCAGTTTATTTGCGTTAGCAGGTGCCACTCTCTTTTCCTTTGCGGCAGTAGAATTGCTATTGCTTGGTTTTGATCTGTTCGGAGGAACGGAATACATTTCATTTGCCATAGCCAGCGCCGGTGGGTTGTCTTATCTCATTGTTTTTTTATTGAATAAACTGATTTTTTTCAAGCAAACACCCTTTAGTGATTACATATCGACATTGGTATACACCGTTATATGTTATTTCGTTTATTCTCTTATGTGCGGTATGATGATGTTGGCAACGCCCGGTCTACCGCTTGTAGTTGCATTTAATTGTGCTTATATCTTCTGTATTCCTTTGCGATACTTTTTGCTGAAATTCACCTTTATTGCCACCGCATCGCGCGTTTAATTGTTAAAAAAGAGACCGTAAAAGCCGTCGGTTTTTACGGTCTCTTTTTATTTATTCTGACAAAGCAATTGCCATTTGCTCAATAAATCCTGCCCGCTCTAACCGTAATACTTGCTGCACAGTAGAAACTGTCGTGTCTTGGTTGGCACAACCATGCATTTTGACCACAGTCTTTTTAGTTCCCAAAAAGGTTGCGGCACCTTGTGAATTAAAGTCGAAGGTGTTCCATAAGGCTTGCCGAATGCGGGCGATCAACTCCGGATTTTCACCTGCAAATTGTTCCACCAAAGCCATTGCTTTCTTCCCTGCCGCTTCGGTGTTTTTCAAAAGAAGATTTCCCGAAAAGCCATCTGTAATCACTACGTCAGCATAATCGGAAACCATATCTCCGCCCTCTAAATTACCGATAAAATTCAACGGGAGTTGTTTTAATTGTTCAAATGCTTTTAGGGTAAATGCTGTTCCTTTGCCTTCCTCTCGTCCAACCGACATAATCCCAACACGGGGAGATTCCACACCGCAACAGCATTTTGAAAACACATTCCCCATTTTGGCATAGTTTACAAAATCATTGACCGAGCAATCCATATTTGCGCCGCAGTCAACCAAACAAATCAAATGGTCACCGTTGCAGGGCAAAGCACAACTTAAAGCCGGTGTTTTCAGTCCCGCAAAAAGACCCAACCGACAAATGGAACCAACCAACAAAGCCCCTGTATTTCCTGCCGAGACCATGGCAACGCATTGATCATCTGATTTCAACCGTTTTAGAGACAATGCCATAGAGCTGTTGTCCCGACCGCCAAAAATGCATGCGGGAGAATCGGTATGGCTGATGTATTCGGTCGTATGAATCACTTCATACTCTGACGATGTGACGTTACAATCTTGCATAACGGTATGAATCAAATCCGAATCCCCTACCAAAACAGGAAAGATTGATTCGGTTTTGACTGCATTTGCCACGCCTTTTACAATAATTTCCGGGCCGGCATCGGCACCGTAAATGTCAAAAACAATTTTTTCCATTGTAATTCCCTATTCCAACGAAATAATATAATCGTAAATCTCTTGCTTGCCTTCAATAAAGCCTACGTCCGCCAAAGGATATTTTTCCCTTAACTCCTCACAAAACGCCTCCGCTTCACCAACAGACACGTCGGCTCCGTAAAAAGCAATAATAACCTCTTTTTCCTGCTCTTGCATCACCTTATGGATCACTTGACCTGCCAACTGCACACGGTCTGTATCGCAACCCACAATTTCCTTGTCCACCAATCCAATATAATTTCCCTGAACAACTTCCACGCCGTTCATTGTAGTATTGCGAGTAGCGGTGGTAACGTAAGCGGTTGTCACCGTAGAAAGACCTGAACTCATATCTTCGATCAGTTCTTCTACCGTGTCGCACCACAGATTCATCATAGAAAGAGCCGAATATCCTTCGACAATGGATTTCGTAGGAATCACACGAACATCCGCTCCGCTATACATCTCAGCCGCTTGATTGGCTGTGAAAATAATATTGCTGTTGTTTGGCAGTACAATAATATGCTCCGCATCATAGTGTGAAAAAGCATCAATAAAATCTTCCACCGAAGGATTGTTGGTTTGTCCCCCATCAATCACAACGGTAGCACCGATTCCATAAAAATAATCGATAATGCCTTTGCCGGATGCAACGGCAACAATAGCATATTTTACCTTTTCCTTGGCAACCGTTTCTTGATTTTCACTATGCTGAACCGACATATTTTCAATCTTGAGGGTAACAAATTCACCAAACTGTCTGGCATATGCCAAGACCTTTTCGGGCGTAAACGTATGAACGTGAACCTTGACAATGGTGTCATTGGTCACCACAACAATTGAATCCCCCATTTCTTGCAAGGGGGCAATGAATTCTTGCTGAGAAAAAGCGGTGATATCGGTTTTGGCATGCATCAATTGCAATATAAATTCAGTACAATACCCATATTCCATATCGCTGTCGGGACCAAAATGATGAACACGCGCTTTGCTTGATACGGTTTGTTCCAGTCCCTCTGCCTCATCGATGGAGACACCGCAAAAATACGCATGAACGCCGGAAAAGAAATGAACCAATCCTGCGCCACCGCTGTCAACCACCCCGGCTTCCTTTAATACCGCCAACAAATCCGGGGTTTTGGCAAGAGAGTTTTTCATTTGCTCGATAATGGCTTGCATGCCTTCTTGAAAGGTATTGTATTGTTGATGGGGCATTTCCAAAAACTCGGTGGTTTCACGGATCACGGTTAGGATCGTTCCCTCTGTTGGGGAAAGAATCGAGCGATAGGCATCTTCGGTGGCGCACCGAAACCCGTCGGTCAAATCGTCGAATGTAATGGTTTCTTTACCGTCAAACGATCGCGCCAACCCATGGAAAAACTGAGAAAAAATAACCCCTGAATTTCCCCTTGCCGACAACAATATGGCATAAGACAACTGCTTCATATAATCGCCCACGTGGGCAATATTGCCGTCCACCGACTCCAAACCGCCACCAAACGTGTGCACCATATTGGTGCCGGTATCGCCATCCGGAACAGGGAAAACATTAAGATCATTGACCGAAGCCATATTCTTTTTAAGATTACTGTAGCCCACAGTAAAGGCGTGATTGAGTTCGACGCCGTTTATCCTTTGTTTCATGCTTATTCGTTCCCCTCAATGGTAACTTGTTTACCAAAACAAAAAGCGATTACCGTACCGGGACCTACCGAAGCCCCAACGATCGGCCCAATATAGCCAAAAACCACATCTTTAAACGGTGCGCGTTTTAAAATCTCGTCTCGCAACAATTTCGCATCCTCTTCGCAATCTGCATGAGAAATCAACAATTGATCATATACACCGTCGGCAGCATCTACGATATGTTCTGCGATCGCCACACGGGCATTTGAGGTTCCTTTCACCTTTTTGTAGGCGTAGTTTTGACCTTTGATATCGGAAATAATAATGGGTTTCACCCCAAACAGATTCCCGAAAAATGCTTTAGAGGCTTTCACACGACCGGCGCGTCGCAAATATTCCATTGATTCGACGGTACCGCATTGATTGACCTTTAGGCGGTTTTCTTCGATAAAGGCAGCTGTTTCTTTCGCCGACCACCCTTGTGATCGCTTGATCGATGCTTGCATCAACAAATATGCCTGACCAAAAGAACTGATCAATGAGTCTACACAACACACCGAAGCTTCAGGATACGCTTGCGACAATTCTTCGGCCACCATGCGAGCGGTATTAATAGAAGCCGACAAGGCAGAAGAACACGCAATATACAAAACGTCTTTGCCTTGATCCAATACTTCTTTAAAACGGTCATAATACACCGTTTTGGGCACTTGGGTTGTAAACACACGCTTACCTGCGCGCATTTGATTATAATGGTTTTTGGCCTCGTCAATGCTCCAATCCAAAGAAGCGACCGTTTCTTCGTCGTCAATAGAAAAATTCATAGCCACATACTCTATCGCGTACTCCTTACGCATTTCTGTGGTCATGTCACAAACCGAATCACCGAAAATTACAAAATCCCTCATGATGGTTCTCCTTTATTTTGATTGCATAGCAATAATTTCTTTCATAATGGCTTTTTCCCGTGCTAAATTTTCACTGATCTCTTCCCCCAAATAAAAAGCCGCACATAACCCGGGACCAATCGATACCCCGCAGGACATGCCGATATCGTTAACAATTACTTCTTTGGGGTGGAACTCTTCTATCAAGCGATCACGTAATGCTTCTGCCGCCGCCAAACGGTTGGAATGTGCAACGAACAAAATTTGTTCTTGGGGATTGACGATGGTCTTTTTCATATACTGAACGATCGCGTCAAACGCTGCCTTTTTTCCTTTGAATTTGGCAATTACCTCAGCAAGGCCTTGTCGATTAAAATCAGCCATGGGGTTGATACCAACCAACGTACCGAAAAAGGCCTTGAAATTAGAAATGCGACCGGTCCGAACCAAAAAGAACAAATCGTCCATGGGACCGATTTGATGGATACAATGCTTAGTTTTTTCGATATACTCAACCGTCTGCTCAAACGAGTACCCTTCTTGTCGCTTTTTCGCACCCAAAATGACCAGCAATGCCAATGCGGTGGAATATCGAAGCGAATCAATACAAACGATCTTGCGGTCCGGATACTTAGGCAACAATTCATTTTTTACCATTTCACAAGTTTGGTAGGTTCCCGATAAGCCGGAAGACAATGTCACGCAAATAATATCATTCCCTGCTTGTAATTGTCGTTCAAACACGTCAATAATATCCCCTGCGGGAGCGCATGCGGTTTTATAAACCATTTTTTTGTCGCTCATAGATTCAAAAAATTCTTTTGGATCGTGACGTTCCCAATCCAAATCGGATTTTTCACAATGTCCGTCTGGGAAATAAACCAACCCGCTGATATAATCATCAATTTCAAAACGTTCACGCAACGGTTTGATCAAATCACAGGATGTGTCCGGAATAATCACATAGTTATACATGAAGGGAACCCTCTCTTACTCTAGTATATTACAGTAATTCATCTTATATCTTATCACATCGCTACAGGTGTTTCAATATTTTTTTCTTTTTTTCGACAAAAAATGATGAAATTGAAACCGTTTTGTGATATACTGTTTTAGCATGTTTATTTTTTATGATTTCGACGCAATCAGGAGGATATTATGGGAACCTTGGGAATCGTGTTATGCATTGTTGCATTTTTGTTGGTTAGTGGCTTGGCTACCATGCTTATTTATACTTACCCCATCTCAAAACGAGTCTATCGCCAACAATTGGTGCGCACCGAACCGGAAAAGTGGGGCCGCGTATGTTCCGCTCCCGACAACCAAGAACAGTGGGAAATGTGGAACCTGGGAAATGAATGGGCACAACAAAACCGTGAAAAAATGACAGAGGTCTCCCTTCGATCCGAAGGGTTTCAATTATTCGGCGAATACTACGATTTCGGTTGCGATCGCTGTGTCATAATTTTACCCGGCCGCTGTGAAAGCTTGGCCTATTCCTACTATTTTGCCCCTCCTTATCAACAAGCGGGCTTCAACGTTTTGGTAATTGACACCCGCTGTCATGGGAAAAGTGAAGGCATTTACAACACCATCGGTGTAAAAGAGCGATTTGACGTAATTGCTTGGGCTGATTATGCTCATACCGTTTTAGGAAACCAAGAGATTTGGTTTCACGGAATCTGCATTGGTACTGCCGCGGGCGTATACACCATGGCAGATCCCAATTGCCCCAAATGTGTAAAGGGACTGGTTACCGAAGGATGCTTTATCTCGTTTCGTGAAACCTTTAAGCGACACATGATTGCTGACAAACGGCCTTTGTTCCCTGTGTTGGATTTGGTCATGTTTCACATCAACAAAAACACCGGCACAAACGTATACAAAGACAAACCGTTGTCTGCCTTTCAAAAAATCCCTGCGGATATGCGGGTGCTGTTCCTTTACGGGGAAAAAGATATTTTTTCCATTCCCGAAAAATCCCGAAAATTGTTCGATGCCTGTGCCGCAAAAGACAAGCAAATTGTATGGTTTGACAAAGGCGGTCACTCACATTTACGCATTAATAACACAAAAAAGTACGACGATGCCATCATTTCATTTTTTAAGGAATAATATATGAAACGTAAAAAGTATGCCGTATTCACCATTGACGTAGAAAGTTTTTGCGATACCGATTGCATCAGCCGTTCTTCGCACGCAATCAACGTTGATTTATTAGACGGATTTGACGAATATCTCAAAATTCTTGATCGACACCAAATTAAAGGCACTTTGTTTACAGTAGGTTCCCTTGCCGTTCGTATACAAAACAAATTGAAACCGCATCTTTTAAACGGGCATCAATTGGCCTTGCACAACTACGAACATCTTCCGCCGATCAACATTCCCGTTGAGCAGTTTCGCGAACAATTACAAACATCCAAGCAAACCCTTGAGGAATTGTTTCAGGTTCAAATCAAGGGGTTTCGCGCTCCGTTTTTCAGCATGGACACGCAACACCTACAGGTACTTAAAGATTTGGGATTTACCTATGATTCCAGTCAAATACGCTTTCGAAAAGCGCGACATACAGTACCGTTGGATCTGAGTGATTTTAAAGAGGTGCGACACGGCATCTTTTGCAAGGACAATTTTTTCGAATTCGGTCTGTCCCACCACAAATTATTTTGGCACGATTACCCGGTTTCGGGAGGCGGTTACGTCCGCTTGAGCAATTGGCAATTTATTAAAACCCTCATTAAACAATATTTGCGAAAACAAGATTATTATGTGTTTTATCTTCATCCCTTTGAATTGTCTAAACACAAGATTCCAATTCCCAATGATTTGAAATCCTATGACCGTTTCTATTTAAAAAGAGGGATGCGCAATTACGGCAAACATATTGAACAATTGATCAATATGCTAAAAAAGCAAGATTTTGAATTTGTCACCTTTGAAGAGTTGACACAATTGCTTTCTCGAAAATAACAATCAAAAAGAACACCGCAAACCGTGCTTAGCGTTGGTTGCGGTGTTCTTTTTATTAATCGGCAGATTCTATTTTACGAAAACAAATTACCGTCGGCAGTACGTACCGCCGTACGAGTTATGGCGGCACCGTACGGACTTTGTCCCAATGCCTGTTCCAACGCTTGTACCAACAAGCTCGGGTTTATGTTCACAGTGCTGCCTGCCGGTAATCGCAAATGGATCAGCAACTTATTGTTTTGCGCGGTTACCGAAACCTCTTGCATAACCTCGGCCAGATTTACCACCGATTCTCCGCCTTTTTTTGTACGCTTAACGACAGAAATGTTTGGTTGGCACAAAAAGTCCGAAACACGATTCAGCTGATCTACCCAATCATGAAAACAAATGGTATAATCTGCATAGGTGATCATTTTGGCCTTGGCAATCGGTTGAGCAACCGTAAGCACTCGCATATCGGAAGGCATAACCCGATCCATTGCCGATTTAACAGCATGCGTAGACATTGGCTTGGTCAAACGAAAATCCACCATTTCGCAAAGACTTTCTTGTCCCAACGACAAAGGCAAGGCAAAGGTTACATATGGGTGCGGATTAAACCCTTCGGTATGCCACAACGGTAACCCGGACCGTTTCAGAGCCCGTTGCATAAACCGTTGCAAGTCCAAATGGGAAATATATTTTAAGTCGCCTTGCTTGACAAACCACATACGAATGTCGTAAAACTCCATTATTCGCACCCCTTTTCACTCAGACGATTGGCACCGCAACCGGCGCATTTTTCTCGGCAATGAGGAGTGGTAATTCCCTCATGTGCTTTGATATTTTCCCGTTTTAAAAACTCTTCGGTTACTCCGATATCGATGTGTGACCAAGGCAATACCTCGTCAAATTCTCGTTTGCGTGCATTATAAAATGCAGGATCGACATTCAGATCGGAGAAAATCTCCATCCATTTTTCATAGTTAAAAAATTCGCCCCAGCTGTCAAACTTACAACCACGATCATGTGCTTCTAACAGCACTTTTCCCAGTCGTCGGTCACCGCGGGCAAAAATCCCCTCCAGGTTGCTCACCTTGGCATCGTGCCAGCTGAGGGAAATTTTACGACTGGTAACCGATTGCACCAAATGCTTTTGTTTGGCTTGCAACTGCTCTACCGTATCTTGTGCTTCCCATTGAAACGGAGTAAAGGGCTTTGGCACAAAACCCGAAACGCTGGCCGAAACAGTTACCCCTTTCCCCTTCGGTTTATTGGGCATTTGATAAAACGTGTTCACCACTTTTTGTGCAAGTTCGGCGATTCCTTGCACGTCCTCTAACGTTTCGGTGGGTAAACCCATCATAAAATACAGTTTCACACCGGTATTGCCTCCCGAAAAAGCCGTTTCGGCGGTACGCAATACTTCTTCTTCGGTAATATTTTTATTGATCACGTCCCGCAAGCGTTGAGTACCTGCCTCGGGAGCAAAGGTAAGTCCACTTTTTCGCACACTTTGAATCCGTTCCATAAGTTCACGGGGGAAGTTGTCCACCCGTAACGAAGGCAGAGAAATGTTGATTTTTTCAGGTTCGGTCCAAGAAAGCATTTGCTCTAACAGTTGCGGCAATTTGCGGTAATCGCTGGTACTGAGCGAAGACAGCGACACCTCTTCATAACCGCCCATATCACACAAAGAATGTGCTTGTTTGTCTATCAGTTCAGGAGATTTCTCCCGTACAGGTCGGTACACGTACCCCGCTTGGCAAAAACGGCATCCCCGAATACAGCCGCGAAAAATTTCTTGCACCGCACGGTCATGCACAACCTCAATATAAGGCACTACAAAGGATTCGGGATAATGGGCGGTATCTAAATCCGCAATAATACGCTTGGTAATGGTGGCAGGTACACCGTCCAAAGGGGTGATTGCCTCGATGGTATGATCGTCTTTATAGGTTACATCATAAAAACAAGGCACATAAAAACCGTCCAAGTCGGCCACCTTACGCAAAAATTGTTTTCGGGACAAGCCTTGCTTTTTGGCTTGTCGATAAACCGTCATCAACTCACAAAGGGCTTCTTCCCCTTCACCCAGGCTGACGATATCCACAAAATCTGCCAACGGCTCACTGTTGTAAGCACAGGGTCCGCCGATTACCACAATCGGGTCCTCTTCTTTACGATTTTGGGCAAGCAACTCCACGCCGCCCAGATCCAACATATTCAACACATTGGTATAGGACAGTTCATATTGCATGGTGAAACCGATAAAGTCAAAATGATGCAGAGCATCTTTGCTTTCCAAAGCATAAAGAGGTAGATTATGTTTTCTCATTTTTTCTTCCATGTCTTCCCAAGGAGCAAAAACACGCTCACACCAAACACCCTCCATGGCGTTGAGTGCAGAATATAAAATCTTCATGCCCAAATGGGACATACCGATCTCATAGACGTCAGGAAAGCAAAAAGCAAAGCGAATATCCACCTCGTCTTTGTTTTTCACAACGCTGTTCATTTCACCGCCGGTATACCGTCCCGGTTTTTGTACTTGATTTAAAATGGCTTCCCATTGCAATTTGTTCATATGATTCCGTCCTACTTATCTGTTGTATGGTTTTTCTTATCATACACCATTTCTCTTATTATTGCAAGAGCGTCTTTTGGTACGAATTTGCAAAACACTCATATAAACACAAAACAACAGCAGCATAGGATTATGATTACACCAAAACACCCAAACACCAATTCCTGCAATTGCTGAGATCGTTATGAAGGAAAGCAGTCCAACCGCACGCTTATACCACATTTGATCGCATAGAAGAAGCAACACTTGGTATCCGTCCATAGAATAAACAGGTAATGCGCTAAATCCCGCCAGAAACCAATTGACCACGCCAAAATCCCCACGGGTCAACATTCCCGCAAGTACACCGCTGAAAACGCCCCCCAACGAAATCAAAATCTGTTGAAAACGGGAAACAGACATAACAGGAGAAGCTACGTTGATTTCAAACGGCAATAACCAGATAGCCACCGGCAAGCACCGAAACCATGCCAAAAGCATAAAATGACCTGCTTCATGAATCAATACAGCAAGAAGAAACAACGACATGGTTCCGGTTTGATCAATTAACAATAAAATAGTAATCAATCCGGTAAATAAGGGACTAACCGTAACCTCGCATTGACCAAGCCGAAAGCTCACGAGAAATCAACCACCCACATGGGATCAATTCGATATTCCCCTCGTCTTACCTCAAAATGCAAATGCGGTCCGGTTGAAACTCCTGTACTACCAACAAGCGCAATCGTTTCCCCTTTATTTACCCGTTCCCCCGTTTCGATCAATCGCTGTTGACAATGGGCATAAACCGTTTTTAAGCCACCGCCGTGATCAAGAATCACGTAATTTCCATAAGAATCATTATAATTTGATTCTTCTACCATACCCGACAAAGCGGCAACTATGGGATCGCCTTCATCGGCACCGATATCTACCCCTTGATGAAACAATCTGGTGCCGTAGATGGGGTGAATACGATATCCGAATGGGGATGTTATTCGCCCCGATACCGGAATTGCCATTTCATTTATATTACTTTTGGGCATACCCGTACTAAGCAATAGGGATTCTGATTTGGGCAATGCCGAAGAATCGTCAACAGAATCCCCGTAAGACGGATCCACCGCCAAGGGGGAGAAAACCGTCTGTGTTACGTTCATAACAGTAGGTGTCACCACGTTTTTGGGGTTGGTTACTTCCTCTGCGGAAGTCACGTCCCCAAAGGTATTTTGATATTGCGAGCGAACAGAAAGGTACCAAT
>JAZRFL010000166.1:0-1107 GCA_045661365.1 Acutalibacteraceae bacterium | reverse complement strand
GGTCACCGACTGTAACTACGCCACGCCAGTAATAATTCGGATCTTCATCAAAAATCACGTTCATCAGTCTGCCGTGAATTTTCTCCAGAATATTGCCATAGTCAAGCATCCAGAACGCACGAAGTGAACGGATTTCAAAGTAAAGATTTAGCTCTCTGTTTTCATAAATTGGTTCATTCCCGGTCAGACGATTTGTTAAATCCAAATTGCCATGCACCAATGGTATATTAACCACCGTGCGCTTCGGTTCTGGTGCGGTGACCTCTTTATGCAGATAATCCAGATTAAAGTCAATTTTGCTGTGCCATGTTCCGAATGTTACGCCCATCACGCCCACCTTCCTGCTTTAACCGCTAATCTGCCAAGTTCTTTGTCCATCTGCGTTCCGATCTGACCGACCAATGCGCCACCGTCAATGTACACACCCATGCCCGTCAGCGATTTCAACAGCGTAATTACCTCGTCAAGTTTGTCCGTAAGATTCGTGTCCGACCCCAACGGAGTGACCCTTGCGCCCTTCGGTAACTGCAAAAGTTCTGCGCCACGTTCACCGACAACCGCCGCACCTTCTTCGGTAATATCACCACCAGAAGCCAACAGCGGAATCTGCGGTGCTGTGACTTCCGCAAGGTTGAACCCAAACTGTGAAATGCCCGTCAGCTTCGTAATCCATGCAGGAACTTTGATTTGGAAACGGTTCAGCGCACGAATTACACCGTTCACGCCGCCAACAATGCCCCGGATAAGACCATTGATAAAACCAATAACGGCATTGATTGGTTTCCGTACAAATTCTTTGATCTGGTTGAATATCGTCTGTACGGAATTCTTCAGCTTATTGAAAATCTTTATCGCAGTCTCGACCGCAACTCCGATGGTATCCGCAAGCAGTGTTGCCAGTGCCGTGCCAAGTTCGATGATCGGCGGCAGAATCAAATTGATTAAATCCAGTAATGGCGTGAGTAGGGTCATCAGCAAATTGATGATCGGATTCAAAATAGCCATGATGGGATTCAGAATTGGCATAATCGCATTCAGTAGATTAACCAATGTCGGCAAAATTACATCGGTCAGTACCGGGAGTAGCATCTGCACCAACTGCATCAA
>JAZRFL010000165.1:0-1727 GCA_045661365.1 Acutalibacteraceae bacterium | reverse complement strand
TCCTGACTTTTAACAAGCACTTTCGTATAACCCTCATTCGTGCGTTTCAGTTCTTCGACTTCCTTACGCAACTTCCTATTGTCGGCCATTAAGGTTTGATTATCCGATAGCAATTCCTTGTACGCCTGGCGAAGTTCTTCGTGCGACTTGTAATTAAATACCGTCGGTTTCGTCATTTGTTCCACCTCATGCAATTTTGAATTCGTGCATTACGTCCACGCGGTTCTTCTTCGCAAGACTTTTGTTATATATGTCCTCGAATTGCTGCAAGTAACCCTCGACGGTTCCTGACGCGACCATTTTGTCATACCTTGCATTATTGACAACTTTGCATAAACGTTCGTTGTCGATAACGTCCAGCAAGTACAGAAACATGATCGCCGAATAAAAATTGTCTTTTCTTCCGCCTAAGTGTTTAATTGTTTCCGTGAACCTCGATAAATAGAACAACGCATTGTCGACGCGTTCCATTTCCTTTGTCGTAAGCAACAATTCGCCAGCCTCGATTATTTCTCCGTAAGCGCCACCGTGCAACGTGGCCGTTTTGCCCTTTGATGTTGTAACGCTGCAAACGACATACTTCGGAATTGTGCCATATTTTAATAACATACGTTTAAGAAAAATGTAATTACTGTTATGGTTCTCCGCAAACGAATTCACATGGTCTATTAACGTCCAATTCTTTTGATAATGATTCAACCCCTGACATTCCGTTAAACCAATGTCGTTCTGTATGATGTACTCGACCGGCAAGCCCAACCTCCGAAGCGCTTCGAACCTACCCTGGCCGTCGATTATTTCGTACCGTTCATTTACAAGAATTGGATTTGATAACCAACCGTATTTCTGTATCGATTCCATTATTTTAACTACGCGGCCGTTCTTTACTGGCCTATTGCCGTTCAGTCTTTTGAAACGGCCATAATTACTTGTAACGTGTACTTCTTTCTTGTTGTTCATTTCTTAATCCTCCACTTTTTCGCTTTCCATTAACTTTGCAACGATTATCGACTGCACGATCCCGGCTTGTTCGTCTTTCGTTTCCGCGTCGGCAACAAGTTTCCACAACTTTCTGCATAGTGCTTTCTTGTCTATCAATTCTTTCATTTGTTTTAATCCTCCACCATAATTTGAACCTGACTGTCGAAAATCGGTTCGACGTATGATTCGCCGTTGATCGTCAATACTTCGCCGGTGTTAATGTTCATGCAAACAATGTATTCGTCCGGCCATTCGATTTTGTCGAATGTACTTAACGACCACCATAAGCGGCGGAACAATATGTCGTAATACACGAAAAACTTTCCGACTTCGACTTCTTTTAACTTTCGTTCGTTTGTTTTTCTGTTATCGTGAACTTTTATCATTTCTTAAAACCTCCAACGCGTCTGCAACATTTCTTCTTCGAGGCGTTTGCTTGCCTTGTTGTAATATTCTTCGTCGATTTCAAACCCGACATAATCGAACCCCATGTCATAACACGCGATCAAACTTGAAGCGCTGCCGACGTGCGTATCGAGTATTTTGTCGCCTGGTTTGGCGTAGTTCTGTAACAACCACTTATACAAGGCCACCGGCTTTTGTGTCGGGTGAAACCGTCCGTCCTGGCCGACCGCTGAATAGTCGAACACTTTCGCGTTCGCATTAAACGAAGTCCACGCGTACTCGGCCATTGCCATTGAAAACTTTTCGGGTACGTTCGTTTTACGCCATATGATAAAGCACCG
>JAZRFL010000164.1:0-10010 GCA_045661365.1 Acutalibacteraceae bacterium | reverse complement strand
CGTCTACAAAACCGCCAATGGTGGTCATGGGGGTTTTTAATTCATGAGAAACGTTGGCGACAAATCCCCGCCGCATTTTTTCGCCTGCCTCCAAAGACAAGGTCATTTGGTTAAAAGCGGTTGCCAATTGCCCGATTTCGTCTTGTCGTTTTACCGAAATGCGACAAGAAAAGTCGCCTTGCGCCAACCGTTTGGCCGCATGAGACATTTGGGTCAAAGGCCGCACCAATGCCGCAACCACAAAATACGCGGCAAAGGCCAACACCACCATGGTAACTCCCATGGCCACCCCTATGATCTTGACCAGATTCCACGTATAGCGGGCGGTCTGCTCTGTGGGGATAGCAGTATATACCATAAACATAGGGCGTCCGTTGATCACCACCGGTTGCGCCACAACGGTACACGGCTCCCGAAGTAGCCCCGACATGGTTCCGCTAAAGGTGTCGGTCCCCTTGTTTGGCTGAAGAAACGATTGTGGCAAAGAACGGGTATCGTTCCATTTTCCCGCTCCCGCCATGGGCTTGCCGTTCATGTCGGTTACCAAAATATACGTGTCGGTAGATTGATAAAGCAAATCGGCAACCTGATAGGTGTATGCGTAAAACTGAGGGCCTTGCCACACCTGTGCCGCCCGCTCCATTTGTTGTGCCACGGTTTGAGCTTGTGAACGGAGCAATTGTTGATTTTGTTTGAGCCAATAGTCCCCCGAAAAAGCGGTAACGATCCCGCCAAACACCAAAAAGATCAGGGGAACCACCAAAAAAATGGCAAGATAAAACTTTTTATACAGACTTTTCCGCATATGAATCCATCACTTCAAATTTATAACCTACACCCCATACGGTGCGCAAGCTCCAGGCAGAAGAGACCCCCTCTAACTTTTCACGCAACCGCTTCACGTGCACGTCTACCGTGCGGGTGTCCCCCACGTAGTCAAAACCCCACACCGCATCTAACAATTGGTTACGGGTAAACACGCGGTTGGGGTTGGTGGCAAGATAATACAATAGTTCCAACTCTTTGGCAGGAATCGACAATTCCTTGCCCCCCACGGTAAGCAAATAGCGAGAACGGTTGACCTGCAAATCGGGAAACCGCACCACGTCGTCGGTCTCCCCCTCAAAAGCGGGCGACAAACGGCGAAACAGCACCTTCATGCGGGTCAGCACCTCGCGAATTTCAAAAGGCTTGGTAATGTAATCGTCGGCACCGATCTCTAACCCCGCCACCTTGTCGTCGGTCTCTCCCCGTGCGGTCAGCATAATAATGGGAACGTTTGAGATCTCTCGCAATTGTTGACATACCTGCAACCCGCTTACATAAGGAAGCATAACGTCCAACAAAATCAAGTCGGGAGCAAAACTGTGAAACTGCTCCATTGCCGACCGACCGTCAAAGGCGACAGCGGTTTGGTATCCTTCTTTTTCCAAATACAACCGCAACAATTCGCAAATGTTTTTGTCGTCATCTACGATCAAAATTTTGCGTGCCATTGCTTCGCCTCCCTTTACCGACGTCATCCATGGTTCTATTGTAAACAGTAATTGTGAACAATGTTTGAATTTCCTTTTTATTGTATCACCAATTTGCAAAAAATACAACTGTCAATTGCATGAACCGCAATTTGGCCTACAACCCCAGCAAATAATCGCTGGTAACCCCGTAATAGCGGCACAACGTGATCAAATGCCGTATGGGCAATTCGTTGGCACCCCGCTCGTAGCGGGCATACATGGTTTGAGAGGTTCCCAACACGTCGGCAATTTCTTGTTGGGTCTTGTCATGATCTTCTCGCAGGTCGCGCAGTCGTTTCACATAATCATATTCATACATTTATATCACCCCAAAAAACCATATCACAGTACAAATATTTACTATTGACTTTAGTAAATATTTGTACTATAATAACCAAAAGGTGTGACAAAATTCACCGGCACTTCGGTATATAAGGAGCGTTATATATGAAAAAGAAATGGCTGCAAGAATTGATCATTGCCGCTATTATGGTGGCAACGGTAGCAGGTGGCATGGCACTCAATTCCATTACCCACGTAAAATATCCCCTTCTTCGCATAGGAAGAGAAGCAAGAATTTGGATTATGGGGGAAGACGACACCGTTTTTATGTGTGCCAAAGAGGAGCTCCCCAAATACGTGGACAACGAAGTGCGACAGTTGGCCGACAACGTAGGCTCCACCGCTGTAGAAGTAACAAAAATTGAATTGTCCGATCCGGAGAGTTATCGGAAAAGCGAACTGTACCGGCTGTTGGACGGACTAAAATTACCCACCCATGACGAGGCATTTCAGGACGAGCACTACATTTGCCGGATAGAAGGTAAGGTGACCATTACCGATCAAGCCGGTCAAACCCACGGTGGCGATTGCGAATTCTATGCCGTATATAATACCTTTGACGATACGTGTAGGGTGCGAAGTTCCAACCTGCCCATCGCATTGGCGGTCTATTTGGAAAAATTAAAATAACCCCTGTTAACGAAAAAACCATCCTCCCCTCGGGGCAGGATGGTTTTGCTTTGTGCCTCGATTTCTCCCGCCAAAGTATGCTTCGCAAAAAAGACAGCATGCGCCTTTCAACAAGGGACACGGATTGCCACGGCGGCTGACTGCCCCCTCGCAATGACAGGAATGGGGTAAGTTTGTTCGTGGTACCCTTATGTAGTTGAAGGGTAAAACCGATTTCCGATAATATGCAACCTCACTTCCCGCTTGTGTCATTGCGAGGGGGAGCGTTTGTCCGCTCCCCCGTGGCAATCCGTACCCTGTGTTTCCACACAAACCAAGTCGTATTCACTGTGGGCAGGCGCCAAGCACCGAATTGCACATCCCTTGGGGCAGGTGGCGGGCGGTGGAAGTGAGCGTTGAAGCCCTTTTCTTCGGGATGATAGGCGTACGTTTGTACGTCGAATCCCGAAAAAATGGCTAAAAAGAAACATTAAAATCCAAATTCGCAAGGATTTGCACCACAAAAAAGGTGTCCTGCAACCCAAGTTGTTACAAGACACCTTATCCATTGATTGAACTAAAAATTGTTTCTTTTGTTCTGCGCCTTGTTCGACTCGCACACCCCTACGGGCAGGTGGCGGGCAGTGGAATTGGATGCAGAAGGGCTTTTCTCCGACCCGAAGCCGTATATGATACGGCGAGAGGGAGGAAAAAGTCCTAAAAGCGAATTTTAATCATCCCCGCAGGGGATACAAATGAAAAAGGCAGAGCACAAAATAAAAATTGTGTGCAAGGCTTACACCCTGCACACAACCAATCATTATACTTTATTCGCTTTGTTCTGCGCCTTAATAGGTTGCACCACACTACGGGCAGGTGGCGGGCAGTGGAATTGGGCGTTGAAGCCGTTTTCTTCGGGATGATAGGCGTACATTGGTACGTCGAATCCCGAAAAAACGGCTAAAAAGAAACATAAAGACCCAAATTCGAAGAATTTGCACCACTAAAAAAGGTGTCCTGCAACCAAAGTTGTTGCAAGACACCTTATCCATTGATTGAACTAAAAATTGTTTCTTTTGTTCAACGTTCAATTACACACCCGAATAAGCTGAGAAGCCGCCGTCTACGGGAACTACCACGCCGGTGACAAACCCTGCTTTGGTGGAATCGGTAATCCACATCAATGTGCCCAAAAGTTCTTCCGCTTCCCCAAACCGTCCCATGGGGGTAGCCCGCAAGATCTTTTCGGTGCGGGGGGTGGGATTTCCCTGATCGTCAAACAGCAAGCCACGGTTTTGATGGGTGACGAAAAAGCCGGGAGCAATGGCGTTGACACGAATGCCTTGTCCCGCAAAGTGAACTGCCAACCATTGGGTAAAGTTAGAGATCCCTGCTTTGGCGGCAGAGTAGGCGGGAATTTTGGTGAGAGGCGTAAAGGCATTCATGGAAGAAATGTTGAGAATGTTGCAGTCCTTGCGACCGATCATATCGCGAGCAAACACTTGGGTGGGAATGAGCGTACCCAAAATGTTCAGGTCAAACACAAAATTAAAGCCTGCTTTGTCCAGATTAAAGAAAGTAAGAATATCGTCCCGATCCTCGTCCCCTTCTTCAAAGGTTTCGTGAGCGGTGGTGCATTTGGGATTGTTGCCCCCTGCGCCGTTGATGAGCAGATCGCATTTGCCCAAATCGGCCAACACCTGTGCGTGAACCCCTTCCATGATCTCTTTGTCCAACACGTTGGCTTTGTAACCAATGGCTTTGCCGCCCGCCGCGGTGATTTCTTCGGCTACGGCTTTGACCGCTTCTTCATTTAAGTCCAAAAGGGCAACGGCATAGCCGTTTTTGGCAAGTTCTTTGGCAAAGGAGGAGCAAAGTACCCCGCCTGCACCGGTAACAACAGCAATTTTACTCATGATTATTCTCCTTTTTCAATGGCTTCCCACAAGCCGTTCAAATAAGCGGCACCCAAAGCACGGTCATACAGACCGTAGCCTGCTCTGCCTTGTTCGCCCCAAATCATGCGACCGTGGTCGGGACGGATATAGCCGGTAAAGCCACCGTCGTGCAGGGCTTTGAGCATGCCGTACATATTAAGCGACCCGCAATCGGTATAGTGACCGGTTTCTTGGAAGCAACGCTGACCTGTGATCTTAATGTTGCGGGCATGGAAGAAATGGATCTTATCGCCAAATTCTTTGATCATGTCGATCAAATCATTTTGGGGATTGGCACCAAGAGAGCCGGTGCAGAAGGTAATGCCGTTGCGGCGGCTGGGGTTAATCTCATGCATTTTTCGGTAGCTTTCGGCACCGGTGATAATGCGGGGCAGACCAAAAATGCCCCATGGGGGATCGTCGGGGTGAATGGCCATATCCACGTCGCATTCTTCGCACACGGGGATAATGGCGTTGATAAAGCGGGCAAAATTTTCCCACAGCTTGTCTTCGTCCACGTCTTTGTATTGTTCCATCAAAGCACGCAGCCCTTCTTTGGTGTAGCTTTCGTCCCAACCGGGAAGAGAAAGCTCACTTTTTACGGGATCAAGAGACAGTACGGTGTCGTTGTCAAATGCCAAGGAGTTAGAGCCGTCGGCATTTTGCTTGGCAAGATCCGACCGCAACCAGTCAAACACCGGCATAAAGTTGTAGCAAATGCATTTTACCCCTGCTTTGGCAAGACGGCGAATGTTTTCACAGTAATTTTCAATGTATTTTTCGCAACCGGGCGCGCCCAATTTAATGTCTTCGTGTACCGGTACGCTTTCTACCACCTGGAATTCCAAGCCGTTTGCGGCGGCTTGTTCCTTAATGCGGTTGATGGATTCCTCTGACCAAACTTCCCCAACGGGAACGTCATAAACCGCGCTGACCACCCCGCTCATGTGAGGGATTTGAGAAATGTATTCCAAGGTTACGGGATCATTTTCCCCGTACCAACGAAAGGTCATTTTCATAAAGCTTACTCTCCTTTAAAATAAGTTCTGGCATTGTCAATGCAAATGTCGGCAATGAGTTTTTGCAAGGTGGCGGGGGAATCGTCATACTCTCCGTTGTCCACAAATTCGGCAATATAACTGCACAAAATACGGCGGAAAAAGTCATGACGAGGATACGAAGTAAAGGAACGGCTGTCGGTCAGCATGCCGTTAAACACGCCCAAAGCACCGGTGGCAGAAGCCATTTTCAATTGGTTTTTGATTCCTTCCACGTGATCGCAGAACCACCATGCGGCACCCAATTGCAACCGTCCGGGAATTTCCTTGCCCCAGAAGTTGCCCAGCATGGTTGCCAATTCATAATACTGCGCCTCGTTGAGGGTATAAATAATGGTTTTGGGCAAACCGCCGTCTTGTTCTACCGCATCCAAAAAACGGCCCAATGCCGCCACCGAAATGGCAGGCCCCACCGAATCGTTGCCGCAGTCGGCCCCCAACTGAGCAAAGCGACCGGTATTGTTGTTGCGAATCGCAGAAAAATGCAGTTGCATGGCCATGCCGCGACGGGCATATTCTTTGGCAAAATAAATCAGCATATAGTCGCTATACAGCATTTCTTCTTCTGCCGTAACCTCTTTGCCGCGCAGCCCTTTTTTGTAGATTACTTTGGCTTCTTCATAATCGGCGGTGCGGTCACTCAAAGCACCCAGGCTGATATCGCTGACCACGCAACCGTTTGCCACAAAGAAATCCAACCGATTGTCCATGGCTTTTAAGAAATCGTCAAAATCGTCGCAATCAATGCCCGTAACCGTTTCGATCTTTTCCACGTACTCTTTAAAGTTTTCTTTGGCTACCCCTGTACAGGCCATGTCGGGACGGAACGAGGGCAACACCTTAACGGTAAAGGTCTCGTCTTCGGCTATGGCTTTGTGATATTCCAAACTGTCGGCGGGATCGTCGGTGGTGCACAAGGCCTCCACACGGGAACCAATGATCAATTTGCGGGCAGAAAAACTGCCGTCTGCCATTTTTGCGTTGGCCGCCTGCCAAATTTCTTCGGCCGAATCGGCATTCATGGGACGGACAATGTCAAAATATACCTTTAATTCCAAATGTGCCCAAGCATACACCGGTGACCCGATGATACGGGGCATAATAGAGGCAAAGGCAATAAATTTGTCGTGCCAAGAAGCGTCGCCCGTGATCAAACGTTCGGCAACGCCGCAGGCACGCATCATGCGCCATTTGTAGTGGTCGCATTCCAACCACAACTGACCAATGTTGTCATACACACGGTCGGTAGCGATATCTTTGGGAGACAAATGACAATGATAGTCAAAAATAGGAAGTGCTTTGGCATAATCGTTATACAGCGCAACAGCGGTGTCGCTGCCAAGCAAATAACGGTCGTCAAAAAACCCTTTTTTCATGATAAATAAATCCTTTCAAAAACAATGGGAGGGATGCCCCGTTTTCAAACAGAGCATCCCGTAATATTGATTTAATAGGTGCCGGTGGTATCCATTACCTTTTCTTCTACTTCTTTTTTCTTGGAAGCGGCGCGACGTTTGTTCAGTTCTTCCAAATACAGGTCTTCGTCCAAAGGCAGTTCTACGGGTTTGCCCAGCCAAGCAGAAAGGTGCATGGCGTTGGAAAGGGTCAGACCGTTAATGCCTTCGGCACCGTCTGCCAAGGGCTTTTCGTCCCGCAGGATCATGGCGGCAAAGTTTTTGAGAATCCCTACGTGTTGTTCGCCCCAGCCGTCAAAGGTGAGTTCTTCGCAGGTGTTTTTGAGTGCCGTAAAGCCGGGCACACCGCTAAAGCAAAATTCCCGTTCGTCCATTTCGTTTTTGTAAACGAAAAGGCGACCGCTGTCAAACACCAATTTGCCTTTGGTACCCAAAATTTCAAAACGGTTGGTACCGGGTGCGTCGGCGGTAGAGGTAATAAACACACCGGTAGCACCATTGGGGTATTCTACATAGGTGGTTACGTCGTCTTCTACCTCTATGTTATGCCATTTGCCGAAATGCATGTGGGTATGTATCTTGCAAGGCATACCGCAAATCCATTGCCACAGGTCCAGGTTATGGGGGCATTGGTTCAAAAGAACGCCGCCGCCATCGCCGTCCCAAGTGGCACGCCATGCGCCGGAATCGTAGTAGTCTTGAACACGATACCAGTCGGTAATAATCCAGTTGGTACGTTTGATTTCGCCCAGCTCGCCGCTTTCTACCATTTCTTTCATTCGTTGATACATGGGAGTGGTGCGTTGGTTAAACATAATACCGAATTTTTTGTCGCATTTTGCGGCAAGTTCGTTCATTTCACGTACCGCTTTGGTGTAGACCCCTGCGGGTTTTTCACTCATCATATGGTATCCTGCTTTTAACCCTTGCATGACCAAGGGGGGGTGATCATAGTGAGGAGTGGCAACCAAAATAGCGTCGCACACGTGAGCGTCGAACAATTCGTCGGCGGTGTTAAAGGTTTGCAGGTCGGGATATTTGGCGGTGATTGCATCCAACTTTTTGGGGTTGATGTCGCATACTGCCACCAATTCCATTTCGGGCACTTCGCCCTTCATTAAGTTGTTGGTGTGGGCAGTACCCATGTTCCCCACGCCAATAATACCCAGTCTTACTTTTTCCATTGTTCATTCCTCCGTTTAAGTAAGTGTATATGTCAGTGAAAATTATTCACAAAGTACCGATTGAATGATTTCCTTTAACGTAACTGCCGCAAAATCAAAGGATTCGCGGTTGTTTTTAAAGGAATACTCGTGTTGCATTTGGCTGACGTCGTCTTTTTCCAACCCTTGCAACCCGGAAAATTCCATTAAATGAGGCTCTAAGGTGATGATCCGTTTGCCCTCTTTTTGGCTGTAAGCCCGAATAATTTCGGGAATGTGACCAATTCCCTTGCCTGCCGGCATAATGGTACCGTCTTCTTTGCAATCCTTAATATGAATGTAGTCAATATAGGGAGCCAGCGTTTGCCACGCCTGCCAGGTATCCTGCCCGCATTGAATGAAATTGGCGGGGTCAAACACCCCTACGATACGACCTTCAAAATTCTTTAAAATGTCCAGCGTACGGTCGATGGTGTCGCCGTAAATGTCTTTTTCATTTTCGTGACAGCACAAAAGTCCCGCTTCTTTGCACAGATCGGCCATTTTGTCCATACGGGCAAAAACTTCCTCCCGATAAAGAGCGGGGTCTTCTCCCCTGGGCATAAAAAAGCTGAACAACCGTACCCGTTTGGTACCTAAAATATTGGCGATCTCCAACCCTTTTTTCATCCATTCGACGTGGGGGGCAAAATCGGCTGTAATGTCAATCTTCCCAAAGGGTGAACCCAATGCCGAAACCTTAATGCCTGCCGCCTCAAACCGACGGGCAACTTCTTTTGCTTCTTCTACCGAATAATCGGCCATATTTTTGTCGTCTACGCCCCGCACCTCAATGTGGGTGAATCCTTGGGCTTTGGTTGCTTCAAACTGCTCATCCAGCATGGGAGAAGCCTCGTCAGCAAAAGACGAAAGAATAAATTCAGCCATAACTTCCTCCTAAAAGGGACCATATCGCCCCATTTTTACTAACCATCATTATGCCACAAAACATCGTGTATTGCAAGCAGAAAATGCACAAAATATGGAAATATTTATGCCATGGAATGATTGGCACACAGCCGCTCCACCTGCCTACGAAGTGCCGCATGACAGGGTCGTTGCAAAAGTGGATCGTTTTGCAAGATCTCGCCCGCCACGGTTGCCGACAAATGAAGCTCGGCGGTGTCGGTCAGCAGGTCTGCCAATTTCACCTGGGGCAGACCATGTTGCCGCTCACCAAAAAAGTCACCGGGACCTCGCAATTTCAGGTCCTCGTCAGCAATGCGAAAGCCGTCTGCTGTTTGTTGCAAGACCTGCAACCGCCGCTGATTGATCTCTCCTTGGTGATCCGAAACCAAAATACAACAGGCTTGCCCGCCGCCACGGCCTACTCGTCCCCGCAATTGATGCAGTTGAGAAAGTCCGAACCGCTCGGCATTTTCCACCACCATAATATTGGCATTGGGTACATCTACCCCCACTTCGATCACCGTAGTCGCTACCAAAATATGAATCTCACCGCCCACGAATCCCGCCATGACGGCATCCTTTTCCTTGGGCTTCATTTTACCGTGAAGCAATCCGACTGTGTAACCCTTGAAATCCTCTCGGCTGAGTCTGTCGGCAACCTCCTGTGCGGCAGAAAGATCGCTGATTTCGCTGTCTTCAACAAGCGGACAGACAATATAACCCTGCCGTCCCTCGTCAAGATGCTTTTTTACGTAATTGAACGCACGGTGACGCTTCTGAGTGTCTATCGCATACGTTTCGATTGGTTGTCTTCCCGGCGGTAATTCGTCAAGTATTGAAACATCCAGATCCCCGTAAAGCATAAGTGCAAGTGTACGCGGAATCGGTGTTGCAGACATAACGAGTGTATGCGGTCTGTTACCTTTACTGCTGAGCGCACCTCGGTGCTTGACACCGAAACGGTGCTGTTCATCCGTGATAACAAGACCCAGGTTGCTGAACTCGACATCGTCCTGAATAA
>JAZRFL010000163.1:0-1117 GCA_045661365.1 Acutalibacteraceae bacterium | reverse complement strand
CTTATTTATCAAATTGCTCTAAGAAGCGCAGGTCATTTTCGAACAGCAAACGGATGTCGCTGATTTTGTAGCGAGTAGTGGTCAAACGGTCCAAACCGATACCGAAAGCAAAGCCGGAGTATTCGTTGGGGTCAATGCCGCAACCGGACAGTACGTTGGGATGTACCATACCCGCACCTAAAATTTCAATCCAACCGGCGCCTTTGCAAACACGGCAACCCTTGCCACCGCATTCGGGACACGAAACGTCAACCTCAACACTGGGTTCGGTAAAGGGGAAGAAAGAAGGACGGAATTTGATTTTGGCATCGGGTCCGTATATTTCACGAGCCACTTGTTCCAAGCAACCTTTCAGGTCGCACATGGTAATGTCTTTATCCACAACTAAGCCTTCAATTTGATGGAAAACAGGGGAGTGAGTAGCGTCCACTTCGTCGGCACGGAATACACGACCGGGACAAATAACCCGAATGGGAGGTTTGCGGTTTTCCATAGTACGGATTTGTGCGGCAGAGGTTTGACTGCGTAGCAACAAATCTTCACCCACATAGAACGTATCTTGCATATCACGAGCAGGATGGTCGGCAGGGATATTGAGTGCTTCAAAGTTATAATATTCGGTTTCAATTTCAGGACCGTCTACCACGTCAAAGCCCATGGATTTAAAAATGTCGATCATGTCGTTGAGTACACGGTTTAAGGGGTGCAAACCACCTTGCTTGGCAGTTTTACCGGGCAGGGTAACGTCCAGTGCTTCGGCTTCAAATTGTTTGAGTTCAGCTTCGGCTTTTAATTCGGTGAGACGTTCGTCCAACTTGGTTTCAATGTTGGCGCGTACTTGATTGGCAAGTTGACCGATGATGGGACGTTCTTCGGGTGTGAGTTTACCCATTTGTTTTAAAATAGCGGTCAGTTCGCCTTTTTTACCCAAGTAAGCAATCCGCAATTCGTCCAATGCGGCAAGCGTATCGGCTTGTTGCAAAGTTTCAATTGCTTTTGCTTCAATGGCTTGTAATTGTTCTTTCACAGTATATATCCTCCTTTGATTATACAAAACAAAAAACTTTCGTCCCATAAACACAGGACGAAAGTTTAACTTCCGTGGTACCACCTGAAT
>JAZRFL010000162.1:0-27569 GCA_045661365.1 Acutalibacteraceae bacterium | reverse complement strand
GACGGCAACGGAACTTGTTTCGAGGTTGTGGCTCAGTTTGGTGGGCGAAGAATATCGCCGCTGCCGGTGGCAGAGGCAGGCGATATTCTGAGGTGACAAATCAAGGAGCAATGCGAAGCGCTACAAGCGAGCAGTGCGACTATGATTTGGAGGGAAGCGGCGTAGCAGTGCTCTTGCGAACATCAACTCGGTGCACACCACTTAAAATTAAATAAAACTTCGAGATGTGGCTCAGTTTGGTAGAGCGCTGCGTTCGGGACGCAGAGGCCGCAGGTTCAAATCCTGTCATCTCGACCAAAACAAAAAGAATCACCCATAGGGTGATTCTTTTGTTTTAGATTGATTTATGTGGCAGGATTTGAACCGACCTCCAAGCTCTGTGAGCGAAGCGAGAAAAGAGTTTGGGAGAACAGTCCGGGGGACTGTTCGATTGCCGGAGAGGAAAATCCTGTCATCTTCCCAAACTATATCACTTTTGACAATATCCAATTAACCGCGACCACTTGACAGGTTTGATATAATAAATAAAAACAGTATCAGGAGGAAAGAGTTATGTCACATTTCAAATATCTAATTACAGTTTTGCCAATCATTTTACTGCTGTCTTTCGCCCCTTTTGTTTCTGCTGCCACTGATTTCAATTTAACCCTGCCGAGTATTTATACGCAGGTTGCCGAAGATCAATGGTATACCGATGAGTTTTTGATCAATGGAGAGACCTGTTTGGTAGAAGTTTCTCTTACCTTTCATTCCTCATCCTTGACAGAACAAGATGCCTTTTCAGAAGAAAACCTTACCACAATTGAGCAAGAAGCAAAAGAGGCTAACGGTTTTTCCGGTTTTGTAGATAACCCAACCGAAATCACCACTGCCGATCACGGATATCGTGCGTTCCGTCTTTCTTTTACCCGCCAAGTACGAGGAGATACATATGGTGTTGTTCAGTACTACTTTTACTCCAATGAGCAATATTGTGTCTTGGCATTCAATGCTTCAAACGCCATGTTCTTAGTCAGTTATTCCGATCAAGAGATTGCCGATACCATATTCTTCCAAAGCGCCTTTTTCTCAGCCAACCCCTCCTCGGAAACTTCTCAAAACAATGGCACCGATCAATCTGACTCCGATATCATTCTTAATAATATCATTGTCATTGTCATTTCGGTTTTATTGGGTGGCCTTGTTATTTTTCTCATCGCACAGAATATTTATTGGCACTATGATCATGGAAAATGGGGCAAAAACGCCGTTCCTTCTTACGATGCATCGGTGATAGATATATCGACCAAACAAGTTCTCTACTCTAAAAACAATGCTAAATTTAAAACAACGGTTGTTTTTTCAGACGGATACACCTTTATCACCCATAAAACCAAAAGAAAAGACCGTGTATTTACCTACCAAATTTCGGTTGATGCAGAATTGGCAAAAGAAATTCTTCAGCTTGCCAAACTATCCCACGACAACGCCGTAAAAAAACTGTTGGGAACCGACCAAGCAGTCCCCCAAACACAGGATCCTCAAGCCACAGTAAAAAGCGCAAATACTGTACCTCATACCAACGATCAACCACAACAAGAAATCAACGTCTCGCAAGACTATATGACACATTTAAAGCGCATTGCATTTCAGTATATGCCCGACACGCTCTCTGCTACACACCTGCAACCGCTTTTTGAAATGGTGAACGGTCTTTTGGATGTCGGACCGGTTATGACTCTTATGCAATCAACAACTTGGGAACAGGCAAAAATTGCCGGAAAAAATCATGCGGAAAATGCCGATGAAATCCTTCAACAAGCGTTTGGCGAAACCGCATTTAAAATTGATCGGATCCTGGAAAGTTTCAATCAATTGTACATTACAAAATCGATTTCTTCTGCCAATGAAGAACGTCTTTTAAAAGCATTCATTGCTGCAGATTTTTACGCGTATTGTCTAAAAGATGAATACAATATCAACCTAAAGAAACTGCAAGAATCCATTGCTCGTGAGTTGTTAAAACGCAAATTTTCTGTTTCTGCAGAAAAAGAATCTTCCTCTACCCAACCGTCACAAGCCGATAAACCGCCTGTAAGCCTTGTTGACAACAACATTATGATTTCCTCAGAAAATTTCTTTGCTTGGAAAAAGGAGAATCCCGCTACACCCCAGTTTGAGTTACGCGGAGTTATGTCTCTCACCCAAAAAGAACCCACCCTTTCGCTGTACGAAAATGGGGTCAAAACTCAGGAATACCTTTTGCAAACCGAAGGAGACGAGGATTTTACCGGTAAGTATTTTTTAATTTCTGTTCGTTTGGGACTTCTTGGAAATCCCGCAGTTCCGGTTGCACAAATTGACGGGTTTGTTTCCGATACGCCTGAAGAACGTGAGATTACAATCAATGATGTCGGTTACCGTATGGAAGGCCACTTTCTCGCTTGCGGCGGAGAAACGGGCAAAGCACGTTACGAAATGAGCCGAGGGCAAGACCTACCCATGAAAGCACTGAAATATCAAGGATATACTACACCATCCAACATTCGTTTAATTGGTATTTGTCCCGATTGCGGCAAGTCGTTTTGTTTCCATGGATACGCCTTTTATATGGCACAAAGCGATGTGGCATATTCCGACGACGGTTTGGATTGTTGCGAAATTCAGGCGTATAACATAGACAAAGACACCTGGACCTATGAAACCGAAGGAAAAACCTTCCGTTATTATAATTCCTTCAATTGCCCTCATTGCGGAACACCTTATATTGATTACAAAAAACATCCCGAAAATAAGGTGTTTGGTGTCTCCGGATGTGTTTTTCTGGGTAAAAAACATTATCAATTTAAATAGCAAAAAACGATTTCTTACCTACTAAAAGACCCCCACAGCTTTGCGAAAAAAGCTGCGGGGGTTTCTGTTACATATTGATTTGGAATGAAAACCCTACACTCTGCATTTTACCACCGCTTGGGCGGTGGCGGTCAACACCAGCTCTTGGTGTTGGTTATATGCCCATATGGTTACCTCTGCCAAACCGTTTTTGGCATTTCTTTTTTCAAGCCGCGTAATGGTGGCTTTTCCGCTTAAAACGTCGTCGGCAAACACCGGTTTGTGCCATTCAATCTTGGTGGATTGACCCGCCAACAATTGGTCACCGAAAAAATCCACCTTTAAATAATTGGCCCACACCGACATATACGACATAACCCCCGGAGCAATCAATTGACCAAAGGGAGTGGTTTTGGCGTATTCCTCATCGGTATGCAAAGGAATGTTGTCATATTCACGGGCAAATGCCAGCATTTTTTCTTTTTGGATCACGGTAGGGGCAATGTCCGCCGTCATACCAACGGTTAATTCTTCAAAATACATTGGTTTCCTCCGTTACAGCACCAATTCCATGCCGATTTTTTGTGGCACCAGTCCACAAGATTCGTAAAAACGCAAAGCAGATTGGTTGCAGCTCCACACGTTAAGGGTCAGATTATAACAACCCAACTCCTTGGCAAAATTCACCGCCGCCTCGTACAGCTGTTTACCGATATGCTTGCCGCGCATGGCTTCGTCTACGCAAAGATCGTCGATATACAGGGTTTTAATATCGGTCAACACCGAATGTCCCACCTGCTGTTGAATCATACAAAAGCAGTATCCCATTACCTCGTCCTTCTCGTCGGTACAAACCAAAATGGGGCGGGTAGTATCGGTCAGCATTTCTTGCAGTTGGGCGGCTGAATACTTTTGCCCCACCTTGAAAATGTCCGGTCGTCCCTTGTGGTGCACAAGGCAAACTTGTGACAAAAGGTCTAATATTTTGGGGATATCTTGTTCCATTGCCAATCGTATCATGGTATATGCTCCCTCTAAAAGGTATTTGCCAACCGAAGGACTCAGATCGTTCGGTTCATTCATTTTGTCGGCACAAACAGTGTAACACTTTAAAGCGGAAAAGTCAATTAGCTTTTTTCAAAATATTCGCCAACCTTTGCCAACACAATGGTATTTTCTGCGAAGCGGTGCCCATTTGGCTACCTACAAAAGAGTCCCCTTGCACATGCAAGGGGACTCTGACTATGTTCTGTGAATTATACAGCCAAGAAGAATTTGACCAAGAAGATCAAAGAAATAACATAGGTAAGAATCGACACTTCTTTGAATTTACCGCTAAAGCTCTTGATTATTGTGTAAGAAATCAGGCCCAAACCGATCGCATGGCCAATAGAGCCGGAAACGGGCATGGCAAGCAACATAATACCCACCGGCACAACGTCGTCAATTTTGTCCCAATGAATGTTTTTAAGACCCATGAGCATCAAAACACCAACGTAAATCAAAGCGGCAGAGGTAGCGGGTGCGGGAATGATTGCCGCAATGGGTGCAATGAAAATACAAGCAAGGAACAAAAGCCCAGTGGTCAACGCGGTAAGACCGGTGCGACCGCCTGCTTCCACGCCGGAAGCCGATTCTACAAAGGTGGTAACGGTAGAAGTACCGGTACAAGCACCTGCTACCGTACCTACGGCATCGGAAAGCAAGGCTTCTTTCATTTGGGGCATATTGCCGTTTTCGTCCAGCATATTGGCACGGGAGGCAGTCCCAACCAAGGTACCGATGGTATCGAACATATCAATAACGCAGAAGGTAATGACCAACGTGATCACGGTAAACCAACCAATTTCAATGAAGCCTTCAAAATTAAATTTAAACAGGGTGGTGTTTACCATATCGCTAAAAGGAGGTACAAAAGAAGCGGTTTTCAGGCTTGCAAAGGGATTGGTGTGCAGGAACAAATATTGACCGCCCCAGTTGACGATAGAAGCAATCAACATACCGATCAGTACGGCACCTTTGATTCCCTTTTTGGCCAAAATGATAATGGCAAACAAACCGATAAACAAGGTTGCCACCGCCAGTACCATGGTGGGGTAAGCCGACCCCATGGTTTCTTTGGCATGACCGGCGGTCAATGCACCAAAGAAATCTTTCATGACAAAGAATTGCGTGAAATCTTCATTGGCAATGTAAATGTTGGAGCCAAAGCCAATGTTCATAAGCATAAGACCGATAGCGGGAGCAATGCCCATTCGCACCCCTTTAGGAATGGCATTCACAATTTTTTCCCGTACGTTGAGCACCGAAAGAGCAATGAAAATAACCCCTTCGATCAAAATAATGACCAACGCCGCTTGGAAGGATTTTAGGTAGCTCATACCCGTAATGGCAACAATGTTGGTAACGACCACCGCAAAGAAATTGTTAAGTCCCATGCCGGGTGCCATGGCGAAGGGTTTGTTGGCAATAAATGCCATGCACACCATACCGATAAACGAGGCAATACAGGTGCTCAGAAAAACACCGTTCCAAAGAGCTTCGCCCCCTTGACCGTAACCGGTAAGAATGTTGGGGTTGAGAGCAATGATATATGCCATGGTCATAAAGGTGGTAAACCCGGCAATCAGCTCTGTTTTGACATTTGTCTTGTTTTGTTTGAGTTTAAAAATTTTTTCAAACATTACAAATCACTCCCTTTTTTATATTCTGCAATATAAGGCAGATTACGGTACATTTCACCACAATCCAACCCATACCCGACAACAAATAAGTCGTCGACGGTAAACAAGGAAATATCTGCCTCCAGCGGAGCCATACGCTTACAGGGCTTGTCTAACAAAGTGACGATCTTTAAGGACAGGGGATTTCGTGCTTTCAGCAGATTGACTACGTCGTAAAGCGTTCTGCCGGTGTCAATAATGTCTTCTACAATAATTACGTGGTAATCCGAAATGTCCTGCTCCAGATCCATGGTGATTTTAACCGTGCCGGTAGATACGGTGCCGTTATAGTAGCTTTTGGCACACATAAACCCTATCTCGCAAGGAACGGTAACAGCACGGCAAAGATCTGCCATAAACACAAAGGCTCCCTTTAAAATACTGACCAGCAAAATCGGTCGACCGTCGTAGCTGTCGCTGATCTGCTTGCCTACCTTGGCAATCGCTTCTTTGATCTCTTGCTCGGTCACCAACACGCGCATAATATGGCTTTCCCATTCTTCTACGGTTTTGATATTGCTCATAAACGCTACATCTTCTTTCATGATTGTTTTAGTAAACTACGGCATAGTCTACTAAATAGGGGTACCCCCTATTACATTTTTCACTATATATGGGTATATTAGCATATTCCCGTAGAAATTTCAACAAAAATATCGTAGTTTGTCGAGTTTTGTGGTTTTGCGTTATTCCCATGGGCATAGGACGACCGCTAACAGGAATCGTTCTGCAACATTTTTTAAAAAAAGGTGATGAAACTTGTCAAATAATGCTTGCATATATGATGCTATGGCGGTATAATAAAGTGATATTTTATTGTGTAAGAAGGAAATTTTGTGAACGTAAGAACCGATATAAGAAACGTAGCCATTATTGCCCACGTTGACCACGGCAAAACCACATTGGTTGACCAAATGCTGAAGCAAAGCGGTATTTTTCGCGAAAATGAGCAGGTAGCCGAGCGGGTCATGGACTCTAACGACTTGGAACGGGAACGGGGCATTACCATTTTGTCTAAAAACACCGGCGTACATTACAACGGTGTTAAGATCAATATTGTTGACACGCCGGGACACGCTGACTTTGGCGGCGAGGTAGAACGCATTTTGCAAATGGTCGACGGCGTGGTATTGTTGGTAGACGCTTTTGAAGGGTGTATGCCGCAAACTCGATTTGTACTGAAAAAAGCCTTGAACTTAGGGAAAAAAGTAATTGTGGTGGTCAACAAGATCGACCGCCCCACCGCTCGTCCCGACGAGGTACTGGACGAAGTGTTGGATCTGTTTATTGACCTAGAAGCTGACGAAGATCAATTGGAATTCCCCGTGGTTTACGCTTCGGGGCGTGACGGTTATGCCGGTTACAAAGCCGGTGAATTAACCGAAGACCTGCGTCCCTTATTTGAAACCATATTAAAAGAAGTTCCCCCTCCCGCAATGGATGAAGAAAGCCCCTTGCAACTGCTTATTTCCAATATTGAGGCCGACGAATACGTAGGTCGTATTGGGGTAGGGCGTGTAGAGCGCGGTACCATTAGCGTAGGGCAATCTATTGTTATTTGCCATACCGACGACACCACCACCAACGCCAAAGTGGTCAAACTGTACACCTTTGAAGGGTTGGGTCGCAAAGAGGTAGAAACCGCTCGCCCCGGGGATCTGGTTTCTATTGCCGGTATCAAAGAGCTGGGCATTGGTGACACAGTATGTGCCATGGGACACGCTGCCCCCCTGCCCTTTGTAAAAATCGACGAGCCTACCGTTAGCGTAAACTTTATGGTAAACGACTCTCCTTTTGCCGGGCAAGAGGGTAAATTTGTCACCTCGCGCAATATTCGTGACCGCTTGTTTAAAGAAGTAGAGACCAACGTAAGCCTGCGAGTGGAAGAAACCGACTCTGCCGACACCTTCCGCGTTTCGGGACGTGGGGAATTGCATCTTTCTATTTTGATCGAAACCATGCGCCGTCAAGGCTACGAATTTGCGGTTTCTCGCCCCAAGGTTATTTACAAAAAAGGGGAAAACGGTCAATTACTGGAGCCGATTGAGCTGCTTATGGTAGAAGTCCCCGAAGAATACGTAGGTGCGGTTATGGAAAAACTGGGCACCCGCAAGGCCGAATTGCAAAACATGGGTACTCGTGAAGGCGGCATGACTCATATTGAATTTTTAATTCCTTCCCGCTGCCTTATGGGGTATCGCTCTCAATTTTTAACCGCCACCAACGGAAACGGCATTATGAATCACGTTTTTCATGCCTATGAACCGTATAAAGGAGACGTGGAAGACCGCTTGACCGGCTCAATCGTGGTATTTGAAGACGGCGAAAGCTGTGCCTACGGTCTTTACAACACCCAAGACCGCGGTCGGTTGTTCATTGGCCCGGGTGTGCCGGTTTATGAAGGGATGATCGTCGGCGAAAGTCCCAAAGCCGAGGACTTGGTTTGCAACGTATGTAAGAAAAAACACCTGACCAACACCCGTGCTTCGGGTTCGGATGATGCGTTGCGCCTTACCCCACCTGTCGTGTTCAGTTTGGAACAATGTTTGGAATTTTTAAAAGACGACGAGTACATAGAGGTCACACCCATTTCTTTGCGGTTGCGTAAAGCAATCCTCAAAAAAGAACTGCGATTAAAGGCTGCGGCAAGAAAATAACCCATGAAAATAGTAATTTTAGATTTAGAATGGAACACCGCTTACTACCGAAAAGAGCAACGGTTTATCAATGAAATCATAGAATTCGGTGCCGTAAAGCTAAACGAACGATTAAAAGTAGTAGACGAATTCCAAATGTTTGTAAAATCTCGCGTTTCCAAAAAGTTGCGAGGCATGGTCAAGGAACTGACCCATATCAGCAACGAACAACTGCGAGATGAAGGCAAGGATTTTGAAACGGTAATCAAAACCTTTACCAAATGGGCAGGCAAAAACACCCTGATCCTCACCTGGAGCAACACCGATCTGTACACCCTTATGGACAACTGTAAGGCGTTTTTGGGCGATCGTGAAATCCCCTTTTTGCATCAATATGCCGACTTACAACAGTACGTACAAAAACAAATCGATTGGACAAAAGGAAATCAAGCGGGTCTGTCTGCCGTCGCCGAAGAAATGGGAATTCCTTCCGACGACATTGACCTGCACCGTGCCAAAGGGGACAGTTTGCTATGCGCCCGCATTTTGCAAAATTGTTATGACAAAACGGCCATGCAATCCTATATACAAAATGCCGATGCCAAAGATTTTTACGATCGGTTTTTGTTTAAGCCCTATCCCATTACCGACATTCACTCTCCTCACATTCAGCCCGAAGATCTGGCATTCGATTGCGTAAAATGCAACCATCCCTTGAAACGAATGCGCTCTTTTCGACGGTGTAACAAATGCTTTGAAAGCCAATTTTTGTGTCCCGATTGCAACACGGGGTACATCGGTCGCGTGCAGATACAAAAGTTGTATGACAGCGTGTCGATCCAACGCACGCTGACCGAAACAGACCAACCGATCAAAGCCAACCCCCGCAAGCGATACAGACGCAAACGCTCCGCTTCTTCGATTGCGACAGATAAAGTGCCTGCCGTTGCAGGTGAACATGTTTAATCAGAAAGTAGGTATCCTCTTATGGAAACATCCCAAAAACGAAGTTCATTTACCGGTAAAATCGGCTTTGTTATGGCTGCCGCCGGCTCTGCCGTAGGTCTGGGCAACATTTGGCGATTTCCTTATCTTGCCGCGGAATACGGTGGCGGGATCTTTTTGCTGGTCTACATCATCTTGTCCATCACGTTGGGCTTCGCCCTTATGTGCGGCGAGATCGCCTTGGGTCGCAGAACCGGATTAAGCGCCATTGGTGCTTTTCAAAAACTCAACAAAAAGTATTCTTTCATCGGAATACTCGCCTCTATCGTCCCCATGATGATCTTGCCCTATTATTCGGTCATCGGCGGTTGGGTTTGCAAATACTTTGCCATGTTTGTTTCGAACAACGGCAGTGCCACTGTTAACGGAACTTATTTTGAAGAATTTATCGGTGGTACGGCAGAACCGATCGGTTGGTTTCTGTTGTTTTTGGGCGTAACCGCATTGGTGGTATTGTTCGGGGTAGAAAAAGGAATTGAACGAGTCAGCAAAATCATGATGCCCGTGTTGGTGGTTTTGACCATAGGCATCGCCATTTACGTCCTAACCTTAGACAATGCCATGGAAGGGGTAAAATACTATTTGTACCCCGACTTTTCCAAATTCAGCTTTAATACCGTTTTAGCCGCCATGGGGCAACTGTTTTACTCCATGTCTTTGGCTATGGGGATCATGATCACCTACGGTTCTTACATGAAAAAAGACGTAAACTTAGAGTCTTCGGTTCATCAAATTGAATTGTTTGACACCGGTATCGCCTTCCTTGCCGGGCTTATGATCATTCCCGCCGTATTTTCTCTCGGCGGTGGCGAAGAAAATCTGGGCAAAGGTGCCGGCCTTATGTTCGTGACCTTACCCAAGGTATTTGAAAACTTCACCGGCGGTCATATTGTGGGAGTCATTTTCTTCCTTTTGGTTTTGTTTGCAGCACTCACCTCTTCCATCTCCCTTTTTGAAACGGTGGTTTCGTTGTTAAGCGACAAGTTCAAATGGAAGCGCAAATGGATCTGCTTGACTGTATTTTTGGGAAGTACCGCCGTGGGGATCCCCTGCTCGTTGGGTCACGGAGTTTGGAGCGCTGTCTCGTTGACAAAAGTAAATGGCGGCAGTATGACGATTTTGGATATGTTTGACTTTGCCAGCAACAGCGTATTGATGCCGATCGTTGCATTGTGCACTTGTATCTTTATCGGATACGTGATCAAACCGCAGACCATTATTCAAGAAATCGAAATAGCCTCTACCTTCAAGATGAAAAAGATGTTTAGCTTTATCATCCGCTACATTGCTCCCGTATGTATTATACTGATTTTGGGCTTCTCGGTATTGGAAGCAGTTGGTGTAATCACAGTCTAAAACTCACCAAAAATCAACCACCCGTTCGTACGAGCGGGTGGTTTTGTTATACAGTATTACAACATTTTATGCGAGCTTTTTATTTTGCCATTTATAAAACAAAAGGTACAATCCAACCATAGCCAAGGAAAAACCCAGTACGATCACCGCCATAACGGTGGGCGACACTTGCAGATCGAAAAAATACACGTTGCAGTCCATCATATCCTTGATTAACGTGATTCCCTCTTTGGGAAGTCCCGCTCGCTCCATGGCATCAAAGCTACCCTGCATGGTGTGGTTTTTCAGCAATGCCGTGCCGTAAGTACCGGGTAAAAAGGATAAGACCTTTTGCAAACCGGGCGCAAAAGATGAAATGGGCATATAAGCACCGCAAATAAATCCGTAGCAGGCACTAACAATGCTGCCCACAGCCGAAATTTGCCCTTGGCTGTTTAAAAAGAAGTTAACGGCGCTGGACAAAGCGGTACCAAACAAGGTCATGAGCATCACGTCCGCCAAAATGCAGATCACATCACTTACGGATAAATACCATCCGCTTATCGCCAAATAACCCAACCCCAAAGCGGTTGCCACCAGACAGATCAGCAGGGTAACCAAATAGGTAGACAAATAGTACCCCAATGCCAGCGTAGCGGGAGAAACCGGCGATAAGGTAAGGTCTTTTCTCGCACCGGTCACTTTATCTTGCACCATAAGCATATTGGAACAAAACGCTACCGTTACGGTACACACCGCCAACAAAGAAGCCAACAATTGTCCCCCTGCACAACCGTTTAAAATCTCGTCGCTCAGGGTCACACCGAAAGAAGCGGTCATGTCGACAAAGCTGTCTTTATACACGTTTCCCAAAAAGGTCACATACAATACCAACAGGATCATGGGGGTGATCATAGCGGTAAAAAAAGTGCCTTTGTCTTTGACAAACAAACGCGTATTGCGTTTAATCAATGCATTTAACCCTGTCATGCTTGTTCCCCTCCTGTCAATCGTTTGCCGGTGACCGCCAAAAACACGTCGTCCATTTTTCCTTTGGTGATCTCATAATCGCAAAACAGGTCGGGATTCGTTACGATCAATCGGGTTGCTGTTGCGGTATCGGGCACCGAAAGAACGCACCCTTCGGCGGTGATTTTGTAAGGAACACCCATGTTTTTCACCTGTTCTGCCGTTACGCCATACAACGTGACCGTGTCATCGGTATAGGTGTTTTTCAAATCCAAAGGCGTTCCTTCTGCCACCACTTTGCCTTGATCCAAAATCACCACGTAGTCGGTGTCGGCCGCTTCTTCCATATAATGGGTGGTTAACAAAACTGTCATACCTCGGCTTTGCCGCAACTGTTCTACCGCTTGCCACAGCAACCGTCTGGTTTGAGGGTCCAAACCGGTGGTGGGCTCGTCTAAAATCAAAATATCGGGCTCGTGCAACAGTCCGCGAGCAATGTCGATCCGTCGCCGTTGTCCCCCTGACAGTTTTCCCACCTTGCGGTTTAACAAATCAGCGAAATCCAACAAGTCGCTCAACTCGGTCAACCGTTGTTCAAAAGCCTGACCGACCAAGCCGTACAGCGCCGCTCGTGTTTGCAGATTTTCCCGCACGGTCAAAGGAGCGTCTAACACCGATTGCTGAAAAACTACCCCCAACTTTACCTTGGCAAGGTCTTTTTGCGTGTCCATGTCCAACCCGTCTATCCATACCTTGCCGCTGTCTTTTGGCAATTGCCCGCACAAAATGGAAATGGTGGTGGATTTCCCCGCACCATTCACCCCCAAAAAAGCGAATAATTGTCCCTTTTTTACCCGAAAACTCAGATCTTGTACCGCCTGAACATCGCCAAATCGTTTGTGTAATCCTTGTATTTCGATTGCGTAGTTCGTCAAAGCGTCATCTCCTTTTAAGTGATATCAAAATGATATCACCCTTTTCGGCGGTTGTCAAGCATTTTTTGCATTGCCAAATCAAAACAACTGTGTTATAATGGCCTACAGGTGATAAAATATGGCTATAAAGAAAAAATTGGAAAACTATTGGTATCATTATAAATGGCACACCATTTTGGGATTGTTTATCGCATTCACCCTGGTGGTTGGCATCACCCAATGCTCTACCGTAGAGCCTTATGATCAAAACTGCGTACTGTATTGCAACCGCGTAGTACACGACAACGGTGTACTGGCGTTGGAGCAGGAGTTGGCCAAGCGGATCGGGGACTATGACCAAAACGGAAAAACCCAGTTCGAGGTCACCAACGTTTCCTACAACAGCTCACAAAATACCGCCATCTCCAACTCGCAAAAGCTGTTGCAGTTGGCCTCTTCCTCTGACTATATTTTGTACGTGGTAGATACGCATGGGTACGAATATTTAATGGGTAACGGTATGTTCCGCACTTGCGAATTTTTACCCGACAAGGACCACACAGCTTGGAACTGGAACGGCAGTGTTTTGCAACAAGCGTTGGCGGAATACAACCTGCCAAAGGATCTGTATTTTTGCATTCGTGTGATCGAATCTGCCGAGCAACAACAAAACCCACAGGTGCAACAGCGAGTAAGTCAAGCCGAGCAACTCATCAAAAAACTGATAGCAGAAGGACTCGCTCCGACAGAAGAAACACCTACCCAACCGTAACGATCTCGCATGCCTATTCCCCCCTGTATATCACATGGTATACAGGGGGATTTTATTGTCAAAAAAGCGCATTTTCTCTCCACCGATAGGACGATTCGCAAAAAAAGATTGCATTTTTGACCAATTCGTGGTAAACTATAAAAGTTGTCGCCACTTTTGGCGCACCCAATTTATTCCATTCAACGATTAGACCCCTAGGAATCCATTCCCTACAGAAAGGTTTATTCTATGAAACGTTCTACACGTATTTTGGCATTTTTCCTGTGCATTTTGGCCTGTTCGCCGATTGCTTGCGCTTTTATGGGAGAAGCACCATCTTCTGCCACTACCGCAACCCAAACCGTTACCGATGCACCCGAATCCTCCACGCAAATCACGGTGCAAACCGCGACCGACGTGAAGGAAGACGCTTCTACTTCTGCCCCGCCCGTACGGCAGGAGGAAGAGGTGGTAGCCCCTATGGGCAAGCCCGCCCCCACGGTAAACTCCGCGGTGGAATTCCCCCAAAGCAAAGGAATCATTACCACCGATATGATCGATGCCATTTGCAAAAAATACCATCTCACCCCCGGAAACTATTGGACCATTTACGAGCCGTCCAGCGGATTGGCCTCTTTCAGCGGGCGGTACAACTGCTGTTCGGATCAAATGATGACCGTTACTGACGATCTGGTAGGCGGCGACAATCCTGTACAAGACAACAATTACTACAAAAGCTACAACTACATGAACCAATACGAATGTCACGGCTTTGCTTGCTACGTAATGGCACAAGTGGTGACCCATTTGGTGGGCAAACCGATGGATGCCGTACCCCGTACCGGCAACCACGACGGTTGGGTGAAATATCTGCCCGATCAAATCACCGATCTGCGTGTGGGCGATATTTTCCGCGTAGAAGGTGGCGGCTCACAGCACACCGCCGTGGTATATCGCATTGACCAAAACGGTCGGGTTTGGTTTTTGGAATCGGGCGGAGGAAACGCCTGCGCCATTCGATTGGGAGTCGGCTTCAACCATTGCGAAGAATACGACACCTTGGAAAAGATCCGTGAGCGATACTGCATTGAATACCTGTACCGCTACGTGGGGCAATAACACAAAAAAGGTCAAGGAGGGTACTCTCCTTGACCTTTTCTTTTTTATTCTTCTTCAAACAAATGCAAGGGCAACACGTCACGAAATACTGCCGTATGTACCGGAGTGATCCGTCGATCTTCGTGCATACTGCCAAAAAACCAATGGGAAAATTCGCACTCTCGATTGAGTTGCTCAAAGTAGCCGTTTAGCCGATTGATTCGGTCGGCTTCACCGTGGCGCAGCAGCATAGCCGATTTAACAAGCGACGGCGGCTCATGGGTAATGATATAGTCGACCCGACAGCCTGCTTCGTCAATATTTTCAGCACCTTCGGACATTTCTTCCGGCGAAGGCAGCTCCTCTCGCCACCAAGATTCATGCTCGGTACGCATGTCTCGGTCAGGACTTTCCCCACCGCCAAAGGTGAAAAAGGTTTTCCCCTCTATGGTAAAGATCTGTCCCCGCATTAAGTGAAACAAATTCCCGCTGACACGATGCACCCGCCCGCCGTTCCACACGGTCATGCGACAGTCGTTGAGCAGGTCATAGTTTTCGTGGGTCCCGTCCACAAATGCTACGTTGTATTTACGGTTACCCAACGCTTCCAACAACTTTTTTTCCCGAGGACTGTTGTCCCACACAAAACCAAAGTCGCCGCAAATGATCAGGGTATCGCCTTCTTTTAACTTTCGCAGATTTTTTTCGTACAGTCGTTGTTCATCGCCATGCATATCGCCGGTAATGTAGATCATAAAAAATTCCTCACTTATTACCAAATAACTCTTTTCATTTGTAAAAAAAGATGATATACTAAATATGGTTTACTGAATTATAACATATCCAGAGGGATTTTACCATGAAAAAATACAAAATTTCTATAATTTTATGTTTTTTGGTAGTTTTTGCTACCCTATTCACCCCCACGGCATCGGCTTACACCCCTCCCCCGGAGGTAGAAGTCCATGCAGGTTCGGTTTACATGGTGAATTTGGAAACCAATACGGTGGTTTACCAAAAAAATGCCACCGCCTCCATTTATCCTGCCTCGGTCACCAAACTCATGACCGCTTTGGTCGCGTTGGAGCAAACCCCTGACCTGACCAAAACCATAACGGTGTACGACGACGTGGTGGACGATTTATGGAACACCGGCGCGGCTTCGGCTTGGCTGAAACCGGGCGAACAGGTCACCATGGAGCAATTGCTGAATCTGTTGCTGATTCCCTCGGCTTGTGATGCCGCCAACGTAATCGCCATAGAAGTGTCCGGCTCGGTAGAAGGATTTGTGGCATTGATGAACCAAAAAGCCGCGCAACTGGGAATGAAAAACACCGTCTACGTCAATCCCCACGGATTACATGACGACCGTCAGGTCACCACCGCCTATGATCTGTATTTGTTGGCAAAAGAGATCATACAACACCCCGAACTGACCAAGATCTGTTCCACCGTAACCTATACCTTGCCCAAAACCAACATGAGCGACGAGCGCACCTACACCACCACCAATTACATGATCAATCCCTCGTCCAGTTGGTACTACAAACGGGTACAAGGACTCAAGACCGGCTATACCGATGCCGCAGGCCGAAACCTGGTTTCCCTTGCCGAAAAAGACGGTCAACGGTACTTGTCGGTCGTTATGAATTGCCCTGCCGAAAAGCTTAACGGCTACGACGTACACAAAGAATTTGATACTACCTACGATCTGTTGTACTGGGCATTTACCGAGTTGGAATACAAAAACGTGATCAATACCACCCAACCGGTGGAAGAAATCAAGGTCACTTTGTGCGACGAAACCGATTACGTCAAATTGGTTCCCGAAAAAGAATTTTTCGCCATGGTACCCAAACAGTCTCAAGACAACGTAATTTTGGTTCCTCACATTACCGCTACCACCTTAGAAGCCCCCATTGAAAAGGGCGCTGTACTGGGTACCGCCACCGTCATGTGTGCGGGAGAAGAGATCGGTACCATCAATTTGGTTGCCCAAACCGCCTGTGAGCGAGATACCGGCTCTTTTATGTGGGATCGCACCAAAAAAGGTGTTATGGCGGTGTTGTCCTCCCCCTGGTTTTACGTGCCGGTGCTTCTGTTGCTTTCCGCAATTATCGTCCTTGTGGTATGGAACATACGAGTCAACCAACGGCGGCGGCGACTGTGGCAATCGAAAGTAAGAAAAAACAACGACGACCGATAAATGATACCAAAAATCATATAAAAAAGTAAGGTGTGAGCCGACGGCCCACACCTTGTTTTTTCATTTCTCTTAAAACCGATTTTTCCTTACAGAATGCTGTCCTTACCAACGACCTTTTTCAGAATTTCCAAAGCGTCGTCGGCGCCAATCTTACCGTCTCGGTTCACGTCGGCAACCATTTTCTTGTCGGCGGTGACTTGTGATTTCCCAACCACCATTTTCAGAACCTCCAACGCATCGTCTGCGCCAATCTTACCGTCGTTGGTCAGGTCGCCTACCCGTCCCTGTTCAAGGAAAATCTTTTCATGAAACCCTACAAAAGAAAAATCATAACCAATAATCACACCATCTTTTTCTTCGGTATCAATTGTGTAATAGCCAATGCCCAATTCGGTTGAAGCATACCCGTGAGTGCTCCCATTGGGATAGGGCTCGGACACCAAACTGTTCAAGGTTACCGTTTTTTGCGTTCCGTCTTCATACAACAACTGCAAAACGGTGCCGTTTATGTCCGGATTAAATTGGACTACGGTCATGTCTTCTATTTTGGCGTCATAGTCAAATTGGAAGCCGGTATAGGCTGCCATCTTATCCAAGCACCAAACTTCATAATACTCTTTGTTGGTATCGTAATCGTACGCGTATTTCACGTACGCATCCCATTCCCCTACTTTAAAACTGCAAATGTGTTCCATTTCATAGGTAATGGTTTGCTCGTTTAGTGTTACGGTTTCGCTGGAACCGTCGGTAAAGGTAACACACACTTGCATGCCATCCAAGAAAGGATAGAAGGTACCCTCATATTCCAAACGAGAGGCATCTTGGATTATCTCTACTTTTTCAATGGGAGAAGCCAGCACATCCAACGGATATTCGATCGCATACCCTTTATAATACAAAGTAGCCGTTGCCTTACCGGGCTCGGTAACCACAACCTCATGTATTTCATAGGGATACCCGTCAATGGTCCCTTCGTCCATATCAATATCGTCCCCATGGTAGGTTACGGTAGAACCGTCTTGCAAAGTAGCAGTAAAAGACAAACCGGTTAAATCCCCGGGATAAAAACAGTACTTCTCTTCTTCCATATATCCATACAATTCGGCGCCGAAATAATATTGACGAGAAGGAGCGGAATTTACTGTTACCCGGGTGAAAGGACAGGGTAAAATATGAACCGGAACGATCGTGTTTACCCCCAAACAGAAAACATCGATTTTATTGTCTGTGCCAAGCACCCAATGGGTTCCCGCTTGATCGGCGAAGTAATCGATATAACCACGTTCTAATTGGTCATTGATCTCGTCAAGTGTGCCGGTAATTTCGGTACCATCGTGAAAAGCAACGGTAAAAATAGCTTCATAGAGGAAACCGACACTGTAGTAATAGTAATCCCCTTCTATCCACCCGTTGGTATTCTCAATCAATTCAATGGGGTCACCATGATACGTAACGGATTTTACCGGAGAAGGAATGATTTCCAACGAATAAACGAACCTTGCCTCATCACAGGTAAACACCGCTTCACAGGCATCCTCTTCTATGATTTTCTCAAACGAAACCGTGTAAACGTGATGTATGGCCGAATCGCCCTCATCCAGCCGCCATTCATCATACGACCAAACCACGGTGCTGCCGTTATCCAAATGCAAATTCAATTCCAAACCGCTTAAATCAAAGGTATCTTCTTCATACCCTTCAATCACATTGGGATGATTGGCCGGTGTTTTCAGCGAAATGGATTGCACGGAGCCGGTTTTGTAAACCTCAACCGATAACTGTTCCCCTTTATCGCTATAGCTATTCACACAAAAGAAATAGGATTCCCCTTTTGTCATATGTACACGCAACAAGAAATTATACCCACTGCCGCCATCGTCATCGGAATCGATTTGGTTGCCGTTAATGTCATAGGCACTTATACGAGGGTCATTCCCATTTTCGGAAGACACGACATACCAGCCATCTTCTTCCGGAACGAAAGAAAAGACTGCCGTTCCCCCGGGCGTAATATCCGCTTCGGTTGCCTCTTTGGTAGACAGGACAAGGGGAGCCGCAACCGTTACTTCGTACGTAATATCGAACCCCAAATACGTTAAGGTAACCATAACCTTACCGGGTTGGGTCAGGGTAACGCGTTCGATATCATACTCGTTTCCGTCGATGGTTTGATTTCCCATCATAATATCATCGTCATCGTAGGTTACGGTAGTGCCGTCCTTCATGGTGGCGGTAAAGGACAGGCCGTTCAAGTTTTTCGGAATGAAATAATACGCACCATCTTCCATATACCCATTGCTCACATCACCAAAGTAATATTTGCAAGTAGGTGCCGAATGCACCACAACATTTTCAATGGGAGTCGTCACCACGTGAACCGGAATGGTAGTGGTAACGTTTAAATACAAAACCTTAAGCTCATTGTCGGTACCCAACACCCAAGGAACATTCGATTGATTGGAATCATAATAAATCCGGTCATACTCCAATTGTTCCTCCAGCTCTTGCTCGGTACCGGTCACGCTGGTACCGTCGTTAAAAGCAATGGTAAAGGTAGCATCACTCGGTACTTCGTAATCATAAATGAAATGCTCTTCTTGATACCCACCGCTATTCTCCAACAACACAATGGGAGCACCGTTATAGGTAATGGATTTCACCGGAGAGGGGATCCGTTCTAACGGGTAGAAATATTCCGCACCGTCGCAATAAAACGCAACACAATAATCACCGTCGTCGTTGATCATAGTGTCATTATGATAAATATCACACTCGAAATACTCCGAATTCTCACCGTACTTCCACTTATCATATGACCAAAGAACCGTGCTGTCGTCAGTAAAGGTCACGGTCAGCTCCAGCCCGCTCAAATCAAGCGTTTCATATTCGTACCCTTCGATTACGGTGGAACGGTCTGCTTCCTGTTTCAGTTCGATCGTTTGCACCTCGCGTGCGGTACAAACCCCGATCGTACAGGTTTCCCCTTCATCATTCAAAGAGTGTACCTCCACCAAATAGGTTTCACCTTTGCGGAAAATCCCTTTTACATAAAAATTGTAGCCTTCCCCGCTGTCATCATCGTGCCATGCTTCGTTCCCTTCGGAATCCAAAATCGTGACACAAGGATCATAACCGTCTTGGGAATAAATGGCATAATAACCATCTTCTTCCGGAGTGAAGGTAAGGGTTACCGTTTCGCTATTGGCAGGCAGATCAACGGTGATCAAACTGTCCAACGTTAAAGCGGTTGTTTCTGCCACAGCAGTCAAACCGCCCATCGGTAGCAAACCAATCAGCAACAGCAAGGTTAATACCAAACTGATCCCGCGGGTTAATAACTGTTTTCTTGCCATAATGATTCCTCCTTTGGCACAAAAGAATTTGCACCTATATTATGTTTATTATATCACGCCATAAATTGGGTTGCAAGGGGAACCCGAAATTTTTTCGCACAGCAAAAAAGACCCCTTTTGCAAGAGGTCTTTTTTGTGGATTGCCCTGCCTTAGCAGCCGCAACCGCAACCGTTGTCGTTACCGCAACCGCAGTTGTTGCCGCCGAAAGCACTGCCGTTACCGCAGCCGCAAACCAGCAACAGGATCACAATGATCCAGATCCAGCAATTGTTGTTACCACACATTGTTGTCAGCCTCCTTTCGAGCCTTCACTGTCATACTATGTGAAGCCGACCGATGTGTGATAAAAAAATCCTCCGAGATTTCCTCGGAGGATTTTGCTGTTAGCCAATCTTCTTGGTGTCGATTTCTTCTTTTGCCATAGCAACGAAATCGGCAAGAGGCATAGAACCGATGTCGCCGGTCTCACCCCGTTTGCGAACCGAAACGGTACCGCTTTCGGCTTCTTTATCACCAATGATAAGCATGTAATTGACCTTTTCCATTTGGGCTTCCCGAATCTTGTAGCCGATCTTTTCACTGCGGGTATCGCAAGTAACGCGCAGACCTGCTTTTTTCAGCTCAGCAGTCACCTCTTGGGCTTGCTCCAACAACCGTTCCGAGATGGGCAATACCCGTACCTGTTCGGGAGACAGCCACATGGGCATAGCGCCCGCATATTTTTCAATCAGCAAGGCAAGGGTGCCTTCGTAGCAACCAATGGAGGTGCGGTGAATGATGCAGGGAATCTTTTTCTCGCCGTCGGAATCGGTGTATTCCATGCCGAATTTTTCCGCCAACATTTGGTCGATCTGAATGGTAATAAGAGTATCTTCTTTGCCGTGTACGTTTTTGATTTGAATATCCAACTTGGGACCGTAGAAGGCGGCTTCGCCAACACCGATTTCATAGGGAATTTCCAAATGGTTGAGAATGCGTTCCATAAGACCTTGGGCTTCGTCCCATTGTTCTTTGGTACCGATGTATTTTTCGGTATCTTGGGGATCCCATTGAGAGAAACGGTAAGAAACGTCTTCGTACAAGCCCAAGGTTTTGAGCATGAAGATCGCCAATTCCAAACAACCCTTGAATTCATCCTCCAACTGTTCGGGGGTACACATCAAGTGGCCTTCGGAAATGGTAAACTGACGTACACGAATCAGCCCGTGCATTTCACCGCTTGCTTCGTTACGGAACAAGGTAGAGGTTTCGTTGTACCGCAAGGGCAGATCACGGTAAGAGCGGGCTTTGTTCAGGTAAGCTTGGTATTGGAAGGGGCAGGTCATGGGACGCAAGGCAAACACTTCGTCGTCGGTTGCTTCGTCACCCATGACAAACATACCGTCTTGGTAATGATCCCAGTGACCGGAAATCTTGTACAAATCGCTCTTTGCCATATAGGGAGTTTTGGTCAGCAACCAACCACGGCGTTCTTCTTCGTCTTCCACAAACCGTTGCAGAGTTTGAATAATACGAGCACCCTTGGGAAGCATTATGGGCAACCCTTGACCGATGTATTCGCTGGTGGTGAAGTAGCCGAGTTGACGACCCAGCAGGTTGTGGTCACGTTTTTTGGCTTCTTCAATGCGAGCCAAGTGTTCTTCTAACATGCTGGCTTTGGGGAAAGCAGTACCGTACACACGGCAAAGCATTTTGTTTTTGGCATCCCCTCTCCAGTAAGCGCCGGTGCATTGAGTCAATTTAAAGGCTTTGACCACACCGGTGTTCATCAGGTGCGGGCCGGCACACAGGTCGGTAAAGTCGCCTTGTTTATAGAAGGAAATGTTTTCCCCTTTGTCGGCATGTTCTTGTGCCAATTCTACCTTATAGGTTTCGCCCATGTCAGCAAGCAATTGCATGGCTTCGGCGGGAGGCAGTTCAAATCGTTCCAGTTCAATGTTTTCTTTTACGATTTTTTTCATTTCCCCTTCAATTGCGGTAAGCATTTCGGGCGTAAAAGCTTCGTCGGTGTCAAAGTCGTAATAAAAACCGCCGTCAATGGCAGGCCCAATGCACAATTTCACGTTGGGATACAAGCGTTTTACCGCTTGTGCCAAAATGTGAGAAGCAGTGTGCCAAAATGCCTTTTGCCCTTCTTTGTCGTCAAAGGTCAAAAAGGTAACTTCACAGTTTTCGGTCAAGGGCGTGCGCAAATCGGCAACCTGACCGTCGATCAAACAAGCACAGCAGTTACGATACAACCCCATGCTGATTTCTTTCGCTACGTCGCCCGCCAAAACACCGGCTTCGAATTCACGAAATTCATCTCTCAATTTTACTTGAATCATGATTTTCATCTCCAAAATGTATAATGTATTTTATTTATATATAATGTAAATAAACTAAATCCCCAACTGCGGTTTCCGTACAAACAAAAAACACCTCACCCCACAAGGGATGAAGTGCACTTACTCCACGGTTCCACCCAAATTACGGCAAACGCCGTCACTTTGCAACCCCATAACGCAGGTCACGCGGCACACCTTGAATACGGCGGCACTCCAAAGGCGGTATGTAACCCAATTCCTTGTTTGGATCTGCTTACAGCCCACGGCAAATCCTCTCTGGCAAACGGTGTAAAGGGTACGGCTCCTTTGTCAACGCATTAAATGATTTGCTCTAAGTTTATCACCTACCCCTAAAAAAGTCAAGGATTTTCAAAAAAAAGTTGGAGTTCGGTCATTGACTTTACACTCGGAATATGCTATACTCATTGTGACTTATTAGCATTAATGGGTGTAGTGTACCCATTTTTAACAGATTAGGAGTGTGAAGATATGAAAACGGTTGAAAAACGCCCGTTGTCTACCAAGCAAAAAGTGCTGGCCATATCTCTTTGCATATTATTATTGTTAGGAAGCGTAGTTGGCGGCGTGTTTGCCTGGCTTACCTCTCAGTCCGACCCTATTATCAACAACTTTTCGGGCAGTAACTTAGAGGTGGTTGCCGCCGAAGATGATTGGGAATATTTTATGATGCCCAACACCCCCATTGCCAAAAACCCTTCTGCTACCATTCAAGCAGGAAGTGAACCTGCTTATTTGTTCATGAAACCCACCGAATCAGACAATTTGTCCGATTATATTGATTACTACATTCATTCCGACTGGCAACAATACGGCAGTTTTGTGGTGGACGGCAAGTTGGACTCTATGTACGACAATGCCGACGGTTCCCACCGAACCGGTTGGTATTTTAACAGTGCCTGGTCTGCCTACCCCGGTCTGGAAGCCTATTATTCCGAATCCAGCCATCACAGTGGCGATGTAAACCAAGCTTATTATAACGGGAATGCAAACTTTGCCTTAACCTATCAACCCTTGGCCGATGTACTCGCAAGCGGAGTAAATAGTGCCAAAGCCCAACACGCTATGGAATTGTGGGTGGCTTATGACCACGACTACGTATATTTGTTTGCCAAAATTTATGATAACGATTATTACCTAAATCGCGGCACATATATAGGGGGCAATAATTCTGACTATTTCAGTGTTTATTGGGACCCCGACCCAAAAAGCCGGGAAAACATCGATTATTCCCAATATCCCGATATTTTCACCGAAGATGTTCTCGTAAGCAATCGTGAACAACAATTTAATAACCATGATGACGTTCTCACCCAAGGAGATGCAGAAGCTAAATTTTTCCCTGCCGATGAACGTCCAAAAGTAAACGGCATTTACGCAGAATGTAACACCGCCGGTGAAAAGATCGGGTACGGCAGTGGCTCCATGTATGACTATTTTTATTCCCAGAACGACTGCCAAAACGCCGAAAACCCCAACGCTGTTTTCTTTGAATTTAAAGGCGATATAAACGGCAACGCCAAAGATACCTTAGGCGGTTACGGGTACGAAATCCGCCTGCCCCGCAACAACAGTTACTACGACACCAAAAACGGCAATCCTTATTTCAAGCTTAGCGTCGCCGCCGCTTCTTTCGATACAGAATATGAAGACGAGCAAATGACCTTGGCCTTTGGTCAAAGCTTTTGGTTGTGGTATGATAGCATGCTCAGTTTTGAGTTAGACGACGAAAACAACCCCTTTGTTAATGAAACCGGTATTTACTACAAGGTGATCGGTGACGAGGAAGCAGAGCTGAGCGAGGGTGTTGTTGCCGAAGATTACACCTTCCCCATTTTGCGCAGCGGCGCTTGCTACAACGATGAAGACAACGACTACACCGACGGTCACGTGTTTGTCAAAAGCACCGTAACCCAAGAAATGTTGCAAAGTGCCGATGCTAACAACGACGTAACCCTACAGTTCGAGGTGTGCTCTATTCAGAGGTCTCACATAGAATTGGATCAGGCCTATGCTGAGGCTGTTCGAATCTTTGCCCAAAATTAACAATTTGCTTTTCCTGTAAACTCTAAAAAAGGAGGGGAAGTTTGTGCACAACCCCAAAAACAAGAGTCATAACAATCATTTGCATACGGTTTTAAAAAGCAAACTACCGATTTTATTGGTGGTGGTTTTGGTTTCGGTCGCCCTTTTGTCCTCTACCACCGCATGGTTAAACGCCTATGACGCTACGGCACAAAACGTGTTTGTCAGCGGTAAAAACTTAGACCTTTCTTTTGGTGAAACCGTTGGCGACGGTCAGCGTTTGGTGCCGAGCGAAAGAATCGCAAAAGACCCAACCGTTACCGTAGAGGCAGGCAGTGAACCCTGTTATTTGTTTGTAAAAGGCAAAGGGAACGCCAACGCAGCAGATTTTTTGGATTACAACATCGGGACCGAGTTTCTCCCTATGAGCGAGTTTGTAATAGACGGTAAGCTCGACCCTACCTATCAAACCAGCAAACACTTTTATTTTGACTCTGCCAATGATACCTATGACGACCACTTAACCGCCTATTTAAGCAACGGAGGTACAACCCCGTTTACCGGTACCATTGACTCGAACATAAAAATGTGGGTTGCTTATGACAGCACCTCTGTGTACGTATACTTCAAAATGTATACCCCTCACACCACCGCTTCCGTCCGTATGTATTACGACCCCGACCCCACCGCCAGCAACGATTTGTCGTTGGGAAACACCGTTGGTACGACCGAGCACGGCGATGTTGCTTTCCGCGTAGATTACAGCGGAACCATTGCCGGTGAAATCGCCGCACTCCCAAGCAACAAAGCCCCTTACTGTAACACACAATATTTTCAAAACGGAAGCAATCTGGTTCATTTTACCTTTTCTGATTCTGAAGGTTCGGGCTATGGTTTTGAAGTTCGTCTGCCCCGTAAAGACGATGATTCGGGCACCTTTAAATTGAATTTTGCCGCCGAGTCCAACTACGGCGATAACGACACCAAGTTTGCCTGGTCTTTTGGGCCTACATGGTGGATCTCTCGCACTTCTATGCACACCTTTGACTTTAACAACACCTTCGTCAGTCAGAATTATGACGATTATTACTACCGCATAGTAGGTGATGTAGAAGACGGTCCCTTGACCGAATCGCAAACCTTTCAGATTTTAGAAGGGTTGGTCGACAACGACCGCAACGGTACCTCTATGGCAAACGGCTACGTTACCTGCCGCTCCCAAAAACGTAACGGAAGCGACATTGTCGCCGCCGATTTAGCCAATCCCGACGTTTCCTTGTATTTCAGAGCGGTGGCTATTCAGCAAAAGAACCTTACCCTTTCTCAGGCATTTTCGGCTGTTAAACCTACGTTAGATGCCAATTGATCGATCATTTCCACCAACTCTTGCCCTCTCGATTCATTTTTTTGGTTCGAGTGGGCTGTTTTTTTCAAAAAAGTTGTTGATTTTATAAAACCTTTATGCTATAATCATTTCGTATAAAGGGATTATTGTACCCATTTGTACCATTCTCATTGGTAAGGAGTGTGTGAAAATGAAGCAAAACCGTTCCAGTCGCAAGGCGATCATTCAGTTGGTCATTCTCTTGCTTTTGTGCGTTGTTTTGGTTTATCCTTACGTTTTCACCCGGTCCGAAGAGCCACAACAATCCCAACAACCCTTTCGTACCACCACAGCTTGGTTGCAAGCGGTAGGCGACGGGGAGCCCAACGTTTTTGTGGGCAGTAGCATGGTCATAACGACCAAAGGTGCCGGTACTTTCAAACTGCTACCCGGTGCCGAAATTGCGGTTACCTCCCCCAACTGCGTGATTCAAGCAGGCAGTGAAGCAGGCTATTTGTTTTCCCGTTGCATAGAAAGTGGTAACTTTGGTGATTACGTTACCTGGCAATATAATAACATGTGGACAGCAGTACCCGGCAACGCCGGCTACTATTACCGTACCTTTGGCACGGCGGGTCAGCAATTAACCGTCAACCAAAACCCCTATGTATTCCCCACCGCAAGTGGTCAAAATGATATTTTGGGCAACTCCAAAGGCAACGGCTACGTTACCGCCCGCGAATATATGAAAGACGGTACCACCGACATTAACACAAACAATCTCGATGTTGATGCTCAAGATGCCGGCTTGACCGCCAAGTTTTGCTACGTACAGCTTTCCGGCTTGTCGGTAGAAGAAGCTTTTGCCGTTGCCAAACCTCACCTGTAATTTGGCAACCTTTGGGTGATTTTGCCTATATTATAATATAATGTAAAGGAGTGTGAGTCCTGTGAGTCAAACCAATTCCTCAAAAAGAAAATTGCGTTTTCAATTAAAACCCATGAAAAATTCGGTGTTTGTTCTTTTGTTGGCATTGATCGTTTTGGCTTCCGGGGTTTCATATCATACAAACGCTTGGCTTTTCACCACCGATACCGCTCCCATTTTGCAAATTGACGATGCTACCATCACGTTAAATTCCGTTGCCGCTTCTACCGGCTCTCATAAAATGCTTCCCGGTCAAGTCATCACCATCGGCAGCAACGGCCCCAAGGTGACCGTACCCGCCAACTCCCTGCCCTGCTACGTGTTTATTCGCCCGGTAACCACCGAGCCCAACAGCATTGACTACTTCACCTTTGCGGTCGACAGCGGCTTTACCCGATACAGTAGTTCCAGTAGTTACTACTACAAGGAAGTGGCACAATCCACAAGCGCCCAAACCTTTAATACCATTGCTACTGTCACCATAGATTCGGATTTAACCAATGCTGACATTAGTAGCATAAGCGATACCGCGGTAAAACTCACCGTAAGAGCTTGTGCGGTACAATCCACCGCCCATACGGTGGCCGAAGCCTATGCTACCGCTTCTACTGTAATTTAATCGTTCGATTTTTCACTTCAATTTTGTTTAAAAAGGAGGGAGTCCCGTGGCAATACAAAACCAAAAAAACGACCATAGAAAGCCGTCGTTTCGCATCATCACTTTGATTCTTGCTTTGATCGTGTTATATGCGGGCTCCTCTTTTACCACCATTGCCGGTATTTTTGATGCCGCACCAAACCGAGTTATCTATTTCACCAAAAACAGCTTGACCGTTGAACTGACCGGTAATCAATCTTCCAAAATCTATCCTGGTATGAATGTTAGTCTTACCGACAAAGCAACAGTAACCATTCCTGCAAACCAACCCGCCTGCTACGTGTTTGTTAAAGTTACCGATGCCAACGACACCAACGACATCGTTACTTGGGCAAAGAGTTCCAAATTCCCGACAGTCCCCGAAACCGGCATTTGGCGTTCCGACAAAATAGCTAGCAGTGCCAGCGAACAAACCTTGGCTATTTTCTCTAACAATCGACTTACCATTGCCACCGGTGCCACCTTGGCACAAATTCAAGCGGCAACC
>JAZRFL010000161.1:0-2390 GCA_045661365.1 Acutalibacteraceae bacterium | reverse complement strand
GGACACAAGTAGTTTGATTATCAACAACCAAGCCATCCTCGCCTATATTACCGCTTGCTTTCACATATGCTGCACTTGCTCCGTTGTCCCCCGGTGAACGAAGCCACCAGCGACAACGACCACTTTTTATACTAATATGTTCTGCCGTTGTTGCATATTTCGACGGTTCACATTTACGATCCTCCTGCGATGCAAAATATCGATTTGCTTCGCTGATACTTAATAAAAACACTTGATCTTCTGTATCTTTCCCCGGTTTTGTTCCATAGTCAGGATTCGGGGTATCAGACAAAGTCACGGTTTTTATGGTGTTTTGTTCTGCCGGACTAAACGCTTCTTCCATAAATTCTTCGTTCAACCAATTTCGCAAGTCGCTGTTTTCCCAAGAGACGGTTTCTTTCGTCGAATGAAACTCCTTGCATTCTAAGCCGTACAAGCTGATCACCAAAATACGATCACTTTCCTTAGCCAACACCATCCACTCAATGGGTTCTATACCGTTCCCTTGCTCATATTCACCAAACGTAAAGGTTTCGCCAACCGCTAAATTCTCAGGAAGCTCCACCTTACTGCAAGCGGTCACCGAGAACAACATCGCACAACATAATAAAAGGTATATTATCTTCTTCATTTTATATTCCCCTATCTTTTATGCATCAATTTCCAGCCACATGGCAGGGCGGACTGCGCATGTGCTAAAATAGGCATAACCATCATGGTGTATTTCTCCGGTATCCGAGACACATTCAATACTATTACCGCTTATACCAGGAGTTCGTAACCACCATGAACCAACATATTCCCTGCCAATATACTCCGAAATATATTGACTGTTTGCTATCGTACTTTGAGTAAGAAAACATCGTCTAGAGTTATCATCAGAAAAGTATTCTTTTGCTTCTTGTTCACTTAGCAAAAACAATTTATCTTGGGTTGATGCTCCGGAATCTACTTTCCAATGTTTAGAATTCCGGCTGGCTTCTACTGTTGTCGTTAAAATTGTCGCTTGTTCCGCTTCGGAAAATGTTACTATATAGAAGCCACCATTCAACCACAAGCGTATACCGCTTTTTTCCCAAATCGAACTCGTTTCCTGTTGAAGGAGCCCATATCTGCTGATCACCAAAATACGGTTGTTTTCCTTGGCCAACACGATCCACTCAACGGGTTCTTTCCCATTATTCGAATTGTTGTCTTGTTCATAGCTCCCGAAAATCAAAGTTTCCCCAACCCGTATATCGCCGGAAATCGAAACCTTTTCCGGTTCGGGTTCTACTTCAGGCTCCTTCGGAGCCGATATCGTTGCCTGTGTATTTTCGTCAGAAGTTGTGAGGTCTGCTTGACTTGGTACACTCACTTCCGCTTGTTTTCTGTCGCCGCATGCAGTACAACAAACCAACAACGCAACCGTTAATAGCCATGCCAAGAGTTTACCGTATTGTCTCATTGTAATTTCCCTCTCTTTTCGTCTGTGCTCCAGTAATAGAGTATAGGTATTATACTCGTTTTGTAGAGCATTGTCAAGTAATAGAGCAGAAATTATCATAATACATATGAGGTGATATGATGATTTCTTATGAACCTTTTTATCGAACACTAAAAGAAAAAGGGATTTCCACCTATAAACTAATCAACGAACATGGCATAAGCCGCAGTTTGTTAGATCGGCTGAAGCACAACCGCCCTATCAGCACGGTAACGCTCAACGATCTATGCAATATCTTGCAATGCAACGTTCAAGACGTTTTGGAATTCACCGCAGATGAAATATCGGTCGAAAAATAAGCCTCACGTATTCAAAAAAATCACAGTAGGATTACCCAAGCGATACCAAAGTACCCTGCTATGGCACCTTTGACCATAGCAGGGCGTTTTTTGCGTGACCCACCAAAAGAAGCTACCGCTCGTTTTCCCTTGCTGTCCCCTACTACGTTTCGAGGACCATGGGGATGCGGATTGCCACGGGAGACACCCTTCGGTGGCCCCTCGCAATGACAAATTGGGGAATTTAGTTTATTGAAACCATAAGTTACTTATCGCCCAAACTAAATTCCAGGGTTACGCAACCAACCTACTCGTCTCTGTCATTGCGAGCCCCATAGGGGCGTGGCAATCCGCATTTTATTTTCAGTCAAACAAAATTCCCACAACAGATGCTGTTGTGGGAATTTTTTACCGTATTACTTTACAGCCGGCCATTTTTGGTACTTGTTACAGGTGGTACCGTGTGCGGCATTGGGATTGGATTTGGCGCCGATATAGCAGCTGCCGTGGGCATTGGGACCGGAAGTTTCTACCGACCCGTGAATATTGACCTTAGCCAAAGCATGGCGACTTGAACCACGATTTATGAAGGCGGATTTTCGCCCTACCGTCGTCAAAATGCTCGT
>JAZRFL010000160.1:0-28408 GCA_045661365.1 Acutalibacteraceae bacterium | reverse complement strand
CAAAGTGGAATAATCCATTTGATTAACAAATTAATAAGAAAAACTGCCTTGGGTCACCTTTGGGAACGCCAAGGCGTCTTTGCTTATTGCTTGAAAAGAAAAACTGTGGTATACTGAAAGTCGAAAAAAGAGAAGGGAGGGGATCTTGTGCGCAGGCCGTTGGCATTGATCGGGTTTACCTTGTTCGGTTGCAGTTTTGCCTATATAATGCTGGGCGATACGGCGGCATGGATCGCTCTTCCTTTGTTTGGGGCAGCGGCGGTGGTCCTGCTGTTTTTACGACGCAGGTTTCGCAATCGGCATCATTGGGCGTGGTGTCAATGCTTTACGGTTGCGGTCACCTGTTCGTTGTTACTGTTGTGTCTTACCACCGCTTTTGTGGTGACTCCTCTTGCATCGGTGGAAAATACCACCAAGACCTTGACCATGACGGTGGTGGAGCAAGACGGCTTGTATGACACCGCGCATTATTACGTAGTGGATGCAACAGGGGTGTATGAAGACGGCTCCTCGCTTCGCTTGCGATTGCGTACCGACGGTCAAAAAACCTACGTGCCGGGGCAGGTATTGCAAGGACAGGTGTATTTAAAACCCATTTCACAAGCGGGTCGAGCCAAGCAATATGCCAACCGCATTTGGTTAAACGGTACGGTTTCTTATGATACCACCCTGACCGAAGCAGGCGTGGAAAAAACGGTGTATTACTATTGTTATTCGGCACGTCAAACCATGAAAACTTGGTTCAATCAAAATTTGTCGGGTGATTCGGCGGCGTTGGTTTCGGGTGTCTGCTTGGGAGATACCGAAGGCCTTTCTAACCAAACCTACGAGGATTTTACTCGGTGCGGCATGGGTCATATGGTGGCGGTTTCGGGATTGCACACCTCTACCCTAAGCGGGTTGCTGGTCGGGCTGTTTGTGATTTTGCGTACCAAAAAACGATATGCCAAGGTGCTGAGTCTACTGATGGTATGGAGTTTTATTTTTATGGTTGGCATGCCGTTTTCAGCGGTGCGAGCGGGAATCATGTTCACCTTTTGGGCGGTGCTGTCGTTGTTTTATCGCGTGCCTGACGGGTTAAATACCTTGGGTGCCGCCGCTTTGCTGATTTTGTTGTTTCATCCCTTTGCCACCGGTGACATCGGCTTTTTGGCTTCGTTTTTGTCTTGCCTTGGTATTTTGTGGTTTGCCGCTCCCGTGACCGATGCCTTGTTGCGATTGCTTCCTCTTTCGTGGCGGAACGGGAAATTCTTTGTATGGTTATTTGGCGGTGTGGGTGTTACCTTGTCGGTGCTGTTTACCACCTTGCCTTGCAGTTTGCTGCGGTTTTATACCGTTTCTCTTGTTTCTCCTATTGCCAATTTATTGGGGATTCCGTTGGCGTCGGTGGTTTTGCTCACAGGCTTGCTCAGCGGGGTGCTCAGTTTGGTTCCCGGGCTGGAATCGGTTGCGCTGTGGATTTTGAAATTGGGAGGAGCATGTGCCGACGGGTTGGTGGAATTGTCTCACACCTTGGGCGATCTGCCGTATGCTTCGGTACAATTCGCCACCGTGTGGTGTTGGATCGCCTTTTTGGCGGCGGTTGTTGCGGTGGCGCTGGTGTATTGCTTGCGTCGGCGGATTCCCGGATGGGGGAAAACTGCCGTTGCAGGTTTGTTGGCGATTGTCGTTGTAGGGGCTTCGTTTGTTCCCAATTATTCTTCCCGTCAGTATGAGGTCATGGCGGTAGGAGACGGTTACGACACCGCTTTGGTGGTGGCAAGTGCTCACGGTACGGCGGTGATTGGATGCGCCAAGCCGTCTGAAATCAAAAGATTGCTGTATGAAAGAGGGATTCATCGGGTAGATTGTTGGTTTTTGCCTCGGGAAGTGCAGTACGAAGAAAACGTTTTGCAATTGGCACAGCAATTGGACATCGGGCAAATCTACACCAAGTCTGCGGTGGTGAAAAAGGGGGATTTGCTTCCGCCCGCGGAACGGTACGATCAAGTGGTTTTGCAACAGCAACGACAATTGGGCGACATGACGATTACCGCCAATCCTTCCTTCACACGGTTTGAATTGGTACTGGGCGAGCAAACACTTGTGTTTGAGCATACCAAAACCAAAACCAACCGACCGATCAAGGGGACTTACGTGATTTACCATGCATCGATCGATCGGTCAAAGGGATACGAGATTCGGCAAAACGATCAAACCGAAACCTATACGAAAACCATGGTATTGCAATGGAATACGCCCAATGCCGCTTGGCGTGAACCGATTTTTTTGTATTGAACACATACCCCCAAAAAGGAAGTGTCTGTTTTGACCGAAAACAACACTTCTTTTTTTGTTGTACATCTTGACAAGTGGACTTCTATTTTATAAAATGAGAGTAACTCTCATTTTGCAAGGGTGCGTATTGTATGAAAAATTATCATACCGAACAAAAACAAGCGTTATTGACGTTTTTACAAGAAAATGCCGATCGTCCCATGACCATTTCTCAAATTGCTACGGGACTGAGCGGAGAACGGGTGCCGGGAAAAAGTACGGTATACCGATTGATGGACCGCTTGGTGCAAGAAGGGGCGGTGCGCCGTTTTGTGCGAGGCAACAGTCGTCATTTTTTGTACCAAATTATGACCGAGTGCTGTCATGAGCATTTGCATTGCCGTTGTGTGTCTTGCGGAAAATTGTATCATTTGGATCGGTCGGTCTCGGCACATATGGAGCAAATGTTGGCTACCAGCGGATTTGTGTTAGATCCCGCCAAAACCACCCTTATGGGCACTTGCGACGGTTGCGGAGGACAATAAACATGAAACGGTTGATTTGTTTGGCGCTATGCCTTGTTTTGGCGTTGTGCGGATGTACCGCCGTGACGGAAAATAAAGAAAAATTACAGGTGGTGACCACCATATTTCCTGCGTATGATTTTGCACGGCAAATCGGCGGAGAGCGGGCAGAGGTTACCATGTTGCTGCCGCCGGGTGGCGAGGTTCATGCATATGAGCCGTCGGTCAGCGATTTGGTGGCAATCAAAAACTGTGACGTGTTTATTTACAACGGCGGCGAGAGCGACGGGTGGATCGAAACCATGCTTTCCCAATGCGACATGACCGACAAAACGGTTATTCGATTGACCGATCATGTGGAATTGCTTATGACAGGGGAACAACATCACCATCACGAGCATGAACATGATCATCACGAAGCAGACGAGCACGTTTGGACAACACCCCAAAATGCCTTGGTGTTGGTGAAAGCCATAGAACAAGCCTTGGCGCAACAAGATGAAGCTCACGCAAGGGAGTACGCCAAAGGAGCGGCCGCCTTGAGCGAACAATTGAATGATTTAAAAAACCAATATGAAATATTGCGGCAAAATCCCGTTACGTTGGTGGTAGCCGATCGATTCCCCTTTTTTTATTTGGCGCATGAGTATGGGTTGACCTACGTGGCGGCTTTTGACGGATGCACGTCCAATACCGAGGCGGATCTTGCCACGGTTTACAAATTGACGCAGGCGGCAAAACAAAGCCGCTCACACATGGTGTTGTGCACCGAATTTTCCGATCGTGTGTTGGCAAATACTGTTGCCGAGGCATCGGGCGGTAAAGTGGGTATGTGGCATTCGTGCCATAACGTTACCCGAGAGGAATGGGATTCTAACGTTACCTACGTGGCATTGATGCAAAACAATTTGGTGGTATTAAAGGAGGCGTTGGGGCTGTGAATTTGATTGAATGTAGCAATTTGGGGTTGCAATATAACCGCAATCAAGTGGTTCGTGATTTGTCCTTTGTGGTAGAACAAGGCACCTATTTGTGCATTGTGGGGGAAAACGGTTCGGGAAAATCCACCCTGCTTAAATGCTTGTTGGGGCTGAAAAAACAGTTTTGTGGTCAGGTGACCTTTGCCCCGGGCTTTGGCAGAGACAAAATCGGCTATTTGCCCCAAAAGACCGAGGTGCAACAAGATTTTCCCGCTACGGTAGAGGAGATTGTGTCTTCCGGATTGTTGGGTCGGGACAAAAAACGATTGTTTTATACCAAGGAACAAAAGAAACAGGTCCAAGAACAATTGGAACGGCTAGAAATTGCCGATTTAAGTAAGACCGACTTTCGGGAGTTGTCGGGGGGGCAACAGCAACGGGTACTGTTGGCGCGGGCTTTGACTGCCGCTACGCAAATGCTGATCTTAGACGAGCCTGCCAATGGCTTGGATCCCATGGTGACCACAGAATTATACCGAATCATTGATGAAAAAAACCGACAAGGTATGACGGTGGTCATGGTGTCTCACGACATTGAAACCGCTTTGCATGCCGCCAAGCACGTGTTGCATTTGGCAGAAGATACCTATTTTTTCGGAACCAAAAGTGAATATATTCATTCCCCGTTGTTCCGCCGATTTTTGGGAGGGAATTCGTAATGTGGTTGACAGAATTATTTACCGACCCGTATTTATCTAAAATCGTATGGCGAGCCCTGGCGGTGGGCTTTTTTGTCTCACTATGTGCCGCTTTGTTGGGTGTTACGTTGGTACTGAAACGATTTTCCATGATCGGTGACGGATTGTCTCACGCAGGGTTTGGTGTATTGGCGTTTTCGGCATTGCTGGGCTTGGGACAAGAATGGCAAATGGAATTTACTCTGCCCATTGTTATGGTAGTATCATTTTTGTTGTTTCATTTAACCGCCAAAGGACGGCTCAAGGGAGATGCCGCCATTGCGGTGATCTCATCTTCCGCCATGGCAATCGGCGTGATCGTATACAATTTAAACGGCGGTATGACGGCCGACGCGTGCAGCAGTTTGTTTGGCTCGGCTTCGGTGATCACCTTGACTGACAAGGATCTGGTGATCAGCCTGGTGCTTTCGATCACGGTGCTTTTGCTGTTTACGCTGTTTTATCGTCGTATTTTTGCGGTGACGTTTGACGAAACCTTTGCCGCCGCCTGCGGCGTCGCAGGCGCAGGATACCGTGTGTTGATTGCGTTGCTGACCTCTGTAACGGTGGTGGTTGGCATGAAAATGATGGGTGCGGTCATGATTTCCGCCTTGGTAATTTTCCCTGCGTTAACGGCTATGCGCTTAAACAAAAGCTTCAAGGGTGTGGTGCTTACCGCCGCCGCAGTTTCGGTGGGATGTTTCCTAATCGGCTTTTTTGTGGCTTGCGTTATGGGACTTCCTACGGGACCGTGTGTTGTGGTGGTCAATTTAGTAGCATTGTTGGGTGCCGCAACGTGGCGGTGTATTGCTCGCTGACGCATTATCCGTAAAACAAAAAACGGCAAGACGAAGGGATCGTATCGTCTTTCCGTTTTTGTTTGTATGAGATTTGTTTGGCGTATTGTGACAGGGTTATGTCGGAGCCGCCACCGCCGCTTGCAATTTTTCTTGCCATATTTGAGGTGAGGTGGTATGATGAAATTAATCGGATCGAAAGAAGGAATGGTTATGAACCGCTTTATGGTAAAATTAGGCGCTATGTTGCTTACGGTTGCGCTAATTTGTTCCTTGGGGCAACACCCTGTGTTGGCACTTTCTATGGCACAAACCGCTTATGAAAAAGATTCGTTTTCTCACTACGTTGACCGAGAAGGGCTTGCCGTAAAAGAAGAACTGCTATGGGGGTTTGAAGAGGCACTGCATTATCATTCGCTTGACACCACCGACGCCACCCAAGGCAAAGGTTGCGGCGTGGTTACCCTGACGCAAGATTCCCCCTCTACCACCCTTGTGTTCCATTTGATCAATCGATTTTTGGCAAATGCTTCCGATTTGCGTAAGGTTACCTTTAAGTTGGATATTTGGGTCAACGACATGAGCTTGTTGGGTCATGACCACGAATCGGTACAACCCGGAAACGACTTTTCTCATCACGGCACGTTGTATTTTGGGTTGCAAGATGAAAACGGTCGCAACCACAAAATCAATACCTCGATCAGCGACAACAATGGTTACGCCGGTTGGCAGACCTTGGAGTTTAGCCTGCTTCACGACAACAGCAAGCATGATGATATGAATTATTCCCGCATTACCAATGCGTTTCTTCACATTATTGGTCGCAAAGGGTTGACCATTAAGTTTGACAATTTGAGAGCGTGCTATTATTCCAATGAAGGTTACCTTCCCAATACCGACGGATTCCCCGACGGGTGTCGCATCATTTCCCGTTGCGATGCCGAAAGTTTAGACGGTTTGGTGATTTCGGAATGGTACGGTGGCAAAATGGATTTTGAGAACAAGCGGTATGGCACTTCCTGCCTTGCGTTCAATTGCACCAAAAAAGATGATTACCGTATTTTTTTTGGCACACAGAATATCACCTTGAACTATACCACCGACTATATTTGTTTTTGGGTGAAGATCCCCGAAAATGCCAAGCTTGCTACGTGGTTTTTGGAAGCCAATCAGGTGCAGGACAGCATAGAGTATGAAAATCCGGGCGCATCGGTGACCAATATTACAAAGTATGCGGTGGATGAATTTCGGTATGGGGAATGGAATTTGATTCAACTCCCCCTTACCGCATTGGTGAAAAACAACGCCGGAAACACCTTGAATCTGCAGCATTTTCGTATGGTACCTACCTCGGCAGGGGAGGATTTTACCATTTTGTTAGACCAAGTGTACGTGTGCAATGCCCAACAAGCCGCCGTGGCCGCCAAAGAATTGTTGGATGAACGACAAGCGGTTGCCGATAAGGAGACCGCCGAGGTGGTAGAAGTCCAAATCGAAGCCCTTACCGTGCAATCGTTGGACGACAAGCCTGCTGTGGTCGCCGCTCGTGCCGCTTACACTGCCTTGACCGATGCTCAAAAAGGATACGTGACCAATCTTGCGAAGCTAGAAGCCGCTGAAGCAGAAATTGCTCGGTTGGAAAAAGAAAATGCCATTCGTTACGGTGACGTGGAAGGGGACGGCAAGGTCTCTGCCACCGATGCATTGGAGGTACTAAAAGCGATCGTTGGCAATGTGAAGCTAACCGACGAGCAAACAATCCTTGCCGACGTGGATGGGGATGAGAAAATCTCCTCTGTCGATGCGTTGTATATCCTGAAAAGGGTAGTCGGCAAGATCGACCGATTCCCCGTAGAAGAATAAACCTGATTGAAAGACCGTCTTTGTGGAGTTGCGCCCCAAGGGCGGTCTTTGGCAATATCTTGATTTTGGCATAAAATGCAAATAGAATAATGGTTGACTTTTTAGGTATAAATTGTTACAGTTATTATGAAGAATTTTATCTGACGTTAGCAAACGTCAGCAGTACACACTCGTAAACGGAGGGGCTTTTATGAAAAAAATCGTCAGCATCATTTTGTGTCTTGCCATGGTGTTCAGTTGTCTGGGGTGCGGTTTATTCACCGTTTCCGCCGAAACTGCCACGGCCGTTATGTATAACGGGTTTAACACAAACGATGAATTTTCTCGTTCGGGTATTTTGTCCTTGTGCGGCAACGGTACCAAAACCTTGAACACCGCGCAAAAAGCCGAAGGAGCAAGCAGTTTGTATATTGATATGCCCACTTCGCTGGATAGCATGGTTAGCAACTTCGCCTATTACACCGACTTTGAATCGGCAACCTATTACACCCTTGCCGATTACGATTATTTGGAAATCCTATACAAAAGTAACGTTACCCTGACCGGCAACTATAAAATGCAGGTACGCTTGGTGGATAAAGCCGTCAGCGTAGCCGGTGGTGGCTATGAATATGAAGTGACTGCGGTATTGAATCAAAACTGGAACAAAGCCGTTTTTGATTTAAGCGCCCCCTATTACACCTTGGCGGGTATGCAAGGAAAATTTGACCGAATTCGGTTTGTTATGCTCAACTATTCCGGCTCTTACAAAGAAATCGACACCTACGTAGACGGGGTTTTGCTGTATACCAAAGATTACAAAACCGCGCGAGACAATGCCTTGACTTCGATTACCCAAAAAATCGACGCACTTCCCCAACCCACCGAAGACAATTTGGACGAGGTAAAACCTTTGCTGGATGAAATTACCGCCGCATTGACCGACGGAAGCAAAACCTATCAAAACTTTGTGCCCGACAACTTCAGCAGTTATCTGACCAAAAAAGAGGTGTATGAGCAATTGGAACTGGGAATTGACCCCACCAAAACCGAAATCTTGCTGTTTAACGGTTTTGATTCTGCCGCTGATTTGAATAAAACCGGTACGCTTTCTCTGGCAGGGAGCAGTACCAAAGCCATTGACAATGCCGTGAAATTTGCAGGGGATGGCAGTTTGCGGATTGACATGGCTGCCTCCCATGGTTCTTATTTAAAACCCTACGCCTACTATTTTGATATTAACCATGACTATATCGACTACACCAAATACGATTATGTAGAAGCGATGATGAAAACCGATTCGGTGGAAACCGCAGGGTATCACATGCAACTGCACCTCATCGATACCGCCGTGAGCACAAAAGGTAGTGGCTACGATTACGACAGCGCTCTTTCTTTGGACACCACTTGGCGTCGCTTCTCCCAACCGCTGTCTTCCCCCTATTACACGCTGAACGGAATGGGCAACAGAATCAACCGCATTCGTTTCATATTGTTGAGCAATGCCAACGCCTATCAACAAGTGGACATGAATGTTGACTCCCTGTTTTTCTGCAACAAAGCCTATGTGGATGCCCGCGCCAATGCCGAGCAAACGGTTTCCGCTTTGATTTCCGATTTGCCTGCCGTAACCGAAAGCAACTACCAATCCCTTGCCTCCCGGTTTGAAGCAATTGATGCCGCAATCGCCCAAGGAAATGAAGATTATGTAAACTTCTACCCTGCCAACTATGCAGGGTATGCCGCAAAAAAAGCATCATTCGACGCTTACGTCAGCGGTGAGGGTATAACGGTCAACTTCTCTATGCCCAACTTCTTTTCCGACAATATGTTGTTCCAACAAAACAAAGAAATCAATCTGTTCGGTAACGCCACCACAGGCAACACGGTTACCGCCAATCTGTATGCAGGGTCTGCTTCGCAACCTGTCGACACCGCCACCGCCACCGCCGACAACAAAGGCAAATGGACGGTATCGCTGAAACCTCGCAAAGGGGATTACACCGCCTACCGACTGGTGATCAGCGAAAATGGACAAACCAAAAAGACCATTTCCAACGTAGTGATTGGGGAATTGTGGTTGACCGCAGGGCAATCGAACATGGAATATCGGTTGGATTGGGAAAAAACCGGCGCCGAAGAAATTGCCAATGCCAACGACAAATATATGCGGATTCTGCATATGAACGGCAACCCCGTGGGTTCCAATCCCGTTGAGCCTGCCCGTTACGATATTGCAGGGGCCAGATGGGTAGACGCCGCCAGCGGTTCCAACATTGCCTCTATGTCGGCCAACGGTTATTATGCCGCCAAGGTCATGCGGGAAAAACTGGACGTACCTGTAGCCATCATTAATGCCGCTTTGGGTTCTACCAACATTCAAACCTGGCTTTCCAGAGAGAGCATTGAAGCAAACGAAGTGGTGAAATCCGCTTTGCAAAGAGCCAACCAATATAAGACCCAACACCAATCCGCCACCGAACCGGGGGACTACCGTCATATTACGGCCATGTTCAACACCAAGATCGCTCCTTTGGGTGGACTGAACGTAGGTGGTGTGCTCTGGTGTCAAGGGGAATCCAACGTAGACGGTAAACCCAACGAAACAGGATTCTACGGGCAAGCCATTCAGGCATTGGCTTCGGGATACAGCAAGATCTTTGGTTACGAAAACGGCGATATGCCTGTTATTGTCATCAATATTGCCAACCACGTTTACTTGGGTGACTCCCAATGTATTCCCAAATGGATCGAGGAAATCGACACCGCCGCCAAAGCCAACCGCAACATCATCAACATTCCCATTTACGACGTTCCCTTGACCTACGTCAATCCGCCCTCTCCCAGTGTGGCTTATGCCATTCACCCAAACACCAAAAAACCGGGCGGTACTCGTGCAGGTCTGGCCGCCGCACACAACTTCTGCGGATATGGCGATGCGGATTATTACGCGCCTACCGTGCAATCGTATGAAGTGAAAAATCATGCCATTTACGTTACCTTTAACGACGTAGCCGACGGATTGAAACTGCTTAACAACAGCATTGGGGTGCACGGCTTTACCATTGCCGACCAAGTCAACAACTTTGTTCCCGCCAAAGCAACCATCGTAGGCAAAAACATGGTAAAGATCTGGCATGACGATATTTCCGAACCCATCAACTTTACTTACGCTTTTAACTCCCATGCACAAACCGCCAACCTTTGCAACTCTTACTCCTTGCCTGCCGTACCCTATCGCAGTGATAAGGATATGAAAAACTTCTTTGCTTCCAACGATTGGATGTACTGTGACGACACCTCGGTGTTCGTGGACCATGGTGCTACGGGGGATTATGAAACCACTTGGCAAGGCGGTCTTGAAGGCGATGTGTATGCCATAGCGTCGGTAGACAAAGCCGTACGCCACGAAGGAACCGGCTCGATCAAAATCGAATACGAGACCGACCAAAAAGTCACCACCGGTGCTACCGTATTTTTCGGCAATTATCTCATGCCTATCTCGTTGCAAAAATACCAGACCATTTCTGTTATGATTCGCAACAATGACGCACGGGATAAAACCTTGCAGGTGTTGGTAGGCGAACAAGACAGCGGAAATTTGTGGGTGTTGCCCCTTTCGTCCACCGATGAAACCCGCGTGTACAACACCACCATTCAAGCCAACTCCGATTTTACTTGTTACACCTTCTCTTTGCGCAACGCGGTGGGGTATAACACCGACTCCTTGCTTCCCTTGTCCCGCATTAACCGCATAGATTTTCTGATTGAAGACACCAAAAGCGGCACCCTTTATTTTGACGACGTAACGGTAGGCACCTTGTCGGCCACACAAAAGGTTGAAAGAGATGCCGCCGCCGCGCAAGCTGTAATCGACCAAATCGATGGGTTGCCCCAAGAAATCACCAATGACGACCGCGAGCAGATCGTTGCCGCAAGAGAAGCTTATGAAGAATTGACCGATACCCAAAAGGGATTGGTCACCAACCTGCAAAAACTGTTGGATGCCGAAGCCACGTTAAACATTGAACCGCCCGTAAAAATCACCTACGGTGACGTGGACGGTGACGAAAAAGTGACCGCCGCCGATGCGCTGGAAGTGCTGAAAAGCGTGGTAGGTAAGGTGACCTTGACCGACGAGCAAACGGTGGTTGCCGATGTAGACGGTAGTGGCAAGGCCGATGCCGCCGATGCTTTGGATATTCTCAAAAAAGTGGTCGGCAAAATCGACAAGTTCCCTGTGGAAAACTAAATTTTCATTAAGCCCGTGGCATTGTCCACGGGCTTTTTACTTGGCAGAAGGTCAGCACCGTAACACCTTGCCGATCGTCTTCGGTTGACAAATAAAATGAATTGCGTTAAAATAGAGAAAATATGATCAGAGGGGGAGAGAAATGGATCAAACTAATTTTTCATCGGAAATGATTGCCTTTTCAAATGGCTTGGAATACGATGACTCCTCTGTGCAAGTGGTAGATCACGCGTTAATAGAATCGGCTCGACAAGGGGAAAAAGATGCATTTGAACGGTTGTTTATTGGGACCTACCGCTATGTGTTTTCTGTTTGCCGCAAATATTTGAAGCAGGATCAAGATATTTGTGATGCGATTCAAGATACCTATGTTTCCATGTTAAGTGGATTAAAAAACCTGCGAGAGATCGATTCTTTTTATCCTTGGCTGGGTCGCATTGCCCAAAACAGCGCCTTTGCGGTGTGGAACAAGCTCCATCCGGGCATAAGCTTTGAGGATTACGTACCCGAGGCAGGGGAGTTAGACAGCGAGGCCGATGAAGATATTGCGGTTACTGCCGACGTAACGGCGGCGCTAAAAGAATTGCCCGCCGAGCAGGCAGAGCTTTTGGTACGGTTGTATTACGACAAATTCACCGTAACCGAACTTGCAAAGATGCAAGGAGTTCCCAGGACCACCGTTTCCAATCGGGTAAAGGCGGCAAAGAAAAACCTAAAAGAGATATTGAAATTAAGAGGGATCGAAAAGCCGATTTACAGCAGCGAATTGATCGCTTTGATTTCCAATGCCATACGGCACGCCATAGGAACAAATCTGTTGAGTATGGCGGTAGCACAAGAAATTTTAAATAACATTACCAACAGCAAAAACAAAAAAGATGCGGCGGTCATTATTGGAATCGCTCGACATCAACGCAATGCGGCGGCCCTTAAAATTGCGGGGATTCTGGTATTGGGAAGCGTTTTGTTGGCAATGATCGTTATATTGCTTGTTATGTTGTTCTCCCGCTGGTGGTTTGACACGTCCCACGAAGGGGACAGCGACACCACGCAACCTGTGACCTCTTACGGCGAATCGTTGGTGGAATCACAGGGGATCGCCAAGGAGGACGAAGCCGAAGATACTTTTTCGGGTCTTGCTTCGTTTGGTACAAACGATACGGTGACACTGCCAAACGGAACGGTGCAACTGCCAAACGGTACGGTGCAACTGCCGAACGGAACGGTGCAATTGCCAAACGGAACGGTGTCAACACCAAACGGTACGGTGCCAAGCTCCCATGTGACGACCAGCGTTCCATTGCCACCTGTCGGCGGTAATTCGTCTTCCGAGCAATCCAGCTCTTCTTCATCTACGATCGAGTCCACTCCCTCGCAACCGCCCGAATCAACCCAAGGGAATATTGCTATAACAGAAAATTTCGGCACATTGGTTGAAAACAGTGACCTGGACATTGCGGTTTCAAACGGTAAATTGTATGCGGTTGCCAACGGGGATCTCGTTGCCGTAAAATCCTCCGGCGGGGCACCGGAGGTTCTGATTTCGGGCTTTGGGACTTTTTACGGAGCAAGCGGAAACAGCTTGAACATATACGACAATAAGGTTTATTGGATCAATAAAAACACATCGGGAAAATTTGTGCTGAATCGTTGTAATTTAAACGGTACCAATCATTACTCGGTGATTTTTACGCAGTTTGATTGCGCGCGCCTTACCAAAATGGTGGTGGCTTCGGATGGTGTGTATTTTTATGCCGGAACAGCCAAACCGTATGAATCTCAAGACAGCGGCGTGGTGTATAAAGCGGATCATAATTTCCAAATCAAATCACAACTTGCCAATGTAGCCGACTATACCCTTGTGGGAAATAAACTGTACTATTTATATGGCAGAAACAATTGTGGCTATTTGTATTCGGCAGACCGTTCTACGCTGAACAACACAACTGCTATATCAAACGGATTTTTGAGCAATGCCGAATTGTATGCGCTTGGTAAATATTTGGTTTTGGATCCCTATAGTCCTTATATTGGGGCGGAATATATGCCGGGCGATGTAATTCGCGTGGTGGATTCTGCGGGAAACGAATTGGCGGGAAAAGTTTGGCACGACGCCAAAAGGGTTGACGTGACCGACGTTTCGGAATACGGCGGAGGGCTTATTACCTATACCGTTAGCGGAACGCCCATGCTTTACAATTTCACCACAAAGCAACAACAAACCATAACCACCGACAAAGGAACGATTTATGTCGGGTACCGATATTACATTTCTGAAAACAGACTCTATCGAAGTAATATTGACGGTGCTTCCTCTCAAAGGATCTATTAAACTAAACGTGAAAAATCGGACACGAAACACGCGTGTCCGATTTTTTTGCGTTTTTTTTTGAAAATTGTGGTCATTTTTTTGAAAACGGACATCTAACAGATATGAGAGGGGCGGCTTTTGTAAAATCTTGACAAATACAATGAAATTTACAATGTTACACAACAGTAGAAACGCCTCAAATTCTGTTATAAAATTGTGGAAAGAATTGAAGAAATGAGAAGTATTTTAACTATGAAGTGCGAAATCAGAAATTTAAATGCCCTGTATCGAGATATTGCTGAGCTGATCGGAAAAGAAAACGCCGAAATTCTTTTTCGAGAATACCGGGGTCAACAAATCACCTTTCCGGTGGAATTTTACAGCAAAGAATATATTTACAGCTGCATTCAAAAAGAGTTTGACGGATCAAATATACGGATTCTTGCACGGAAATATAATTACAGTGAACGTTCGGTGCGCCGAATATTAAAAAACAATGACGAGGAATAAGGAGAATACTTATGGGAATTTTAAAATTCAAAGAAATGTTAAACAACATTTCGCAACAAATCGGTATCACAAATACGCCTACCGAAGAAGAGGTGAATCAATATTATGAAATGGTATATGGTTTGTTTCTTTCTAGGGGAACAGAGGGGTATCTTTGGGGTATAGACAAAGAAAACATTATGAATTACATCGAGTTTCACTTGGGAAGATCGTGCAATCAGCAAGTTGTTTCCGACCTGATGAAGTGCTTGGTGTATGCGGGCTATGGGCAAGGATATTCTCTTCCTACAGAGCCAAGTACTCTTTTTAAATTTAGTCGCTTTAAGGATTCGACAAATTATAAATATCCAAAAGATATTGCATTTGACATTGCAAAAACCAATGTAAAAAAGTTGGAAATGATTGCGAAAAGTCTTACGGATGATGTAATAGTCAAATATTATAATATTACCTATGCGTTGCTTTCGACGATAAAGGGAGGGGTAACTTTTGCAGGTATTGCCAAGTACGTGGCATTTCAATTAGGCGGGATGTATAACGCCCAAACACTTAACCAAGTGGTAGAAATGTTTGAGCAATCAGGAACATGCAACGGATATTCTGAAAATGATGGAAAAATTTATTCTTTGGGTAACCACATTGCGGCACAAACACTTTATTTGAACAGACACGTTTTCGGTATTGCATCCCAGGACTTTGTCCCTGCAAAACCGTACAAGTGTTCGATTGAAGAGGCGTATCGTATTTGTTATCCCGGTGTAATGGAAAAAATAAATACAGATTATCAAAAAATTATAGATGTAGTTAGCACCCGAAGTATAACGTATTTTAAAGACGGCGTCAATCGGGGTAGAACAACCTACAGAGATTTGATTGGCAATGCGAGCTACGAAGAATATATTAGATATTTAACAAAAAAATTGTATTTGGAAGGAAATACGGTAGTAGAAAGAGTACTGTATCAATGTCTTGATGCAGCATTATGGAGTCAACAAAAAATGGACTCGGTTGCTTCTGTTGCGCTACGAGCATTGCATTTCAAAAAATATAACGGAGCAGTAGACGCATACACCTCTGTTTCAGAAGAAGAATGTCGTAATTTTGTTTTGAATAACGATGAATACACATCTGTTATTCAACAACATCCGTTCGATGAAGAAGAAACGATCCTGGGATGCATAGGAGGTATTAACGGGGCTGGTATATTTAATACGGATACCGGGTTGCTTGCAGAACCGTTTTGTTGGATGCCCGATCGCAAAAGGGATGCATATTATGCCGATGCGATATGTTATAGTTATGTGAAAGCGATTACCGAAACCATGGAAACCGGTGATCCCGATGCCCCAAATGACATATGTGACATGATCTGGGAATGCATTAATTTGTCTGACGAAGAACGTCAAAAACGCGAAGAAGAAGAGCGTGAGAGAGAGCAAAACTATAAAGAATATAAAGCCAAAATGGAAGAAGAACGCAGACAAAAGGAGGAAGAAAACAGGAGGAAAACCGAGGAAGAAGCACAAAAAAGAGCGGCGTTGAGTAAAGAACTCCATGAAAAGGAATTACGCCGAAAAGAGGAACTGAAGCAAGCGGCACTCCAACGGGAAAAAGAAGAGAAATTACGCAGTGCCGCACAGGCACAATGTCGAGCCTGTGCTCATGCCGGACATTGCAATTTTTCAATTAACAATAATACGCCGAACTGTGCGGGATTTACGCCAAGGCGATAACATGTAGGGAATTGTTTTGAGAGTTCAAAAACCCATCGTTTTTTGCTTTTGAATTGGTTGCATTTTCGGGACGCTTCGCATATAATGGATTCAGATCAAATTTTGCAATGGGGAATGGGTTATGATGAAACGAATTTGCTTATTGGTATTGATCTTGGTATTGGCGGTGCTTCCCATGGGATCAGTGGCGGCACAAGCCGAGACGTACGGGGAACACCATGCCTTGTACGGCGATTTGAATTTAGACCGAAAAATCGACGCGAGCGATGCTTTGGAGGTATTGCGCTTGTTGGTGGGCAAATCGACCAATGACCGTATGCTTCCTGCGGCAGACGTTAACCGTGACGGAAGAATCGGCGCCGACGATGCGTTGGAGATTTTAAAACACACGGTGGGTAAGCCCACGGTATTGGATACGCCCGAGTCGGTAACGGTACACTTGTGGAGTCAATGGCAAGAAGTGCAAACGGCAACACAGGCACAAGACGGTATTTTACGCAGAGACTGTCAATATTGCTCGGCCTATGAGGAAAAAACGGTGGCATACCTGCCTCCGATTCCCGCTATGTGCCAAGAAGTGTTGCAGTTGGTCAACGCAGAACGTGCCAAAGAGGGGTTGAAGCCACTGGCGTATTACACGGCGGGGCAATCCTTTGCCGATATTCGCGCCAAAGAGCTGAACACCCTGTTTGATCACACCCGACCGGACGGCAGCAGTTGCTTTACGGTCATTCCCCACAGCGTGCCGTGGTATACGTTGGGAGAAAACATTGCCATAGGGCAAACAACATCTGATTGGGTTATGAGAGCTTGGATGGACTCCCAAGGACACAGGGAGAATATTTTGGATCCCAATTTTACCCATATTATTGTGGGTGTTGTGCCTTGTAAGCAAGAAGGCTATATTGGGTATTGCTGGGTACAATTGTTTATTGGTATGTAAAACAAAAATCCACCAATGACGTTAAAAAAGGATTCTGTTTCGCACGGGATCCTTTTTTTGTGGATTTCTCTAAAATTTTAGTGCTTAAAAGTGTGAAAATTTACTTGATTAAAGCATGAAAGTGTTGTATAATGCTTTGTGTATGACTTTAGGGTGACAAATTCTGTCAACCGCTTCACAGAGAGGATGAACAATATGCAAGGATTGGCAGTGATGGGACACGGGGTCGTAGGCTCCGGTGTTGTGGAACTGTTTTATATGAATCGGGCAAGCATAGAAGCCCGAGCAGGGGAACCTTTGGAGCTGAAACACGTGTTGGATCTGCGGGAGTTCCCCGGTCTTGCGTACAGCGACAAATTTACCACCGATTTCAACGATATTTTAAACGACCCCCAAGTTACGGTGGTAGCAGAGGTAATGGGGGGACTGAAGCCTGCTTACGATTACACCAAGCAACTGCTTTTGGCAGGGAAAAGTGTGGTAACCTCTAACAAGGAATTGGTTGCCGCCAAAGGTGCCGAATTGTTGGAAATTGCCAAAGCCAACAACGTAAACTATATGTTCGAAGCAAGTGTGGGTGGTGGGATTCCCATTATTCGCCCCATTCACCAATGCTTGGCTGCCAATACCATTACCGAAATTTTGGGTATTTTAAACGGCACCACCAACTTTATTATGACTAAAATGATCAAAGAGGGCATGACGTTTGAAGATGCGCTTTCCCTTGCCCAACAGTTGGGGTATGCCGAACGGAATCCTTCTGCCGACGTAGACGGACACGACGCCTGCCGCAAGATCTGTATTTTGTCCTCTATTGCTTACGGTAAGCACGTGTATCCCGCACAGGTATGTACCGAGGGCATTACCAAGATCACTGCCACCGACGTGGCCTTTGCCAAGGTATATAACAGCGTGATCAAGCTGATCGGTCGCACCCGTATGCTTCCCAACGGAAAGGTGCAATGTACCGTTAACCCCATGCTGGTGTCTATGACCAGTCCCTTGTCTATGGTAGATGATGTATTTAATGCGGTTATGGTACGGGGGGACGCTACCGGTGACGTTATGTTTTACGGCAAAGGGGCAGGTAAATTGCCCACTGCCAGCGCTGTGGTAGCCGACATGATCGACTGTGTTAATCACCGTGCCGCCCGCAAAAATATTTTCTGGGAAGACGGCGCTCCCGATTACGTCGAAGATTACAAAACCGAAAGCATGGCAGTCTACGTTCATGCCAAAGCCGCCAATACCGAAGCTGCTTATACCGAGGTAAACAAGGTGTTTGGCTGTGTAGAGGTGTTGGATTATGCCGACGCCCCCGCTCATGAGATCGCCTTTATTATTCCCAAAGCACCTCTTGGCGAGATCGAAGAAAAACTCAAATCTTTAAGTATGCAAATCGAACCCATTAATGTATTTTGGGTTTGTGAATAGTCTGGAGGAATGAACCGATGTTAGTAGTGCAAAAATTCGGCGGCAGTTCAGTTGCCAATGCCGAGCGAGTGCGGAACGTCGCTTCGATCATTGCCGACACCTACCGTGCAGGCAACGATGTGGTGGTTATTGTTTCCGCACAAGGCGACACCACCGACGATCTGATCGAAAAAGCGGCAGAAATCAATCCCCGTGCTTCTAAACGGGAATTGGATATGCTCATGACCGCAGGGGAACAAATGTCTGCCTCTCTGCTTGCTATGGCGATCAAAGCCATGGGCTTGCCCGCTATTTCTCTGCTGGGTTGGCAAATCGGCATGCAAACCGATTCCAACTACGGCAACGCCCGTATCAAAAAGATCGACAGCGAACGGTTAAGCATGGAGTTGTCCCGCCGCAACATTGTAATCGTGGCAGGATTCCAAGGAATCAACAAATACGAAGATATCACTACCTTGGGTCGTGGTGGCTCTGACACCACCGCCGTTGCCATTGCCGCAACCCTAAAAGCCGATCTGTGCCAAATTTTTACCGACGTTGACGGTGTTTATACCGCCGACCCGCGCAAGGTAACCGGCGCAAAAAAATTAGATGTAATCACTTACGACGAAATGCTGGAGCTTGCTACCTTGGGTGCACAGGTTCTGCATAATCGTTCGGTTGAAATGGCCAAAAAATATAACGTGGACCTTGAAGTTTGCTCCAGCTTGCAACGTGTGCCCGGCACCAAGGTCAAGGAGGTAATTGGAACTATGGAAAAAATGTTAATTCGCGGTGTAGCCAAAGACACCAACGTGGCTCGTGTTACGATTGTGGGCATTGCCGATATTCCCGGCATGGCTTATAAGATCTTTTCGGTTTTGTCTCAAGCTAAAATCAACGTAGACATTATTTTGCAATCCATTGGCCGTGACGGCAGTAAGGATATTGTATTCACCGTTTCTGCCGATCAAAAAGACGACGTGGTAGAAGCCTTGAAACGGGTAGAATGCCTGCAAACCGCTTTGGAAGTAAAAGTAGATACCGACGTTGCCAAGGTGTCTATTGTTGGTGCCGGTATGGAATCTCACCCCGGTGTAGCCAGCCAAATGTTTGAGGCTTTGTTCTCCAACAACATCAACATTCAAATGATCGCCACCAGCGAAATCAAGATCTCGGTGCTCATTGACAAAAAAGATGCCGATCGTGCGGTACAAGCAGTACACGATATCTTTTTTGACAAATAAAAGAAAGAAAGAGGCACAAAATGGATGATAAAATGATGACCTCCTCGGCCGAAGAGTTGTTTCGTGCCATTTTGACCTTGCAAACCGTAGAAGAATGCATTGACTTTTTTGGCGATTTGTGTACCATACAGGAATTGCGTGCCATGTCCCAACGGTATCAGGTTGCGGTCATGCTCAAAGAAAAAAAGGTGTACAGCGAAATCGTCAAAGCTACCGGTGCATCTACCGCCACCATTAGCCGTGTTAAGCGCTCCCTTGCTTACGGGAACGACGGCTACGACATGGTGCTTGCCCGTTTAGATGATCAATGAGCGGTTACGGTAGGTTTTCCGAATTTTACGACCGTTTAATGGGTCGGGTGGATTACGAAGCTCGTTGCGACTATTTGCTTGCGGTAATGGCGCACCATGGACTTTCCCCAAACAGCTTGATCGACCTTGGTTGCGGCAGCGGGCGCATGACACGCTTGTTGGCCGGCAAGGGGGTCGACATGATCGGGGTAGACTTGTCTGCCGAAATGCTGAGCGTTGCCATGAGTGAAACGCCATGCGACAGCGGTATTTTGTGGGTGTGTCAAGATCTGCGGGAATTGGATCTGTACGGTACGTCAAGCGGCGCTGTGTCTACGTATGATTGCATCAATCATCTGACCGAACAGGGGGATCTGCACCGTTTTTTTGAACGGCTATATTATTTCCTTGATCCGGACGGGTTGCTGGTGTTTGATCTGAATACCCCCTACAAACACGAACAGGTTTTGGGGAACAACACCTTTGTGTACGACACCCCCGACGTGTACTGTGTTTGGCAAAATCAAACCGAGGAATGTGTGACGCACATGACCTTGGATCTGTTTGCCCCACATGGGGACAAATACGTACGCACCACCGAGCAAATTCGGGAACGAGCTTACACCACAGACGAAATCGAGCAAGCGGCAGGAAAGAAGTTTACCTTGCTTGCCGTATATGACGACATGACTTTTAACCAGCCTAAGGAAGACAGCCAACGGCTGATTTACGTAATGAAGAAACAATAAAGGAATGAAAAATTGATGAGCAAACAGCTTGATAAGATTTATGATCCCAAATCGGTAGAAGAACGGCTGTATAAGTTCTGGGAAGAAAACGGCTATTTCCATATGGAAGCCGACCCTGACAAAAAGCCGTATACCATTGTTATGCCTCCTCCCAATATTACGGGGCAACTCCATATGGGTCACGCTTTGGACAACACCTTGCAAGACATCCTCATTCGTTTCCGCAGAATGCAGGGGTATTGCGCTTTGTGGTTGCCCGACCCCGACCATGCTTCTATTGCTACCGAAGCCAAGATCGTTGCCGCCATGGCTGAAGAAGGGGTTACCAAAGAAGATTTGGGCCGCGACGGCTTTTTGGAACGTGCTTGGGCTTGGAAAGAAACCTATGGCAACCGCATTACCACTCAGCTTCGTAAACTGGGTTCCTCTTGCGACTGGCAACGGGAACGGTTTACCATGGACGAAGGTTGCTCCAAAGCGGTAAAAGAAGTGTTTACCCGTTTGTATGAAAAAGGACTGATCTACCGTGGGGAACGCATCATCAACTGGTGCCCCCATTGTAAGACCTCTATTTCCGACGCCGAGGTAGAATACACCGAGCAAGACAGCTTCTTCTGGCACTTGCGGTATCCTTTGACCGACGGCAGCGGTTATATTGAGCTTGCCACCACCCGTCCCGAAACCATGATGGGGGACACCGCTGTGGCAGTGCATCCCGATGATGAACGGTACAAAGACATGGTGGGCAAAACCCTCATGTTGCCTTTGATGAATCGTGAAATTCCCATTGTTGCCGACACCTACGTTGATCCCGAATTCGGTACCGGTGCGGTAAAAATCACCCCCGCTCATGACCCCAACGACTTTGAAGTGGGTCTGCGTCATAACCTGCCTGTGATCAACATTTTTGACGAAGGTGCGGTTGTTAACGAAAACGGCGGCAAATACTGCGGTATGGAACGGTTTGAAGCCCGCAAAGCGGTGGTAGAAGACCTGAAAGCAGGCGGCTTCCTTTTGGAAGTGGAACCCCACAAGCACAACGTTGGGGAATGCTATCGTTGCCACACCACCGTGGAACCTTGGGTTTCTTACCAATGGTTCGTAAAAATGGAACCCTTGGCAAAACCTGCCATTGAAGCGGTGCGCAACAAAGATATTCGCATTATTCCCGAACGGTTTGAAAAAACCTATTATAACTGGATGGAAAACATCCGTGACTGGTGTATTTCTCGCCAACTTTGGTGGGGTCACCGTCTGCCGGTATGGTATTGTGACGATTGCGGCGAAATTACCGTAACCAAAGAGGACAACGTAGCCGTTTGTCCCAAATGCGGCAGTACCCATATCCGCCAAGATGAGGACACCCTGGACACTTGGTTCTCTTCGGCTTTGTGGCCCTTCTCTACCTTGGGTTGGCCCGACGAAACCAAAGACCTGAAATATTTTTACCCCACCAACACCTTGGTTACGGGTTATGATATTATCTTCTTCTGGGTATCCCGTATGATCTTCTCCGGTTTGGAAAATATGGGCGAAGCACCCTTCAACACCGTGTTAATGCACGGAATCGTGCGGGACTCGCAAGGTCGTAAAATGTCCAAATCCTTGGGCAACGGCATTGACCCCCTGGAAGAAATTGACAAATACGGTGCCGACGCTTTGCGCTTTACCTTGGCTACCGGTAACAGCCCCGGTAACGATATGCGGTATATGCCCGAAAAAGCCGAAGCCTCCCGTAATTTTGCCAATAAGATTTGGAATGCCGCTCGTTTCGTGCTGATGAATCTGGACGAAAATGAAGCCGCTCCCCACTTGCCCCAAACCCTTGCTTTGGAAGACAAGTGGATTCTTACCCGCTACAACGACGTAGTAAAAGAGGTAACCGAAAACTTGGAAAAATTCGAACTGGGTATTGCGGTTGCCAAATTGTACGACTTTATTTGGGACGTTCTGTGCGACTGGTACATTGAACTTTCCAAGGTTCGCCTAAATGGGGACGATGCCGCCGCCAAAGCCGATGCCAAAGCGGTATTGGTATACGTGATGTCCAACACCCTGAAACTGTTGCATCCCTTTATGCCCTTCATTACCGAAGAAATTTGGCAAACCCTGCCTCACGAAGGCGAAACCGTAATGAAGTCCGATTGGCTTGTGTATGATGAGGCTCTTAATTTCGCCGCCGATGCCGCCGAGTTTGAACGGATTATGGACGGGATTCGTGCCGTGCGTAATCGCCGTGCCGAAATGAACGTTGCGCCCAGCAAAAAAGCCGCCGTTTACGTGGCTACCAAATATGTGGATACCTTTACTACCGGTGGGGTATTCTTTGAAAAATTGGCATCTGCTTCCCAGGTAACCGTGGGCGAAGCCTTTGACCTGCCCGGCGCGGTTTCGATTGTTACCGCCGACGCTACCATGTATATTCCCATGGATCAATTGGTGGACTTTGAAGCCGAAATTGCTCGTCTTACCAAAGAAAAAGAGCAAACCGAAAAGGTGCTTGCAGGGGTTATGGCAAAGCTGAATAACGAAGCGTTTGTCAGCAAAGCACCCAAGCCAATCGTTGACAATCAACGAGAAGCCGCCGAAAAATTGCAAGAAAAAATCAAACTGATTGATGAAAGTATTGCATCCATGCAAAATCGGTAGTCCTATGAATAGTTCGCAAGCATTAACTTATACCCATTCGTTAAAAAGGCTCGGCAAAACGCCGGGCCTTGCTTGCATACAAGCCGTGTTAGAGCGGCTTTGCAATCCCCAAGAAAATTTGCAAATTCTTCACGTGGCAGGCACCAACGGCAAAGGGTCGGTGTGCGCCGTTGCCGCCTCGGTTTTGCAGGCGGCAGGGTACAAGGTGGGGTTGTTTACCTCCCCTTATTTGGTGTCTTTTTACGAGCGAATGCAAGTGGATGGTAAACCTATTCCTGACCGGGAGTATGCTCGTCTTGCCACAAAAGTAAAAGCCGTTACCGACGAGCTGGGGGAAGAGCTTTCTCAATTCGCTTTTATTACCGCCGTGGCTTTTTGCTACTTTTATGAACAGAATTGTCACGTGGTGGTGCTGGAAACAGGGCTTGGCGGTCGGTTGGATGCTACCAACGTGGTGAAAAAGCCCCTTGCCACCGCCATAACCGCCGTGGGGTTGGACCATACCGATTTGTTGGGGGACACCATAGAGCAAATTGCCAAAGAAAAGTGCGGTATACTAAAACAAAACGTGCCGGTGGTGCTTTCCCCCGGTCAACCCACCCAAGTGATTGCCGTAGCCATGGAGCAAGCGGCCAATCTGAACTGTAAGGTGATTTTGCCCGGTGCGTCTGCCCTTACGGTGGACGAAATCACCCCCGAAGCCACCCGTTTTACCTATGGGGGGCGATCCTTTTCCCTTTCTTTACATGGGGCATATCAACCCCAAAATGCGGTCACCGCATTGGAATTGATTGGGGCGAGCGGTCTTGTAGTAACCGAGCAAGCCATACAAAACGGCTTGGCAAATGCGGTGCACCCTGCTCGCTGTCAAGTGTTACGAAAAGAACCGCTGATTTTGTTGGACGGTGCCCATAATCCCCAAGGGGCAACCGCCCTTGCGAAAACCTTGCACCATTTTTTAGGAGAGCAAAAGGCAGTAGGGGTGTGCGGTGTCATGAGTGACAAAGCCGCCCAAGAATTGGCAAGTGCCATGGGGGAGCGCCTGTGTAAACTGATTGCGGTCACCCCCAACAACGCAAGGGCGTTGTCGGCAGAAAAAGTAGCCGACTTGTTTTCCCCTTGTTGTGAAACTGTTGTTGCTACGGTAGATGATGGTTTGCTTAAAACCCTATGGGGCGAACCCCGTCCCGTTGTGATTTTCGGTTCGTTGTATTTGGCGGGCGAAATCCTGACTTTATTGGAGGAATCAAAATGAACTTTCCCAATCAATTTATTGCCGCCACCACTCAGTATACTACCTTAGACAAAGGTGTGCCTGCCCCGTATTTGCGAAAAGCCATTGTGGCAGAAAAAGAAACCACCGCCCAACTGCTCATCACCGCTTGCGGCTTGTATCGGCTGTATTGGAATGGGGTAGAAATCACCAAGGGATTGTTGGCACCTTATATTAGCAACACCGATGATTTGGTGTATTACGACCGGTATACCGTGACCTTAAACAAAGGCAAAAACGTGTTGGGTATCCTGCTTGGCAACGGCTTGCAAAATAACGAGGGCGGATATATTTGGGAGTTCGATAAAGCCGCCTTCCGTTCTGCTCCCAAGGTTGCTTTTTCCCTCACCTTTGACGGAACAACCGTGGAAAGTGATGAAACAGTAAAAATCGCACCCTCTCCCATCGTATTCGACGATTACCGCTTTGGGGTGCATTACCATGCCACCAAAGAAATTGATGGCTGGAATTTGCCGAATTTTGACGACAGCCATTGGGCAAACGCCATTTCCGCCACTACTCCTAAAGGGGAAAAGCGTCTGTGTGAGGCGGAACCCATTGTGTACGGAGAAGAAATCAAGCCTGTGACCATTATTCCTATGGATGACGGCAGTTACCTTTACGATTTTGGCGTGAACCACACGGGGGTGTGCCGCCTGCAAGTAAAAGGCACCAAAGGCCAAACCGTTGAATGGCAACACGGCGAGACCTTGATTGACGGCAAAATGGACGTTACCTGCGTTTGGTTTGCCAGAGAGAAAACTCCGCGGGATTTGAAAATTGTACATAAAGACGTTTATATTTGTAAAGGGGAGGACACCGAAATTTACACCCCTTGTTTTACCTATCACGGGTTCCGTTACGTGACCGTGCGTGGCATCACCGAGAGCCAAGCCACCCCAGACCTGCTCACCTTTTGCACCTTGCATTCCGATTTGGCGGTATGTGGCGGGTTTACCACTTCTCACGGGGTGGTGCAAACGTTGTATGATATTACTCGTCGGTCGGTGATTTCCAACTTCCATTATTTCCCTACCGACTGCCCTCATCGGGAAAAGAACGGTTGGACCGCCGACGCGGCTCTTTCTGCCGAACAAACCCTGTTGCAGTTTGCCGCCCATGGCGAATACAAAGAGTGGCTTCGCAACATTGTAAAAGCGCAAGACGACCGTGGGGCGCTTCCCGGCATTGTGCCCACCGCAGGGTGGGGTTTTGCATGGGGCAACGGCCCCGCTTGGGATAGCGTGCTGTTTTATCTGCCTTGGTTTGTGTATCGGTATCGGGGTGACCTTTCGCTTACGGTGGATACCGCCGATGCCATGATTCGCTACTTCAATTATCTGGACACCCGCAAAGACACCCGCGGTTTGCTGGCGATTGGGTTGGGGGATTGGTGCCATACGGGATTTGTTAATGCAGGCGCTCCCAAAGCCCCTCTGGTGGTGACCGATAGCATTGTAGCCATGGATTTAGCCGCCAAAGCCGAGTTTTTATTCCGTGAAGCAAATCTGACCGAACAGGCCGAAGTTGCTCGCGTGTTCCGTGAGAAGATGCGAACCGCCATTCGCACCCATTTGGTGGATTTTGACACCATGACGGTGCAGGGGAATTGTCAAACTTGCCAAGCCATGGCATTGTTTTACGGGGTGTTCAACCCCGAAACCCCCGACGAATCCGAGGGTGCTTTTGCCCGACTGTTGGCATTGATTGATGAAGCCGACGGCAAAATGGACCTTGGGGTGCTTGGCGGTCGGGTACTGTTCCACGTGCTTGGCAGTCGGGGTGAAACCGACCTTGCTTTGTCTATGATTTTGGGGCCTGATTTTCCCTCTTACGGCTATTGGCTTACACAAGGCGCTACCACCTTGTGGGAGGCATTTGATCAAGAGATCATCCGTTCCCGTAACCACCATTTTTGGGGAGATATCAGCAGTTGGTTTGTGCAACATTTAGCAGGAATTTGTTATAATCCTGCTGTCAACGACCATAAGCATGTTGTGTTTGCTCCTCACTTTGCCTCCGTTTTAGAGGATGCTACCGCCTATTTCGACAGCAACTACGGCAGAATTGAGGCCGGTTGGCAACGAACGGGCGATAAAATTCTATATACCGTTACTTTGCCCGAAGATTGCCATGGGGTGATTCGTCTGCCCAAGGGATATACCTTTGAAAACGGCGAAAGCATTTGCCAAGCCCAAAACGGGGACTACGTTGTGATAAAAAAATAAGACGTTTGGGTTGTAACTTATCATAAACTTTGTTATACTGAAAACGAAATCCAAATAGAGGAGAGGAACTCTATGAAAAATAAAGTCATTCTCATTTCCATTGACGGCATGCGTCCCGACGGGTTAATGCAATGCGGCAATCCTATCGTAAAGGAATTGATGCAACAGGGCAGTTACACCCTGACCGCGCAAACGGTGTTCCCCTCGGTGACTTTGCCTTGTCACATGTCCATGTTTCATTCGGTAACCCCCGAGCGTCACGGTACCACCACCAACGCGTATGCACCTCAGGTCCGACCCATCGACGGACTTTGTGAACAAATTTCCCGTGCAGGGGGTGTTTGCGGCTCGTTTTTTGGGTGGGAGCCCATTCGTGACCTTTCTCTGCCCGGTTATTTGCAAGTTGCTCAATATATGAATGCTTATTCTTTCGACCATGCCGACGGGATTTTGACCGATCAGGCTTTGGCGTATATTGATCAGGTGCAACCCGACTTTGTGTTTTTGTATTTGGTGGATACCGACGAAAAAGGCGGTCACGACGTGGGCTGGATGAGTGATGCGTATTTGGATTGCATTTCTTATGCTATCGATCAAGTGAAAAGGGTCGTAGACGCCTGCGGCGACCGATATACCATTCTGGTAACCGCCGACCACGGCGGTCACGACCGTATGCACGGTACCGACCTTCCCGAAGATATGACCATTCCCATGCTGTTTTTGGGCAAAGAGTTTGAAGCAGGCAAGGAACTGGAAAACGTGAGCATTTTGGATATTGCGCCCACCATCGCCACCATTATGGGTGTGTCCATTCCCCGTGAATGGGAAGGAAAAGTATTAGTTGAAGGAGAATAAGTGATGTTTGTATTTGGTACACAATATCTTCGCAGTGCATCCCCTGCGGAGGATCAATGGGAAAAAGACATGGCGCTTATGAAGCAATACGGCTTTAACACCATTCGTGTTTGGTTGGTGTGGAATGCGCTGGAAAAAGAAGAAGGGATGATCGACACCGCCTTTATCGACCGTTTGCTTACCTGCGCGAAAAAATATGATTTGCAAGTGGGGATTTTGTTCCACATGCACGCCGCACCCGCGTGGGCAATTGCCAAATATCCCCAATATTACTATGTGAACGAACGAGGACAAGCCTTTGAACCGGCGGTACGTCCCAACACCCCCAGCGGTGGTTGGCCCGGTCTTTGTTTTGACCACCAAGAAGTACGGGATTTGGAAAAACGCTTTATTGAAGGGGTTATCAAAGAAACCAAAAAGCACGATAACGTAGCCTTTTACGAGCCCATGAACGAGCCTCACCAATGGTTCGACTTTATGCAAGGACAAGCCAATTCTTACTGCTATTGCGAAGCTACCGTAGCAGAATTTTCGGCTTGGTGCAAACAAAAATATGATTCTATTGAAGATTTAAATCGTTCTTGGGGACATTACTTTGCCGATTTCGATGAAGTACGTCCTCCTCGCTGGACCAGTGCCTATGCGGCTTATACCGACTTTCGTTTGTTCACGATGGATAATATTGCCAAAGAGATCGCTTACCGTGCCGACGTGATTCGGGCGGCCGACCCCAACGGTGTGCCTGTGCTGGCGCACTCTTACGGTGGCGGCGCTATTACCTGCGGTAACTTGGGTACCATGGCCTTTGACGACTGGAAAAATGCCAAAATCTTCGACAAGTGGGGGTATAGTGCGTTCCCCATGAGCGCAAACGATTGC
>JAZRFL010000159.1:0-29408 GCA_045661365.1 Acutalibacteraceae bacterium | reverse complement strand
TATGAGTGAAAAACTTGGGCCTGTGGTCTACGGCAAACACCAAGAAGAGGTCTTTTTGGGACGTGACTTTAATTCCACGCCCACCTATTCCGATAAAGTTGCCGCCGAAATCGATGCCGAGATCAAGGCGTTGGTAGAAGGGGAATACGCTCATGCCAAGCAAATCTTGACCGACCACATGGACAAACTTCACGAAATTGCCAAGTATTTGTTTGAAAACGAAAAAATGGATGCCGAAACCTTCCGTAATGCTATGGAACCTACGGTAGCCCAATAAGAAAGGATAGTTATAAAATGGAAATTACCAAAGATATGATCATCGGTGAATTGTTGACCGTGAAACCCGAAGCGGCAGAAGTGTTGCTGTCTATGGGTATGCATTGCTTGGGTTGCCCCTCTGCCAGAGGCGAAACCATTGGGCAGGCTTGCGAAGTGCACGGCGTAGACGTAGAAGAAATTTTGGCACAAATCAACGCTCTGTAAGGTTTGATACAATAAAAAACGTTTTACAACCATGGTTGTAAAACGTTTTTTTGTTTATTGTTATGTTGTGGGAAAATAACTTGCAATTTGCTTAAGACAGTTGGAGGGGGAATACTGCCATTCGTCCATGTGGGTATCGGTAAAATAATATTGCAATGGCGGTCTGACCGTTTCGCAATCAAATGCATCTACAATGATCAATTTCACCTTCATTTTTTCCGGGATCATGCTTTTGATAAATACAGCGGCGTGTTGTCCCGGCCGCAAATTGGCTTTTGGCTCGGCAAGACCTGCTAAATTGGGAGTCAGTTCCACAAAACTACCGTAGGATTCTACCGTGCGTATGATTCCCGTTACAGTTTCTCCCACGTGGAATTGCGCCGCATTTTCTTGCCAAGTGCCCAGCAATTCTTTGTGTGTTAAATGCAGTTTTCCGTCTTGATCAATCCCTCGAACCACGGCATTTACCGATTGCCCCACGCGAAATCGGTCGGCAGGATGAAAAATACGAGAAACCGAAATGCAATCTATGGGAATAAGGGAAGAAATGCCGCACCCTACGTCGCAAAAGGCACCAAATGGCTCTAAATGGGTGATTTGGGCGGGAATTACGTCTCCGGGACGAAGTCGTTGCAGGTATTCGTTGCGACACCGTGTTTGTGCCTCTTTGCGAGAAAGCAATGCCATTGGTTGCCCTGTTTCGTCGGTGGTGATGGCCTGTACCGTGAAGCAAACCGGTCGACCCACACGAGAAATCAGTGCAATGTCCCGCACACTGCCGTTGTCGATTCCCACCGCCCCTTGCGAGCGAGGGATCATTCCCTTGCAACAAGGCAGGTCGACCCATAAATTATGCCCGCTGTCGCATAATGTTACGCGGGCTTCGCAAATTGTTTGTGCGGCTATGGTTTCCCGCAATTTGTTGAGCGAAGCAAGCGCTTCTTGATTTTCCTTGGTTGTGAGTAAATAACCTTCCGGCCAAAACATAAGCTGTCATCCATTCTTGATTGTTAGATTGTTTTATGTATATGCGCAGGGCGGCAAAGTAATGTCGTTTTTTTTGAGAAGACCGGAAGTTTTACTGACAATTCATTGACAAAAAGATGGGGAGCGTGGTATACTAATTATCCGACTAAATGCTCGGCTTTCCTAACGAGGAAATCGTTTTTTGTTATGCAATACAACAAGACATGGAGGGATCAGTGACAATGAACGATTTATATAAAGGATGGGACGGATTTGAAGGCGGCACTTGGGTCAAAGAGATCAACGTGCGGAGCTTTATTCGTCACAATTATACCCCTTATGATGGGGATGATGCTTTTTTGCAAGCACCCACACAAGCGACGCTTGCGTTGTGGGATCAAGTAACCGAACTGTCCAGACAGGAGCTGGAAGCAGGCGGGGTGTTGGATATGGATACGGAGGTGGTATCTACCATTACTTCCCACGCACCCGGTTATCTGAATAAAGAGTTGGAACAAATCGTGGGCTTTCAAACCGAAAAGCCCTTTAAGCGTGCTTTTATGCCCTATGGCGGCATTCGCACCGCCAAACGAGCTTGCGAAGACAACGGATATCACGTGACGGAGCAAATGGATGAGTTTTTTACCACCCATCGCAAAACCCATAACGCAGGGGTGTTTGACGTATATACCCCCGAAATGCGTGCTTGCCGTTCCAGTCATATTATTACCGGTCTGCCCGACGCTTACGGTCGTGGGCGCATTATCGGGGACTATCGCCGTGTTGCCCTTTACGGGGTAGACCGCTTGATTGAAGACAAAGAAGAACAAAAACGTACCACTCGTTCGGCTATGTACGAAGAGATCATTCGCGACCGTGAAGAGTTGGCGGAACAAATTCGTGCATTGTATCAATTAAAGCAGATGGCGGCAAGCTACGGCTATGATATTTCCCAACCTGCCACCAATGTAAAAGAAGCGATCCAATGGCTGTATTTTGGCTATCTTGCGGCGATCAAAGAACAAAACGGTGCCGCTATGAGCTTGGGTCGTACCTCTACGTTTTTGGATATTTATGCTCAGCGAGACTTGGAAAAGGGTCTGTTTACCGAAGCGGAAATTCAAGAAATGGTAGATCATTTTATTATGAAACTGCGTTTGGTGAAATTTGCCCGCACCCCCGAATACAACGCTCTGTTTTCGGGTGACCCCCAATGGGTAACCGAATCCATTGGTGGTGTGGCCATTGACGGTCGTCATCTGGTCACCAAAATGTCTTATCGGTATTTGCATACCCTCAAGAATTTAGGGCCTTCTCCCGAACCCAACCTGACGGTGCTGTGGTCGGTGAATCTGCCGGAAAACTTTAAGCGGTATTGCGCCAAAATCTCCATTGAAACCTCGTCTATTCAATATGAAAACGACGATTTAATGCGGTTTACCCATGGGGATGATTACGCCATTGCTTGTTGCGTATCGTCCATGCGGGTGGGCAAAGAAATGCAATTTTTCGGTGCTCGCGCCAATCTTGCCAAATGCTTGCTGTACGCTATCAATGGCGGTGTGGACGAAGTGTCCAAAAAGCAAGTGGGTCCCGAATTTACACCGATCACCTCGGAATATTTGGATTACGATGAGGTAATGCGCAAATACGACGCTATGATGCAATGGTTGGCAGAGGTATATGTGAATACCTTGAATGTCATTCACTATATGCACGATAAATATTGCTACGAAAAACTGCAAATGGCCTTGCACGACAAAAACGTGACTCGTTGGTTTGCCACGGGGATTGCGGGTCTTTCGGTGGTAGCCGACTCTCTTTCTGCCATTAAATATGCCAAGGTAAAGGTTGTTCGTGATGAATCCGGCTTGGCGGTGGACTACAAAGTTGAAGGGGACTTCCCCAAATTTGGTAACGACGACGACCGTGTAGACGAAATCGCCCGTGAGATCGTGCACATTTTTATGGAACACATTCGCAAAAATCACACCTATCGCAATAGTATTCCCACCACCTCCATTTTGACCATTACCTCTAACGTGGTATATGGCAAAGCCACAGGTAACACCCCCGACGGCCGTAAAGCAGGGGAAGCTTTTGCCCCCGGTGCCAACCCCATGCACCGTCGGGACACCAACGGTGCGGTGGCATCGCTGGCTTCGGTTTCCAAACTGCCCTTTATTGATGCCCAAGACGGGATTTCCAACACCTTCTCCATCATTCCCGGGGCGTTGGGCAAAGAAGACCGCATTTTTGCAGGGGATTTGGACGTAGAATTGGATTGCATAAACGGTGCTTGCTTGACACCCACCTTGTTTGATGATATGGACGATTAAAAGGAGAACCCACAATGAAAGCAACCGAAAATCAAATTGACAACTTGGTGTCCCTGTTGGACGGCTACGTACAAAAAGGCGGTCACCATTTAAACGTAAACGTATTCAGCAAAGAAACCTTGTTGGATGCCCAAGCACATCCCGAAAAATATCCTCAACTAACCGTGCGGGTGAGCGGCTACGCGGTGAACTTTGTGAAGCTTACCAAAGAGCAACAAGATGAGGTGATTTCCCGTACCTTCCACGATCAGATCTAATGGAAGGACGGATTCACTCCATAGAAAGTTTTGGCACGGTGGACGGACCGGGTATTCGGTTTGTGGTGTTTTTGCAAGGATGCCCCTTGCGGTGTCAGTATTGCCACAATCCCGACACGTGGGATAAAAACGGCGGGCAACTTATGACACCCGAGCAGGTGTTGGCACGATATGACAAAAACAAGGTGTTTTATCAAAACGGCGGTATTACGGTAACCGGCGGCGAACCGCTGATGCAATTGGATTTTGTTACCGAATTGTTTGCTCTTTGCAAAAAGAAAAACATTCATACCTGCCTCGATACGTCGGGTTGCACCTTTCGTGGGCAGGACGCCGACTATCTTGCTCGCTTAGATGCCTTGCTTGCGGTCACCGACCTGATCATGCTGGATCTGAAGATCATGGATCCGCAAAAACATCGCCTATTGACAGGTGCGGACAACAAAGGGATTTTGTCCTTTGCACAGTATGTTGGTAAAAAAGGTGTTTCCATGTGGATTCGCCACGTTTGCATTCCTACCGTGAACGATCACCCCGACGATTGGCGGGCATTGGGTGGGTTTATGGCAACTTTGCCCACCGTGAAAGCGTTGGACGTTTTGCCCTACCATACCTTGGGAGTCAACAAGTATGAGGAATTGGGATTGGCGTATCCGTTGAAAGATTTGTCAGCCGCCACCAAACAACAGGCCGATGAGGCGAAAACCCGCATTCTTGAGCAATTTCGCCTGGAACGGCAAAAAAAATAATCGTATGACAGCCATCGTAAAAGGTTTCTTCTTTTTGCGGTGGTTTTGTTTTTGAAAAAAGATTGCAAACGATATCGTTTTGTGGTATAATAGATTGAATAATTATATCAAAGTGAGGGCGTATCATGGACGTTCAAGTAGGTCAGCGAATTCAAATGAAAAAAGCCCATCCCTGTGGTTGCAACATCTTTATCGTAACGCGAATCGGTATGGATTTTAAAATTCGCTGTGAAAAGTGCGGTCACGAGGTTATGATGTCCCGTCACAAGTGCGAAAAAGGAATTAAGAAGATTTTGGAGGAAGTCTAATGTTTGATAAATTGATCGAAGTAGAGGCAAAATATGAGTCTATTTCTCTGCAACTGCAAGATCCTGCGGTGGTAGGAAATCAGGAGCAGTACAAAAATTTAATGAAGGAATACAAGCAGTTAACTCCTATTGTGGAAACCTTTCGTGAATACCAATCTGCCAAAAGCCGTATGGAAGAAGCCAAAGAGCTGTTGGGTTCATCGGACAAGGAATTAAAAGAACTGGCAGAAGAGGAATTGGAAGAATCCAAAGAAGATATTGAGCGGTTGGGCGAAGAATTAAAAATCCTGTTGCTGCCGGTAGACCCCAACGATGATCGCAACGTAATCGTGGAAATTCGCGGTGGTGCCGGCGGGGAAGAAGCCGCTTTGTTCGCAGGGGTGTTGTACCGTATGTACAGCATGTATGCCGAAGCACGTCGTTGGAAAACCGAAATCGTTTCTGCCAACGAAACCGAGTTGGGCGGATTCAAGAAAGTCAGCTTTATGATCGAAGGGGAAGGCGCATATTCCCGCTTGAAGTTTGAAAGCGGTGTGCATCGGGTACAGCGAGTGCCCGAAACCGAAACCCAAGGACGTATTCATACGTCGACCGTAACCGTGGCGGTATTGCCCGAAGCCGAAGACGTAGAGGTAGAGATCAACCCCGCTGATCTGCAGATCGACACCTTCCGCAGCAGCGGCGCGGGTGGTCAGCATATCAACAAGACCGAATCGGCGATCCGTATTACCCATATTCCCACCGGGGTAATCGTAGAGTGCCAAGATGAACGCAGTCAGCATAAAAACCGCGAAAAAGCCATGAAGGTTTTGCGGTCTCGGTTGTACGAGGCAGAATTGGCCAAGCAAACCGACCAGATCGCTTCTCAACGGCGTTCTCAAGTGGGTACCGGCGATCGTTCGGAGCGTATTCGTACTTATAATTATCCCCAAGGTCGGGTGAGCGAACACCGTATTGGTCTGACTGTGTATCGGTTAGACGCGGTATTAAACGGAGACTTAGACGAAATTATCGATGCCTTAATTACCGCCGACCGTGCGGCACAATTGCAGGCAAATAATGCGGAATAGGAGAATACGTTATGGCAAAACATATAATTGTAGATGCATTTGGCGGCGATGATGCCCCTCTTTGTAATATACAGGGAGCGGCGGATGCGATCAAAGAATTGGGCGTAACCGTCACCTTGGTAGGGGATCAACAAAAAATTGAAGCTTGCGCAAAAGAAAACAATATTTCGTTGGCAGGCATGACCATTGTGCATACCGACGAGGTAATGGGGATGCACGACACCCCCACCGACATTGTAAAAGCCAAGCGGGGCACCTCTATGGGAGTTGCGTTGGATCTGTTGGCAAACGGAGAGGGAGACGGCTTGGTTTCTGCCGGATCGACCGGTGCGTTGCTTACCGGCGCTACCTTGATCGTTAAGCGAATCAAAGGGATTAAACGACCCGCTCTTGCCACCTTGGTGCCCACGCCCGATGGTGCATATTTGTTGTTGGATTCGGGCGCCAATGCGGAATGCCGCCCCGAAATGCTCGTGGACTTTGCCGTTATGGGAAATGAATATATGAAACGGGTAGCCGGTTTGGAATCGCCCCGTATCGGCTTGCTGAACGTGGGTACCGAAGATACCAAGGGCGACACCTTGCGACAAGAAACCTACGCATTGCTTCAAGCGTCGGATCTGAATTTTGTAGGTAACGTAGAAGCACGCGACGTACCCGCAGGAGCTTGCGATGTTTTGGTAACCGACGGATTTTCGGGTAACGTGGTACTGAAATTGACCGAAGGAGTAGCCGTTACCTTTTTCAAACTCATTAAACGCACCTTAATGTCCAAATTCAAAACCAAGATCGGTGCTTTGCTGATCAAAAAAGATCTGGGCGGTCTCAAACGGCTGATGGATTATTCCGAAGTGGGTGGAGCCCCCTTTATCGGCGTAAAAGCGCCGGTGATCAAAGCCCACGGTAGTTCCAATGCCAAAGCAATAAAAAATGCGATCCGACAAGCGGCTTTGTTTGCCGATTCCGGATTGATCCAAGCAGTAGGTGAGGCGGTTGCCCCCGGAAAGAAGGAAGAATAAGTGGAACGGTTGCAAGAGGAAATCGGATATTTTTTCGGTGACGAATATTTGCTGGAACATGCATTGACCCATTCCTCCTTTGCTCACGAAAAAAAGCAACCCGACGGTTGTAACGAGCGACTGGAGTTTTTGGGAGATTCGGTGTTGTCGTTGGTGGTTTCCGATTATTTGTTTGCCCATTATCCCGATCTGCCCGAGGGAGAATTAACACGGATTCGAGCGGCTTCGGTATGTGAAAAAGCCTTGTTCGGATTTGCCAAAACCATTCGGCTGGGCGACTACTTGTTGCTTAGCCGCGGGGAACAACGCACCGGCGGTCGCAACCGACCCTCTATTTTGGCCGATGCTTTTGAAGCGTTGATTGCGGCTATTTATTTGGATGGCGGTATGGAGCCGGCACGAGCCTTTATTTTAAAATACGTGGTGCCAACGTTGGACAATCATCGCAAAGCCGCTTTTAAAGATTACAAAACCTTGTTGCAAGAAGTGATCCAACAAAATCCGGAAGACCGCCTGACCTATTTGTTGGTAGGGGAAAGCGGCCCCGATCATGACAAGCAGTTTAAATACGAGGTACACATCAATTCCAATTTGGTTGGCACAGGCGTGGGCCGCAGTAAAAAAGAAGCCGAACAAGCGGCCGCAAAAGAGGCGTTGCGTCTTATGGGGATCGATCATGAAAAGCAAGGCTAATATTGCTGTTTTTGTGCCCCATGCAGGGTGTCCCCATCGGTGTAGCTTTTGTGATCAAAACACCATTTCGGGGCATGGCGAAGCGCCTACCCCACAGCAGGTAACCGCTATGTTGAAACAGGCGGTGGCCGACCTTAACCCCAACACCCAAGCAGAAATTGCTTTTTTCGGCGGTAGCTTTACCGCCATTCCTCGTCTGCAAATGGAAGCACTGCTGTCGGCAGCCTTTCCCTTTGTAGACGGCAAACAAATTACGGGGATCCGATGTTCCACGCGACCCGATGCCATCGACTGCGACGTGTTGCAGATCCTGCAACGGTATGGAGTAACCGCCGTAGAATTGGGTGCTCAAAGCATGGTGGATCGTGTGCTCGCCCTCAATCGTCGAGGACATACCGCACGGGACGTAGAAAACGCTTGTCACCTGATTCGACAATACAACATGGAATTGGGTGTGCAAATGATGGTTGGCTTGGCAGGCGCCGACCGAGAAGATGATGATATAACTGCCAAACGGTTGATCGCTCTGCAACCGGACACGGTGCGCATATATCCCACGCTGGTATTGCAACACACCTGTTTGGAAGGTTGGTACCACAGTGGGCAATATACCCCCCTTGATTTAGAAACCACAGTAGAACGGTGTGCCCGATTGTTGCAACTGTTTGAGCAAGCCAATGTGCGTGTGATTAAATTGGGGTTGCATGCCGATGCCGCTTCGGGGGTTGTGGCAGGGCCTTTTCATCCCGCGTTGCGAGAATTGTGCGAAAGCCGATTGTACTACTATAAAGCAAAACAATTGTTAAATGACACCGACACACACCCTGTTTTGCGGGTGCATCCCACCTGTATTTCCAAAATGGTGGGGCAAAATCGTTCCAATTTAGAACGGTTGGCAAACGAGGGTCATTTGGTTACGGTGCGAGGCGATTTTGCCGTAGCACCGGGAGAAATTCAGAAAGGAGAAATCTCATGTTCCTAAAATCTTTGGAAGCCCAAGGCTTTAAATCCTTTCCTGACAAGACCGTACTTACTTTTGAACAAGGCATTACCGGTGTGGTAGGCCCCAACGGTAGCGGTAAAAGTAATATTTCCGACGCAATTCGTTGGGTGCTGGGAGAACAGTCCAACAAGCAATTGCGGGGCGAAAAAATGGAAGATGTGATTTTTAACGGCACCGCTACCCGTAAACCCCAAGGCATGGCGTCGGTTACCTTGTGCCTGGACAATACCGATCGTGCGTTGCCTTGCGACACCGACGAGGTGCTCATTACCCGTCGGTATTACCGTTCGGGAGAAAGCGAATATCAAATCAACCGTGCTACCGTGCGCTTAAAAGACGTAAACGAATTGTTTATGGACACTGGGCTCGGTCGTGACGGGTATTCCATGATCGGACAAGGGAAAATCAGTGACATTGTTTCCCGTCGTTCGGACGAGCGCCGCGATATGTTTGAAGAAGCGGCGGGAATTTCTCGTTACCGTTACCGCAAGCAAGAGGCAGAACGTAAATTAAAGGCTACCGAAGACAATTTGGTGCGTTTGCGTGATATTATGGCAGAGTTGGAAGAACGGGTGGGCCCTCTTGCCAATCAAAGTAAAAAAGCCAAACAATTTTTGGAGTATGCCGCCGAAGAGAAAAATCTGGAAATTGGTTTGTGGCTTCGTTCTTTGGAACGTTTTGGGGAACGGTTACGAGAACAAACCGACAAAATGGATTTAGCACAAGCCCAATACGAAGAATTGGAGCGGAACATTGAAAAATTGCAACAAAAATCCGAGGCAGACGGTAATCAAGCACGATTGCTGACTGTGCAAATGGATGCCGCACGGCGCTCGGTTGCCGGCATGGAAGAAGAAGCCGCTCGCTTAGACGGTCAGGCCGCCGTAGCCGAAAACACCATTTTTCACAACCAAGAAAATATTGCTCGTGTAGAAGGCGAAATTACCGCTTCGGCTGACAATCGTGCCGATTGGGAACGGGAAATGCAAGTCCAACAAGAGATCATGGCACAAAAAGAAGAAGCAATTGGTGCCAAAAATCAAATTTTGGCGCAAGCAACTACCCAATTAGAGCAGTTGATTGGGCAAACCGAAGAAATCAACCGCCGTATTGAAGAGCAAAATCGTGAAGTTGCGCGGTTGTCCGAGGAAATTGCGGGTAGTCAATTGCAAAGTGTAACTGCCGTATCTTCTGCCAACGAAATCAATCATCGGGGCGATGCGGTAGAAGAAGCATTTCAACAACGGCAAGCCTTGTTGGAAACCTACCAAAAAGAAGGCGAAGCGCTGAAACAAGATTTGATTCGGTGTGACGAAAAAATTGCCGAATGTGAAAATATATTAAAAGGCAACGCCATGTTGTTAACCGCGGGCGAAACCAAGGTTGCCGAGTTAAAAGCCAAAGCCGATGAATTAACCTTAGAAGCACAAACCAAAAAACGTCGCGCTTCTTTGTTAGAAGATATGGAAAACTCGTTAGAAGGTTTTAACAACACCGTGCGACGGGTGTCAAAAGAAGGCTCGTCGGGTGTGCTCAGCGGTATTTTGGGGCCTGTTTCTCGATTGATTAAGGTCAAAGAAACCTATGCAACCGCAATCGAGGTTGCTTTGGGCGGTGCGGTGCAACACGTTGTGACCGCCACCGAGCAAGATGCTAAACGAGCCATTGCCTTTTTGAAAAAAGAAAAAGCGGGACGTGCCACCTTTTTACCGCTGAACACGGTAAAACCCCGTGAGTTTAATGAAAAAGGGTTAAGCGATTGTGCCGGTTATGTTGGCATGGCAGACACGTTGGTAGACTGCGACAGTCGGTATCGCGACGTTATGTCATCGTTGCTGGGGGCAATTGCGGTTGCCGAAGATTTAGACAGCGCCACCGCCATTGGCAAACGATATGGGTATCGTTTTCGTGTGGTATCGTTAGACGGTCAGGTGGTGAACACCGGCGGTTCGTTGACCGGTGGTTCTTTTAACCGTGCAACCGGTTTGTTGTCTCGCCGTGGAGAAATCGACGGAATCAAAGAGCAGGCAGCCAAATTGGAAGAAAAAGCCGCCCTTTGTATGCAAGACTACCGTGAAGCGGTGGCGGCATTGGAAAATCGCAAAGCCGAAATGGAAGCTACCCGCAGCGAAATGGCAACCGCCAACGAGGACAAAATTCGGGTGCTTTCCGAAGCCAAACGAATCGAAGAACAAATTGCCGACGCCGAGCAAACCTTGGCAGAACTGACCACCGAGCAAGCCGAAGCGGCACAACGGTTAGAGCAACTGCGTAAACAAGCCACCGATGCCGAAAATTTGGTTGCTACATTGCAACAACAATTGGGTGAAGCACAAGCCGTGCGTGAGCAATTGTCAGCACAACAAAACGAGTTGGTACATACCCGTGAAACCTTGACAGGACAAAACGCCACCGTTCGCTTGGAAATTATGGCGTTGGAAAAAGAAAAAGAAGCCGCTGCGGCGTTACAAGAAAGTGCCGTGAAGCAAACCGAAGATGCTTCGGGGCATCGAGCCGCGTTGGAAGAACAACTAAATCTGCTTCGTACCGCCAACGACTTGCAAGCACAAAGAAAAGAGGAGTTGCTGGCGCAAGCCGCTCAACTGCGGCAAAAAGCCACCGAGCAAGAGCAACTCATTGCGCAAAAAATGGAAGAACGCACCGCTTTGGAAACGGCGGTTTCGGCGGCGACCGCACAAGAACGGGATCTGACCTTGAAACGGGAAAATCTGTCGGCAGAACTGGTTCGTTTGGAAGAACGAAAGGATGCCATGACTGCCGAGCGGGATCAAATTGTTACTAAGTTATATGACAAGTACGAACTGACCCGAAACAGCGCCGAACAGCTTGGCATTGTGATTGAAGATCCTGCCGCCGCGGGTAAACGGTTGCAAGAACTCAAAGGTAAGATTCGTGCTTTGGGCTCGGTCAATGTAGCGGCAATCGAAGAATACGAGCAGGTTAGTGAGCGGTACGAATTTATGTCTGCTCAAATCGGGGACGTGGAAGCCGCCAAAAAGGAATTGGAACAGCTTATCAACCAACTTACCGGCAGTATGCAAACCGCATTCATTGAAAAGTTCAATCAAATCAACGGGCATTTCTCCGGTACGTTTGTGGAACTGTTTGGCGGCGGTACGGCACAACTGATTCTCACCGAGCCGTTGGATGTGCTCAATTCGGGCATTGACATTAAAGTGCAACCCCCCGGTAAAAACGTGGCAAGCATTGAACAGTTGTCAGGCGGCGAAAAGTCCATTGTGGCATTGGCCATTTACTTTGCCATGATGAAAGTGGCGCCTCCTCCCTTCTGTATGCTGGACGAGGTGGAATCGGCGCTGGACGACGTAAACGTAGACCGCTTTGCCACCTACCTGCGTCGCATGAGCGACCGCTCGCAATTTATTGTGGTAACCCACCGCCGTGGTACCATGGAAGAAGCCGATATTTTGTATGGGGTTACCATGCAAGAAAAAGGGGTTTCTAAACTGCTGAAAATGAATTTGAAAGAAGCAGATAAAATGTTATCGAAGGGATAACGGCAGAAAGGATAATGAACCATGGGATTTTTTGGAAAAATTACTGCGGGGCTGAAAAAGACCCGCGACACCCTTTCGGGGGCGATCGACAGTATGCTGTCTGCCTTTACCAAGGTAGATGAAGAACTGTTTGAGGAATTGGAAGAAATTTTGATCATGGCAGACATGGGCATGACGACTGCTTCTTTTATATGTGATCAGTTGCGTACTAAGGTTAAGTCGGAAAAAATCACCGACCCTGCTTTGATCAAAGACGCCTTGCGTGCCATTGTGGTGGAAATTTTGGGAGAAGACCATGACCTGAACTTGTCCACCAAGCCTTCGATCATTGTCATGATCGGGGTAAACGGTGCCGGCAAAACCACCACCATCGGCAAATTGGCTCATAATTTAAAAGGGCAAGGCAACTCGGTGATTTTGGGTGCCGCTGACACCTTCCGCGCCGCCGCTATTGAACAACTTGGTGTATGGGCTGATCGCGCAGGGGTGGAAATGATTCGCCAAAATGAAGGCTCCGATCCTGCCGCTGTGGTGTTCGACACCATTTCTGCCGCCAAAGCAAGGGGCAACGACATTGTGCTGTGCGATACCGCAGGACGGTTGCACAACAAAAAGAACCTTATGGACGAACTCAATAAAATCTCGCGGGTGATCGACCGTGAATTGCCCAATGCCGCCCGTGAAACCTTGCTGGTGTTGGATGCCACCACAGGGCAAAACGCCCTAAACCAAGCCAAAGAATTTGCCAATGCGGCAGGCATTACCGGCATTGTACTTACCAAGCTGGACGGTACTGCCAAGGGCGGGGTTGTGGTTGCCATTAAGAAAGAATTGGGCATCCCCGTAAAATTGGTGGGGGTAGGCGAAGGCATTGACGATCTTATGCCCTTTGACCCCAAAGAATTCGCCCAAGGGATTTTGTAATAAGCCTTCCCCTTGAGGAGAATATTTTGGCAGAAATGAGGAACTTTGTATGGCTGAAATCTTAAAAGTTTTCAAAGAGAATATACCTACCATGCGATTTATTGGGAAGAAATACGATGATTTCGGACATTGGGACGAATGGTGGCAAAACGGATGGTTTGATGTTATAGAAAAGACGATGGGTGGCTGCGATAAAATCCTTTCCCTTTGGGAAAACGGAGGCGGTTATATCGGCCTTGAAAGACGGAAAGACGGAGAGGCGTTTGAATATTATATAGGAATGCTTACACCGGAAAACACCTCGGTGCCCGATGGATTTATTTATATAGATTTCGCCAATCTGGATTTAGGAACCTGTTGGATTTACGGCAAAGAAAATGAAGTGCACGATACAAGTGCTTGCAAACAAAATCTTGCCGACAATGGAATTGAATTATGGCGGGACGAAAAGGGTGCAGTATGGTCTTTTGAAAACTGCTTGTGTCCTCGTTATACAACACCGGATGAAAAAGGGAATATTATTCTCGATTACTGCTATTTTGTAAAAAAATAGCATCGTTTTTGTAGGACGGAAGGCATAAAGAGAGGATGAATCAATATGCAATTTGTTATTGCCACAGGCAACGCCCATAAACTGATCGAATTAGAACGGATTTTGAATCCGTTGGGCATTGATGCCGCTTCCACCAAGACCCTTGGCATTTCCTTGGACGACGTGGAAGAAACAGGCACTACTTTTGAAGAAAATGCCTATCTAAAAGCCAAAGCGGCTTGTGATAAAACGGGGCTTCCTGCGGTGGCAGACGATTCGGGACTTTGTGTCAACGCCCTTGACGGCGCACCGGGGGTGTATTCTGCTCGTTATGCGGGGGAAAACGCCACCGACAAAGAACGATATGAAAAACTGCTGAAAGAAATGGAAGGGGTTTCCGACCGTGTCGCCTATTTTGTGTCGGCGGTTTGCTGTGTGTGGCCAAACGGCGACACCCTCACCGTGCGGGGCGAATGCCATGGTACCATTGGTTTTGAACCTTTGGGAGAAGGTGGATTCGGTTATGACCCCATCTTTATGGTAGGCGAGCAAAGTTATTCTCAAATGACCCCTGCCGAGAAAGATGCCATTTCCCACCGTGGTCGTGCCCTTGTCAAATTGCAAGCCGAACTGAAAGCGAAATTGGGCGAATAAAAAGCATCGCTCGTTTAGCTGTCGCTCTGATCGCTATTAAGGAATCTAAGTAATTAGATTTATAAAACTAAAATTCTCCGCCCGAAGAAATTTGGGCGGATTTTTCTTTATAAAGTCCCTTTTATTGGACAGTAAATATGGTATAACGTATTCAAGAGGTGACTGAAATGAAGACTCCGACAGAAATAAGAATTGAGAAAATGCGCAATGGCGAAAAACTTAAATGTCCAAGATGTAAAGACGGTTATTTTTCAGCTGTTGGTGACATGAAAACCACAAATGTTTTTCGATGTGATTCGTGTAAAACAGGAATGGTTCTAACCATTCCAATGAAAAAAGGTTTATAATTCCCCTCTTTTGCTGTCTTTCAAAGGGCGATTGATACGGTCTGCTTTTTCTATCCTTAAAACCGTTGTTTTTCCCTTGCAATTACTAGGCAATCTTGTTATAATTCCCGTAGATAGGGGGAATGTCCCATGAAAAAAACTTTGCATTGTCATCCATCCTTATATTATATAGCGGAAGATTTGCAAGGGGTGAAAGACCGCCTTTTGAAAGATTCGGCCTTTGCCGACCGTTTTGCGGCACTCAAAAAAACCGCCGACGGTTTGCTTGAAAAACATTGGCTTACCCAAGAAGAATGTGATTCGGTGTTTTCGCAACACGGTCGCTATTTTGAACCGGCTAATATGTTAGAGCAAATGGCAGGGATTTTTCCCTTGCTTTCTTACGTAACAGGCGACGAAAAATACTTTGCTTTTGCCAAAGAAAAACTGCTATATTATGCCGATTTTGCAGTGTGGACCGGTCCCGAAAATATCTGTCGACGTACCCCTTGGCATGCCGAGTTGGCTACCACTCGGTTTTTAAACGGATATAGCCAACTGTACGATGCCTATTACCATAAATTCACCGAATCTGAACGGGATAAACTTGCCACCGCTATGATAGAAAAGGGCATTGACCCCTTATATGCCGACTGGGTAGACCCTATCCGTCGGGTACACGCGCTGGATTCCATGGGACATAACTGGTGGTCGGTGTGTATTGGCTATTGCGGCATTGGGGTTATTACGCTGTTTGACCGCCTGCCAGACGCACGGGAAAAACTCACTTTAATTGCCAAGGCGATGGAAGATTTTTGCACCTATCAAGGGCATTCGTTGCTCAATAAAATCCCCAACTTTGACAGTAAGGGAATGTTTTATGAATCGGCTGGTTATTTTTCCTACGGTGTGGGGGAATTGCTTAATTTCCGTTTGGTGCTTCATCGCCTGACCGATTGTCGTTTGCAAACTCCCGTGCTGGATAAGGTGGGAGATGCCATTCTTTCCATGGTGTATCCCGTTCTTGATGCTGACCCTATTCGGTTGGTGAACTTTGGCGACTCCAACGTGGTGGGCAGTATGATTGGCGTGCTTTGCAAAATGTTACTGCTCAACGGCTTGGGGGATGCTCGCCATGGCTATTGCTACCACCAATCCAACGGAGATTCTTCGGCTTTGGATTTGATTTATACCGATTTATTGCACCCCAAAACCGATGTTGCTTGTTTTGCTAACATGGCAAAGGAAGAAATGTATCCCGAAACCGGCTACGGTTTTTGGCGGTCGGGTTGGGAGCCAAATGCCACCTTGTTGGGGATTCGTTGTGGCTACACTTGGAATCACGCCCACAACGATGCAGGTAGTTTCATTTTGTGGCATAAGGGGAAGCAGTTGCTTACCGACAGCGGTTCCACCAATTATGACTCGCCTTATTATCGCAATTATTTTACCGCCGACAAGGCCCACAATCTGGTGACTATTAAAGGACGGGAAGAAACCGGCATCAACCATTACCGTGGCACCAAATTCCGTGGTACCATGCCGGAATATCATCATAACGATTGGCTTTCTTATTGCCTTTGCGATGCCACAGGTCCTTCTGCCGATGCTTATTTGCGCAACTATCGCAATATCATCAAATTGGATGAAGAATTGTTTGTGGTGGTAGACGATTTGCTTTGCCACAAAGAAGAAACGTTTGGGTGGTTGTTGCATTACGAAGGGGAATCTTTGGTGGAATCCCATCGTATTCACATCCAAAACGGCGATGCGGCGGTGGATGTGTACCCTGTGTATCCCCCTTGCCACACCACCGTTGAAACTGCGCCTGCGGGAGGCGCTTACAGTACTGGTGCAGCGGTGAGCGAAGAGCAAGCCCATTATTTAAAACGAGAAACCGAAACCGCCACCAAAGATGCCTGCTTTATTCACCTGCTTGCGTTAAGCGACGTAGCGGTCACTCCTTTGAGCGGCGACAGTTACGAAGGGGTGCAAATCGAAAAGGGCGACGTGACCTATCGGGTGTATTATAACAAAGAGGCGGACGGTCGCAAAATGCACGAAAACAGTAACAACCGAGTGGGCGATTACGATACCGACGGATATATTGTGGTAGACCGCACCCAAAACGGACAGGTGAAACGCTTTATGGCTTACGGCAGTTATTTGCGGTTAAAAGACGAAGTTTTGTTTACCGATTTTACCAAACGGTTTGTATTTTTACAGTCATAGGGGGGAAGATGATGAACCAACCGCTTACCCGAGAAGAAATCATACGGGTTGTTGAAGGAAAAGGATGTGCCCATCGGGTGCCCAATGCCATTTCCCCTTGGTCGGACGTGTGCTTGTTCCCTGCGAACCGAGAGGAATATCTGGCATTGATGGAGCAATACCCCTGCGACATTGAGGTCATTCGTCTGCAAATGCCGTCGGTGTTCGAAGGCGCCCCAAATGACCCGTCTTATCGTTGGCTTCCTTTTGAAAATCCCTTTGGACCAAACGTTTCGTTGGATGCGGTTAGCGCCATCACCGATATGGAATCCATCGACGAGATTCTTGCCACCTTTCCCGACCCGAATTCGGTGGCATTGATTCCGCCTGCGCCTTCGGTGGGTGAAACCTATCGGGTGGCTCATTGGTGGTATTTGCTGTTTGAACGATTTTGGTCGTTGCGTGGCATGGAAAATGCGTTGTGCGATTTGTTGGAATATCCCGACCAAGTGCATAAGCTGTTTCGTAAGTTGACCGATTTTTATAAAGTGGTAATCACCCGATGCAAAAACGAATTGCAAGCCGATGCCATTTGGACCAGCGATGATATCGGCGCCCAAACAGGACCTATGTTTTCTCCGACGGTGTTTCGAGAGTTTTTTAAACCCTATTATAAAGAACTCATTGACCATACCCACGCTTTGGGTATGCACTTTTGGTTGCATACCTGCGGTAATGTGGCATTGTTTTTGCCCGACTTGATTGACATTGAGCTGGATGTTATTCATCCCATTCAAAAATATACTATGGATGAAGCGGAAATTGCCAAACGTTACGGCGACCAAATTTGCATTTGGGCAGGGTTTGACGTGCAACGCATCATTCCCTACGGCACGGCAGATGATGTGCGGCAAGAAGTACGATTCATGGTAGATACCTATGGTCGACCTGACGGTCGGCTGATTATGGGGGCAGGAAATAACCTGACACCCGATACGCCTTTTGCCAGTTTGCAGGCGCTGATGGAAGAGACCTTTGCCTATTCACAAAAAGAATTTGGCAAATGGAAATAAAAGCCAACGTCCCACGATCAGGGGCTAATCATTCCCGATAAGATTCTCACCGAGCAATAAACCGCCCCGATCTGTGTATGCACAGATCGGGGCGGGTTCAATTTTACCAAAAGGGTTTTTATTTGTTCTTTTTTAACTTCAACTGTTTTTCTTCCCCTTTAAACAAGCGGCGAATATTGTCTTTGTGCTTGTAAACCACCAACAAAGCGGCGCAACCGGTGGCAATGGGGATGAACAATTTGGCATTTACCGCAACTTCTGCAAGTGCTGCCAAACGGTTGACTTCTTCTATGGGATTCATGACAAAGAAGCAGATCCATGCGGTTAATGGATAACAAATCGCGGCAAAGATCGACCCAACCGAAATGATACGGGTAATAAGAAACAATACCGCAAAAACGCCCAATTCAATCAAGAACAAGCGCCAATCCAGCACCACCATAGTGCCGGCGGCGGTTACGATCCCTTTGCCGCCGCGGAAGCCGTAAAACACAGGGAACATATGTCCCAGCAGGCAAAAGAAGCCGGCAAACAAGGCGCCGTAGATCGGTAAGATCGCCAGGATTTCGGCGGAAAGGTCGGGAATCCATAATTTAGCCAAATCCGGTAATATGTATTTCCCCAAAGCCACGGCGGCTACCGCCTTGACGTAGTCGCCAAAAAAGGTGATCAGTCCGGGTAAAAAGCCTGCGGTGCGCATAACATTGGTCATGCCCGCGTTGCCGCTACCTGACGAACGTACGTCGCCTCCGGTAAAGGCTTTTGTGGTAATAATGGCAAAGTTTACGCTACCGCATAAATAAGCGATTACACAAAATCCAAAAAACAATCCGTAAATCATGATAACACTCCTTACTCGCCTCGTTCCCGCACTACCATGCGTACGGGGGTTCCTTCTAACCCAAAGGTCGCGCGAATCTGATTTTCCAAATAACGTTGATAAGAAAAATGGAACAGTTCTTTATCGTTGCAAAAACAAACAAATGTGGGGGGCTTGGTAGCGGCCTGCGTCATGTAATAGATCTTTAACCGCTTGCCCTTGTCGGTGGGCGGCTGTACTCTGGCGGTGGCATCGGCCAACAGATCGTTGAGCATACCGGTGGAGATCCGCATGGAGTTTTGGTCGTTTACGTATTTGATCAGCTCATATAACCGTTCTACCCGTTGTCCTGTTTTGGCGGAAATGAATATAATGGGGGCGTAAGACATAAATGCCAGCTCGGTCATGATTTCTTTTCGCATTTTGTCCATGGTCTTGTCGTCTTTTTCTACGTCATCCCATTTGTTGACCGCTACAATACAGGCTTTTCCTTGGTTATGGGCAAGCCCTGCCACCTTGGCATCTTGTTCGGTAAAGCCTTCGGTACCGTCGATCATAATGATGCATACGTCTGCGCGGTCGACCGCCATTTCGGCACGAATAATGCTGTACCGCTCTATGTCGTCATGGGCTTTGGTAACACGGCTTTTACGACGCAATCCTGCGGTGTCAATAAAGGTGAACCGTCCGTGACTGTTTTCTATATCGGTGTCGATCGAGTCCCGCGTGGTGCCGGCAATATCCGACACGATTGCCCGTTCTTCTCCTGCAATGCGATTGATCAACGAGGATTTTCCCGCGTTGGGTTTTCCAATGACCGCCACCTTGACGGTGTCGGACTCTTCTTCCTCTTCTGCTTCGGGTGCGGGGAAATGGGACAGTACCTGATCCAGCAGGTCGCCGGTTCCGTGTCCGTGTACCGAAGAAACTGCGATCGGTTCCCCCAACCCCAAGTTATAAAACTCGTAAAATTCCATGGGTACGTCACCGACTCCGTCGCATTTGTTGACACAAAGCACCACAGGTTTTCCGCTTTTTTGCAACATGGCGGCAACTTCTTGGTCGGCGGCGGTTACTCCGCCGGTCAGGTCGGTAACCAATATGGTAACGTCGCACAGTTCAATTGCCAATTCGGCCTGCAACCGCATTTGGGCAGGAATAATTTCGGTGGAATACGGTTCGATCCCGCCGGTGTCCACCAACATAAACGACCGATTGCACCATTCACACGGAGCATAAATGCGGTCGCGGGTTACGCCGGGGGTATCATCAACGATCGAAAGCCGTTGTCCGATCAATTTGTTAAATAGGGTGGACTTCCCTACGTTGGGGCGGCCGACGATGGCTACCATGGGTTTAGACATAAAAACGCCTCCTGTTTATAGAGGTAAACAACCGTAAGTTTGTAGCAATTCTTTGGTAACTCCCGTGCCCTTTACTGCGGCGCGCCCTTGGTAGACTTTTAGCGCCGCTTCCAAAACGACCGAATCGTCTGCTTGCAGACAAATGGGACTACGACAAACCGAAAGCGCGTCACACAGCCATTGGGCATGGACTACGTCATGCAGGGTCAAAACGATCAGATCGGTGTCGGGATCGGCATCCATCAGATCATCCATTAGGTCTTCGGTTACGTCAAAGACTTCAACGGTGGGTGCTTGGGGGAGCGGGTATACCCGCCGTTCGTCGGACAAAAATTCGTTGTCACAACGCAATTGAGCGGGGGATTTGCTTTGTAATTCTTTGACAAGGCAGGCAATGTGTTCGGGCGTAGTGCCGCAACATCCGCCTAAAATGGTGGCTCCGCAATCGGCAAGGTTTGCGGCGGCTTCGCCAAATTGAGCGGGGGGCAGGGGATTGCCCGGCTCCCCTGCATTTGGTTTGGCAATCAGCGGTACTTTGGTATAGGGAGTGGCTTCACGCAACAGCGTTGCCATAGAGACGGGGCCGCAAGAACAGTTAAGACCTACGGCATCGGCCCCCATGGCTTGTAAGGTAACCACTGCCGCAGATAAACTCATGCCGGACAGGGTGCGACCGTTTTGCTCTACCGTAATGGTCACAAAAGCAGTTAGCCCGCATTTCTTGGCGCAAATAAGTGCGGCGCGGGCATCTGCCATGGTCATTTGGGTTTCAATCATTACCGCGGTTGCTCCCGCTTCTTTTAAAGCGGTGATTTGCGCGTCGTACAAGGTGAGCAGATCGTCAAAAGAAGCCTCTCCCATAGGAGCCAAAAACAATCCGCTGGGAGAAACGTCTCCCATTACCACGGCAGAATCTTTTACGCCGTCGGTGGACAGCAAGTATAATCGGCGGTTGAGCGAAGCGGTCATGTGGTCAAGGCCGTAACCGCTCAGCTTTTGGGGGTTGGCACCGAAAGTAGGCGCCAGCACCGCCTGAGATCCTGCGGCAACAAACTCTTGTTGCAACCTATGTAAAATTTCGGGGTGTTCGGTTACCCAGGTTTCCACACAAACCCCTGCGGGCAGACCTGCGGCCATAAGGTTGGAACCGGTGGCACCGTCTAAAATGAGAAATTCACCTTGTTTTTTGGGATTCATGTTACATCGTCTCCGGTGCGTCAATTTTCAGCAAGGACAAAATGTTGTTCAAGGTTTGTTTAACGCATACACAAAGCGCCAACCGAGCCAAGGTCAAGGCTTGGTCATTGCCTTTTACACGGCAAGCGTTGTAGAATTTGTGGAACAAAGTGGCCAATTCCATGGCATACCGTGTGATTTTGGAGGGGTCCATGGCTTCGGCGGATTCCACGATTTCGGCGGGCAATGCCGACAGATGACGAATCAATTCCATTTCAGCAGGTTCGGTCAAGCATTCCATTTCCTTGGCAGACAGGGGTTGGGCTACGATTCCCTCGGCCGCTAAGTTTTTGAGAATACTGCAAATGCGAGCATGAGCATATTGTACGTAGTAAACCGGATTTTCAGACGATTGCTCCACCGCCAGATCCAGGTCAAATTCACAATGGGTGTTGGGTTCACGCAGATTAAAGAAAAACCGCGCGGCATCGATGGGGACTTCTTCCAACAGGGTAACCAGCGTAATGGCTTTACCGCTTCGTTTGGAAAGCTTAATGGTTTCGCCGCCTTGGACCAACCGTACCATTTGCATAAGTACTACGTGCAAACGGGAGGGGTCAACGTCTAACGCTTGCAAAGCGGCTTTCAGCCGAGGTACGTACCCATGGTGGTCGGCGCCCAACACGTCTATGGCTTTGTCAAAACCACGGGTAACCAGTTTGTTGTAGTGGTAAGCAATGTCGGGCACAACGTAGGTGGGAATTCCGTTGGAACGCATAAGGACGAAATCTTCGGTGCCGAAATCCGAACCCTTAAACCAAACCGCGCCTTCCGATTCGTAGGTGTGCCCCTTTTCGGTGAGCAGATCTACGATCTTTTTGGTGCCGCCGTCGGCGTGAATGGTGCTTTCTTTGAACCAAACGTCATATTCAATGCGATATTTTTTCAAATCCCGTTCCAAACCGGCGATATTCAAGGGCAACGCGTAAGCTACCAAAGCGGCCTTACGTTCGTCGGGGTCAGCATGGACAAAACTCTCACCGTGCAAATCGGCAAAGGCCTTGGCATGGTCGATAATATCTTGCCCATGGTAAGCGTCTTCGGGCATTTCAATGCTGTCGTCAAACAGTTGCAGGTAGCGGGTTTCCAGCGACAGACCGAATTTGTTGATTTGGTTGCCGGCATCGTTGATGTAAAACTCACGGCAGACTTCATACCCTGCGGCTTCCAACACGCTTGCCAAGCTGTCACCCAAAGCACCACCGCGGGCGTTGCCGATGTGCATGGGGCCGGTGGGGTTGGCAGAAACAAATTCTACGTCTACTTTTTTTCCGCCGCCAAAGTCTGACCGTCCGTAGTCGGCGCCTTGCTTTTGGATCTCGGCCAATACACCGGCATAAAAACGAGGAGCCAAACGGAAGTTGATAAAGCCGGCACCCGCAATCTCAGCCGATTGTGCCATGGTGGTGTTTAAATCCAAATTGGCAACAATAATTTCGGCAATGGCGCGGGGAGCCATGCGAAATGCCCGTGCCGAAACCATTGCTACGTTGGCGGCGTAGTCGCCGTGAGTGCGGTCGGCGGGTACTTCGATCTTAAATTCGGGAATCGGCTCGGCGGGCAGTTTGCCGTCGGCAACCGCTTTGCCCAGCGCGTCCAAAATAGCTTGTCTTAATTCAAAAACCGATTGCTCGGCCATGTTTCTTGTCATAACAATTCCCCTTTTATGATTCTACAAAAAGTTCTACGGTATTTTCCGAAACGGGTGTACCGTTTATGATTAAATCGTATTGCAGTTTTAGGTTGCCGCCTTTGGCGGTCAAACGACATAGTACCGCTTTGCCCCGCACACCCAACTCCATTTCATACGGTCCCATGCGATAGGGTGCCGTGTGCAGCTTGTTGGGCTCTATAATCATGGTGCCGTTTCCGACCATGATCGCTTGTTTGCCCGCCTTGTCCACCGTTAGGGTGGTGTGGGTGACCTCGCCGCTGTCATCGGTCAGGTCATAGGTCAACACGTAGGTGTGATCGGTGGCGGTCAACTCGCCGTGAGCAAGGGTTTTCATACGCTCTTGTTGTCCGTCCACCGTTTGGGTGGTTCGTATTTTTATGGTTACTTGTTCCATACGTTACTCCAACACTACGCGGGTGACCGTGGGGATTTCTCGTCCCAAAAAGCGCCCCGCCACGTCTGAAAAGGCTTCGGTACGGTCGCTGACAAAATAGGTTTGTGTTCCCGTGGATTTGTCGCTTAACAGGTTTTGGTCCCCCAACAGCTTTGCGGCGGCTTTTGCGGCGGCACGTCCGCTGTCGATTAAGGTGACACCGTCGCCCATAATCTTGCGAATAACGTCGGTAAGCAATGGAAAATGGGTGCACCCCAAAATCAAGGTGTCTACCTCTTGGTCGATCAACGGTTGCAAATATCGTTTGCTTACCGCCAGGGCGATAGGGTCGTCGGCATCGATAAACCCTTCTTCCACCATTTGCACAAACAATTGGCAGGGTTGCCCGTATACGGTAACAGAGGGATCAAGCACGGTGATCTCTTTGGTATAGGATTCGCTGGCAATGGTGGCGGCAGTACCGATCACCCCGATTTTTTTGTTTTTGGTGGCAAGTACCGCTTCTTGGGCGGTGGGCTTTACCACCCCGATAAAGGGCAAGCCGCACGCTTCCCCTACGTGAAAGGCAACCGAACTGACCGTGCCGCAGGCGGCTATGATCAGTTTTACGTTTTTGGATTGTAAAAAGGCAATATCTTGTGCGGTGTATTGCTCTATGGTTTGGCGACTGCGGGTGCCGTAGGGCACACGGCCGGTGTCACCGAAATATACAATATCTTCGCCCGGCAATAAGGCGGTCATGGCGTTTACCACCGACAGTCCGCCCAAGCCGCTGTCAAAAATGCCTATGGGTTGCAAGTTGCTCGTAATCAACACCGCTTTCTTATTTGTTGATGCTTTTTGGGGCTTTGTAAGGTACTGCCTTTTGGGGCTTTACCTTTACGGCAAATTCAGCCGCAATTTTTAAGTGCGGATAACTTTCCAAATATTTTTGTGCCGTTTCCATCCGCTTGGGTTGATCTCGCAACGCACCTGCCAAAATAACGGCGCTTACTACCGAGCGGGCTTCTTTGTCGCCGTTGCAAAAGGTGTGATTGAGCATGTCAAAGAATTTTTCCAACCGTTTTTTGTCGTTTTGATCCAACAATTCACCCAAATGCGGAACGGCCAATTCTTCGAAAAACAGCACGTACAAAAAGTTGCCGTTGGCGGCCATGTATTGGGGATGCTTTTCTTTGAATTGGGGGAAAATGGTCAAAAACCGACCTGCCAAGGTAACGGGGGTGGGATCATCGCCGGGGTTGCCTTTGGTGGGCAGAGCGGTGTTGGCGATCACAGTGGGTTTTACGCCCAACAGCTCGCGCAAGGTGTCTTCAAAATCATTGGCAATGGATTTGGCGGTCTTTAAGTCGTCGTTTTTGGCAAAAATCCAGCTGGAAAGCACCTTCCAATCGGTAGAGGGAATGTCGTCTACCATGGTGGTCTGTTCCAAGGTAAACAGCTCAGAGGAGGGGGCGTATTGTACCCGCACCGCCAAAGTGCCGTTGGTAAAATAACTGCCGTCTTCCAGATCCACCGGTTTAAATTGTTTGGCAGTCAGCAGGGTGGAAATGGTGTCGATAATCAAGTTATATGCTTCTACGTTCATGGTGATTCTCCTTATTCTCCAATGATTTTAATTAATACACGTTTGTTTCGTTTGCCGTCAAACTCACCGTAAAAGATCTGTTGCCAGGTGCCGAAATCCAGTTTGCCGTCGGTGACCGCTACCACCACTTCGCGCCCCATGACCGAGCGCTTTAGGTGGGCATCGCCGTTGTCTTCGTATCCGTTATGATCGTATTGGCTGTAGGGCTTTTCGGGGGCTAATTTTTCCAGCCACCGTTCAAAATCGCGGTGCAGTCCCGATTCGTCGTCGTTAATAAATACGCTGGCGGTGATATGCATGGCGTTGCACAGCAACAAGCCTTCTTTGATTCCGCTTTCCCGCAGGGCCTCTTGGCAATGCGGAGTAATGTTAACAAACCCGCGTCGGGTGGGCAGATGAAAGGTCAATTCTTTGCGATAGGATTTCATAATGGGTTCCTTTCTGATGAAACAGTTCATCCAAGACATAATATTCGCATAATACATCATGATATTATAACGGATTTTTTCATCGTTTGTCAATGGCTTTTCCATAGGTTACTGCTATATTTCACGAAAAAAAGAAGAAATTATTTGATTTTGTTCATTTTTTCGGTTTTTACAAATATAAATATAATAGGGAATTGTTGGTTGCTTTCCGAAAATTTGTTGCAATTTTTTTTGCCCTATGGTATAATCCCATTGTGCAACCAAAAGACAAGGAGGTCATATATATGAAATTGGTTTTTGCGATTGTAAACGACGATGACGCCTCTCGGGTGCTCAGCGTGTTGAACCGCGCCGGGTTTCCCGCTACCAAGCTGGCATCTACCGGCGGATATTTAAAATCGGGCAACACCACCTTTATCAGCGGTGTGCAAGACGAGCAGGTGGATGAGGTGCTTTCATTGATTGGCAAAAATGCCCACAAACGCAAACAGATCGTTCATGACACCTCCTCTATGGGTGCTTTTGGTGCTATGGCCATGCCGTTGGAAATTGAAGTAGGGGGCGCTACCGTTTTTGTGATCAATGTAGAACGGTACGAAAAACTGTAACATGATCGACTGGTTCAACCCTACCGTAGCCCAAAGCGGCGGTTGTCGTTTGGCAACCCAAATGTTGTCTGCCAACCGTTTGCCCCAAACCGTAATGATAGAGGGTGCCCACGAGACAGATCGACTGGCACTTGCCCGCTTTTTGGCGGCGGGGCTGTTGTGTCAGCAGGAAAACGCTCCTTGCGGTGACTGTTTGACCTGTCGCTTAATTGCCAAAGACGGGTATGCCGACGTGACGGTGATCGCACCCGAAAAAGAGAAAGCCGCCATTTCGGTGGACACCGTTCGTGAGGTGCGCGCCAAAGCCTTTTTGGCACCCGATCAAGGCACTCGCATGGTGTTTATTATGAACGGGGCGATCAATCCCCAAGGGCAAAACGCTTTTTTAAAGTGCTTGGAAGAACCGCCAAAAGGCGTTTATTTCATGATTTTGTGCTCTCACCACAGTGAACTGTTGGACACGGTGGTTTCCCGCGGGAGCATTTTCACCTTAACCGCAAACCAAGCTCCCACACCTTCGGCCGACTTGGTGACCGAGTGCGTGACGGCTTGCGGCAAAGCGATTGCCGAAGGAAGCCGAGCAGGCTTTTTGACAGCGGTTGCCGCATTAAAAGATGATCGCTTGGTTTACGGGTCGGTGTTGTCGGAACTGTATTTGCTACTGCACCGTGCCTTGACCGATCCGACAAAAAATGAAATTGCGGGCTTACTTTCCCGCCGATTGACCAAGCAACGGCTGTTCGAATTGGCGCAGATCCTGCGCGATTGGCAACAACGATTATACAGCAACCCCAATAGCGGGTTGTTTTTTACGGCGCTGTGTGCCGCCATTTTTCCGAGGAGATAAAAAATTATGTCTGAAATTATAGGAGTACAGTTTAAGGATAAGGGCAAGTCCTATTACTTTGACCCCAACGGTCTGCAAGTACAAAAGGGGCAAACCGTAATCGTGGAAAATGCCCAAGGCATCGACTGCGGTAAATGCGTGCAAGGGAATCACCCCCTGCCCGAGGATTTTGACCGCCCGCTGAAAAAGGTGATTCGTGTTGCAACCGAAGCCGACTTAAAGCGGGTAGAGGAAAACGAGCAAAAGGAGCAACAGGCCTTTGGCGTTTGCTTGGAAAAAATTGCCAAGCATCAGTTGGACATGAAATTGGTGTCGGTGGAATATACCTTCGACGGGAGCAAGATCCTTTTTTACTTTACTGCCGACGGTCGGGTGGATTTCCGTGAGCTGGTCAAGGATCTGGCATCGGTATTCAAGACCCGTATAGAACTGCGGCAGGTCGGGGTGCGCGACGAAGCCAAAATGTTGGGCGGCTTGGGCATTTGCGGTCGAGAATTTTGCTGCAGTCGGTTTTTGAGTGATTTTCAACCGGTTACCATAAAAATGGCAAAGGAACAAAACCTGTCTTTGAATCCGGTAAAGATTTCGGGCACTTGCGGACGGTTGATGTGTTGCTTGGGCTATGAAGAAGAGGCTTACGAGTACCTAAACCGCATTACCCCTCGGGTGGGCGCGGCGGTCAAGACCCCCCACGGCAAGGGTACCGTGCAGGAACGCAATATTTTGGCAGGCAAACTCAAGGTGCGGTTAGACAACGCCCCCGACGCCATGCCCGAAACCTTTTTGCGTGACGAGGTAAAACCCTTGGAAAAACGGTCGCCCTTGTCAACCGAAGCGGGCGAACAAGAACCTGACCAAAACAAACGCCCCACCCCTCCGGAAGGAGAATAACAATAGAAATTTTTGCTATTTGGGCTTTTGGTGTTGCATTTTTTAAAAAATGTGTTACAATTTGTATGGAATCCGAAAGTAGGATATACCAAATTACGCGAAAAGGAGGTGCTACCCATGGCTTACAAAATCAGTGATGAATGCATCAAATGCGGTGCTTGCGAAGGTGAATGCCCCGTAGAGGCAATCTCTGAAGGCGACGCTACTTATGTGATCGATGCTGATGCATGCATCTCCTGCGGTGCTTGTGCAGCAGGCTGCCCTGTTGACGCTATCGCCGAGTAATTGACCGTACCCTGTGGGTACCAAGGGCAACCCGCTTCCAAAATAAGGGCTTGTTACCTTGTTTTACAGCCGTTTCTTTTGTGAAAATACAAAAAATGTGCTTGACAAATAGGATTTGCTCTATTATAATGGCAGATGGAGATGCCCAAAAATTTAAAAAAGGAATGATTCAAAATGAAAAAAGTACTTGCTTTGGTTATGTGCATCGCTATGATCGCTAGCTTTGCTGTAACCGCATCCGCTGCTGACTACGAAGTTACCTTTACCGTTAGCAATCATGAAAATGCCAAAGTTGGCGACGTTTTGGATGTAACCGTTTCCATTTCCGAAGGTTCTGACCTGGGTGCTTTGGAATTCTTTGTTATCGGTGACACCCAATATTTGAAACCCGTTTCCAAACCTGACAAACGCGGCAATGCCCAATGGATGGTTGAAGGCGATGCTGCCGGCGGTTCTATCGTTTGCTCCGACGACAAATACATCGAAGAAGGCCGTTTGGAATTCGCTTGCGCTAACGACAAAGGCTACTGGGATCCCGGTGTATTTGTAACCGTATACTTTGAAGTTATTGCTGAATTGCCCGAAGAAGGTGCTGCTATTGACATCCAAGTTAATGCTACCACTCACTTCGAAGTCAATACCAAAACCTACGAAGTAAAAGAAAATGATGGTTTGGTAAAAGGCGTTAAAGCTGACGACACCCAAGGCGGCGGCACCCAAGGTGGCGGCACCCAAGGCGGCGGCACCCAAGGCGGCGGCACCCAAGGTGGCGGCACTGTTACTCCCCCTGTTGAAGAAAGCACCACTGACATCCCCGAAACCGGCGATGCCACCGGTATTGCTGTAGCTGCCGGCCTGTGCGCTGTTATGGCTGCTGCTTTCGTTATCACCAAGAAAGTTAACGACTAATTTTTGGTCTAACGAATCCGATGAAAATCGGTAATTTGTAAACAAAACCGCTTCCCCTTGTGGGAAGCGGTTTTTCTTGTATAAAGAAAACCACGCGATAGTCGCGTGGTTCAAAAGAGCTTAAGCGATGAAAAGAATCCTCCATTATGCTAAAATAGGAGTGACCTGCCAGTCACAAAAGCATAAATGGAGGATAAAAAACATGAAAAAAGAAAAG
>JAZRFL010000158.1:0-21106 GCA_045661365.1 Acutalibacteraceae bacterium | reverse complement strand
GTTCACCCAAAGAGCCGGGTTCCTTGGTACGATCCAGAACCGAGATATATTTCACGGTTTTGGGCATCACCTTCAGCAGGTGTTTTACCGAGAAGGGACGATACAGGTGAACTTTGATCAGACCAACCTTTTTGCCGGCGGCATTCAGGTAATCTACGGTTTCTTCAATGGTGTCGCAAGCAGAACCCATGGCAATGATAACTTTTTCAGCATCTTTGGCGCCGTGGTATTCGAACAATTGGTATTTGGTGCCCAACTTCTTGTTAACGGCTTTCATGTAATCTTCTACAATACCTACAATGTTTTCATAGTAGGGGTTGGAAGCTTCACGAGCTTGGAAGAAGATGTCGGGGTTTTGGGCAGTACCGCGTTGTACGGGGTGTTCGGGGTTGAGAGAGCGACGACGATAAGCGTCAACAGCGTCCCAATCCAGCATATCGCCAAGGTCATTGTAATCCCAAACGGCGATTTTTTGAATTTCGTGAGAGGTACGGAAACCGTCAAAGAAATGCAGGAAAGGTACACGACCTTTAATAGCAGAAAGGTGTGCTACGGCACCCAAGTCCATAACCTCTTGGGGGTTGTTGGAGCAGAGCATAGCATAACCGGTTTGACGGCAAGCGTAAATGTCGGAGTGGTCACCGAAAATGGACAAAGCATGGCTGGCTACCGCACGAGCGGAAACGTGAATCACACCGGGGAGCAATTCACCTGCCATTTTGTACATGTTGGGGTTCATGAGCAGCAAGCCTTGAGAAGCGGGGTAGGTGGTTGTCAAAGCACCGGCTGCCAAAGAGCCGTGCACCGCACCGGCGGCACCTGCTTCAGATTGCATTTCAGCAACGCGAACTTCTTGACCAAACAGGTTTTTGGCACCTGCGGCGGCCATTTTGTCGGTTTCTTCTGCCATGTTGGAAGAAGGCGTGATGGGGTAAATGGCAGCAACGTCGGTAAACGCATAAGAAACGTGCGCCGCGGCGGTGTTGCCGTCCATCGTTTTGGTTTTTCTGGGCATATTATTTCGTCCTTTCTTTTTTCTGTTCTACTTCTTACAAGATAAGAATGGATTTTTAACCATCCGTTAGTATACCATTTCTCTTATATAATGTAAATAGTTTTCCGAGAGTTTTTTTAAAATTTCCTCATTTCTTGGTATGGTTTGTCAGTTTTTTTAGAAAAAATCGGGATTCTGCCCATTTTTTCAACCATTCGGTAAAAAATCCCGACGACCGAAGGGGGGCAAGGATTGCGGATTCTTCACTTCGTTCAGAATGACACAGGTGGGGGTGGCTGTGAAATACCGAAAAGCGGTTTTTTTCTTTCACTTGCATGACGGTAGCAGAAACAAAACCGTCCAATTCCTGTCATTGCGAAAAAACACGCAGTATTTTTGTGGCGATCCGTCCTCCGAAGGGCGAGTGTGGCGGTGCACTTGGTTAAAAAAAGACACCGCTCTTAGATTTTTTGTCCGAGCCAAGTTGCCGAATTAGCGTTTTTTTGGTTTTTTTGCAATATTTGCTTGCATGTGTCATTGTTTTGTGATATACTGTCCTTAACTTTTAATTTTGAAAGGAAGTTATTTACATGAAACGTTTATTGGCAGTTCTTTTGGCCGCTCTTATGCTGTTTTCTTTGGCAGCTTGCGGTAGCGAAACCACCGAATCCGGTGACAAAACCAGCGCCGCAGAAGGCAAAACCTACATCATTTATTCCGACAACGCATTTGCTCCCTTTGAATTTTTGGACGGTAACGAATACGTTGGGGTAGACATGGACTTGTTTGCCGCCATCGCCGCCGACCAAGGCATTAAATATCAAATGAAAAATGAAGGCTTCGACGCCGCTATGGGTGCCGTACAAGCCGGTCAAGCCGACGGCATGATCGCCGGTATGACCATCAACGAAAAACGTAAAGCTACCTTTGATTTCTCCGAAGGCTATTTTGAAGACGGTTCGATCTTGGTTGTTGCCAAAGACAGCACCATTACCGCTGAATCTCAATTGGCCGGTAAAAAAGTAGCTGCCAAAAAAGGCACCACTTCTACCGATTATGCTACCGAATTGCAAAAAACCTTGGGCTTTGAAATCATGTACTATGAAGATTCTCCCACCATGTACCAAGCCGTAATCACCGGCGCTGCCGATGCTTGCTTTGAAGACCGTTCGGTTATCGGTTGGGCAATCCAACAAAACGAAATGGCTTTGAAAACCGTAGGCGAAGTTGTAAAACCCGCTTACTATGGCTTTGCCGTGAAAAAGGGCACCAACGCTGAATTGATCGAAAAATTCAACGCCGGTCTTGCCAACATTAAAGCCAACGGCAAATACGACGAAATCTTGGCAAAATACGGTTATTAATCGGTAACCCCTTGTCAAACCAATTAAAGATTGTGTAATTTGTGTTAGCAGCAATTTTGCCTTTTGGCAGGGTTGCTGCTTTCACGGCGATATAGTATCCTCATAAGAACCGAGGCGGAAAGCATGAAAAAATCAGTATCAGTAATCGTATGCCTTGCACTGGCTTTGATGGTGTTGTTTGGCACCTTTATGTTGGCGCAAGCGGCAGAAACCACGACCACCGGTGCAGTTGAACCCGCAACCGAGAGCAGTACTACCGTTACTGACACCGACACCAAACCACCTTTTAAATATCAATTCAAAGGCAATACCGAGGAAGTTGACGGCCCTTTGACCTTTTCCCAACAGTTTGAAAAAGTTTTTAACGAAGCAACTCCCATGATGCTGGAAGGTTTGTGGGTGACTTTGCGGGTGTCTTTGTTGGCGATTGTGTTTGGCTTGTTTATTGGGCTGGCCGCATGCTTTATGGGCCGCTCGAAACACTTTATCTTCCGTGCGATTTCCGCTACCTACGTTTGGATCATTCGGGGTACTCCCATGATCGTACAAGCCTTTTTGGTCTTCTTCGCCATACCGGGATTGATACAAATGTGGAATCCCGAGTTCCGTATTGATCCCATAGAGGCAGGGCTTATTACCTTGAGCTTAAATGCCGGTGCCTATATGTCCGAAATCTTCCGCGGTGGTATTGCCGCCGTGCCCAAGGGACAGACCGAAGCGGCTCGTTCGTTGGGGTTGAGCAATTTCCGCACCATGATCAAGATCGTGTTGCCCCAAGCCTTTAAAATGAGCATTCCTTCGTTGGTCAACCAATTTATTATCACCATCAAAGACTCATCCATTCTTTCGGTTATCGGTTTGACCGAAATTGTAAACTTGGCGAAAGTGTACGTAGGTTCTACCTATTTATTCTTCCCCACCTACATTATGGTGGCAATTTATTACTTGGTCATTATTTCCGCATTGATGATCGTATCAAAACTGTTAGAAAAGAAGTTGAATTATGACAAAAAAAGTTAAGGTAACAAACCTGAAAAAAAGTTTTGGCGACCTGCACGTTCTCAAGGGCATAGATTTAGAGCTTACCGAGGGCGAAGTGGTTTGCTTGATCGGACCTTCGGGTTCGGGAAAATCTACGGTTTTGCGTTGCCTTAACCGATTGGAGGATCCCACCGACGGTGTGATCGAAATGAACGGTCACATTATGACCGATCCCAAAGTGAAGTTAAATAAAGCACGGGAAAACATAGGCATGGTGTTCCAACAGTTCAACCTGTTTGCCAATAAAACGGTTAAAGGCAACATTATGTTTGCACCTGTGGAACTGAAAAAAATGACCAAAGCCGAAGCCGAAGAAACCGCTATGCAGTTGCTTCGCCGTGTAGGATTGGAAGAAAAGGCCGACGCCTACCCCCATCAACTGTCGGGTGGTCAACAACAACGTGTGGCAATTGCCCGCGCCTTGGCTATGAAACCCGATATCATGTTGTTTGACGAACCCACCAGTGCCCTTGACCCCGAAATGGTGGGCGAAGTGCTCAACGTTATGAAAGAGCTTGCCGAAGGCGGCATGACCATGTTGGTGGTTACCCACGAAATGGGCTTTGCCCGTGACGTAGCCGACCGTGTAATTTTCATGGCAGACGGCTACATTGTGGAACAAGGCACCCCCGCCGAAATCTTTGGCAATCCCCAAAACCCCCGCACCCAAGAATTTTTAAATTGCGTGCTGTAACAAAAATACAATCAATGCAAATCCGTGTGTGACCCAATGGTTGCACACGGTTTTTGTTTGTTGTATTGCGGCAGGGGCACCCTTGACATTTTAGTAAAAAAGCGGTATCATAATCATAGCGAATGCACATATTAATCAAAAAGGAGAATGCTCTATGAGACAACTGTTATCTGTATTGCTGATTATGGGACTTTGCCTGGCCGCCTTCTCCGGTTGCAGTTCCGAATCTACTACCGACACCAACGGTACCCAATCGGGCAGTCAAACAACCACCCAAGTCGGCACCCAAACCGACATGAACGTACCTTTTGACTTGGTAGAAGGGCTCGACTATACCCTGACTGCTTGTGACCCTGTTACCAAAGCCGCTCTGCCCCTGTTGTATTTGTACGGCACGCAGCCGGACGACGGTCGCCTGAACGACGGCAAGGTATTTGGGGAAACCGAATACGACAATGACAGTTACCTGCCGTTTCTGATCGAATTGGAAGAGTGCAAAAGCAGAGAATTTCAAATTACATTTACCACCGACGGCAAAAACGATGCTTGTGCCGTGGTGTTTCACAATGCCGAATTCGGCATGACCACCAGCCTTTCGGTAGACGAAATTGCGGTGGGCGACACCGCCGACAGTTTGACCGCGGTTGATTTTGAAGACGATATGACCAACAAACTGGGGGGCGGCTTTGCCGACCACGTGCTGAGTTTTGAGCCTGTCAATTTTAAGGTGATCACCGTTACCTTTACCGGAGCGGGGGCTGACTACATCGCCTTTTCGGAAATCAGCGTATTGGGATTCCCCACCGGCCAAGGGGCAACCTATTTGCCCGACGGCTGGCAACCGGGGGACGAGATTCCCGACGGCACGGTGCCCCACCAAGAGGATCTGGACAAGTCAGAGCCCAGCGATCCCGGCACGTTTTTACCGCCGATAGAAAGCACCCCTTCTACCCCCGGCACCACCTCGAAGCCCGGCGGCAACACCGGCTCTAAGCCGAGTAGCGGCAATCCGGCACAAAACGGCGACGATCCCGCCAACCGTCCCGCCGACCTGCCCACCGGTGGGCTAAACAACTATGAAAATCAAGTGGCGGGCACGTGGCTTGGCTCTGATCCGGAAAGCGGCGATGCGGTCAATCTGGCGTTTTACAGCGACCGTTCGGGATTTATGGTGCAATCGGGTTCCAATGCTACCTTCCGCATTTTGTTCTTCTGGAAGATCGAAAACGGTACCATGACCATGTACTTTAATTTCTTGGGATACCGTGCCCACGTGACCCCCTACACGATCAGCGGCAACACCTTTACCATGCAAGACGAGGATGGGCGTTCTACCACCTTTACCAGACAATAAAATGCAACAAAAACAGCAACCCTGACCGCCAACCCTTGAAAACATGACCAAAGAGGAAAAGAAGTTGCGGAAAAATGTTGCATCGTTCCATGGATTTTTTCATTGACAAAATTCCCAAAGGGGAGTAAAATACTAATATATTGATTCAAAGAGGTGAGCCCTGTTGGACAGTAGTCACAGTCGACCGTATGAAAAACAATTTGGCAATTTGCGGGTGACCGACAGGGTGTCGTCTGATCGCTGAGGCGATTCATGAAAATCCCTCCGGCTTTCACCCTTGCATTTTGCTGTGCAGAAAGGTGTGAAACGCATGGAGGGTTTTTCTTTTGACTCCTTGTTTGACTTGTTGGAGCAAGGCAACTTAAAACAACTGCGTGAGGAATTGATCGACCTCAACGTGGTAGATATTGCGGAATTTTTGGAAACAACGCCCGTTGACAAGTTGCTTCTGATTTTTCGTATTTTACCCAAAAGCTTGGCGGCAGAGGTATTTGCTTATTTGGAAACCGACAACCAAGCCAAGATCGTAAACTCCATTACCGATACCGAGCTTAGTTATTTGGTAGAGGAGCTGTACGTAGACGACGCGGTAGATTTTTTGGAAGAGGTTCCTGCCAGCGTGGTGCGCCGTGTGTTGGCCAGTGCTACGCCCCAGACCCGTGAGGTGATCAATCGGGTGTTAAAATACCCCGAAAATTCGGCGGGGAGTGTTATGACCACCGAAATGGTGGAATTCCACAACCGCTACACCGTGCGAGAGGCGATTGCCCAAATTCGTCGCACCGGGTTGGACAAAGAGACCATTTATACCTGCTACGTGATCAACGACCATCGCCGACTAAAAGGGGTATTGCCCTTGCGGCGGTTGTTGCTTGCGGAAGAAGATACCTTGATCAAAGACATTATGGTGGAAGACGAGCAGGTGATTTCGGTCAACACCCATGACGACCAAGAGCAGGTAGCTGACATGGCACGTAAATACGACCTGTTGAGCGTGCCTGTGGTAGACAACGAAAATCGCTTGGTGGGGATCATTACCATCGACGACATCGTGGACATTATTGAAGAAGAAAACACCGAAGACTTGGAAAAAATGGCGTTGATGACCCCGTCAGAAGAAACCTATTTAAAAACGGGGGTATTTACCCACGCAAAAAGCCGTATTTTATGGCTTATGATTTTGATGATTTCTTCTACCCTTACCGAGCAGATTATCAACGGATTTGAAAATTCCCTTGCCATGTTTGTGGGTTTGACCGCCTGCATACCCATGTTAATGGGTACGGGGGGGAACGCCGGCAACCAAACCTCTACCTTGATCATTCGCGGACTTGCCCTGGGGGAAGTTACGGTAAAAGACTACTTCAGAGTCTTGTGGAAAGAGGTACGGGTATCGCTGATTTGCGGTGGTGCCTTGGCGGTGGGCAACTTTGTGCGTATGTGGTTGCTTGCCCAATGGGGGATCCAACCCATTTCGGGTGTGACCGCCATTTTGGTGGTGTGCCTTGCCATGATGCTGGGGGTAGTGGTTGCCAAATGCATTGGTTGTACCTTGCCCATTGCGGTAAAGCTCATTCACTTAGACCCTGCGTTGATGGCAGGTCCCATGATCACCACCATAGTAGACGGTATCAGCTTGGTGATCTATTTTGCGGTGGCACGGATGTTGCTGATGTAGCCCTGTTTGATAAAAAACAAAACACTTCTGCACGCTCGGTTGGGAGCAGGCAGAAGTGTTTTTTTCTTATACCGACGTTGTTTGGTCGGCTTGGACAGTTAATTTTTCCATGGCGGTAATGACCGATTCCAACGCTTTCATGGGGGTTTGGGTTTTGATGAGTTTGACCGAAATATAGGGCTTGTTGCCTGCGTTGAGCAAAATACGACCTTTCATTTGGTCGGCCAATTTCAATACCAGCGACACGTCGGGGGCGGTTTGGTACAGCAGCAGGTTTTCGCTTCGTTGCACCGCTTCGGTAATGCCCAGCGCCGCCGCACGGTTGCGTAGCTCGGCAATATGAATGAGCCCCATGACCGCTTCGGGGGGCGGACCGAACCGATCGATCAGTTCGTCGATCACGTCGCCTGCATCGTCGTCGTTACGAATGTCGGCAATGCGGCGGTACATTTCCAATCGGCTTTGCAGATCGTCGATGTAGCCTTCGGGAATGTGGGCTTCGATCTGCAGGTCTACCATGCATTCTTCCTTGGTTTGTACCGTACCGGTCTTTTCTTCTTCCACTGCTTCGGACAGTAGCTTCAGGTACATGTCGTACCCCACCGATTCCATTTGTCCGTGTTGTTCGCCGCCCAACAGGTTGCCTGCACCGCGAATTTCCAGATCTCGCATGGCGATTTTCAGACCCGATCCAAACTGGGTAAATTCCCGTATGGCGTCCAATCGGCGGGTGGCAATATCGCTTAGGGCTTTGCCCCCGCGGAAGGTAAAGTAGGCATAGGCACGGCGAGAGGAGCGACCCACTCGTCCCCGCAATTGATGCAATTGGGCAAGCCCCATGGTGTCGGCATTTTCTATGATCAGGGTGTTGGCGTTGGCCACGTCTACCCCTGTTTCAATAATGGTGGTGCATACCAACAGGTCGATCTCGTTGTCGATCAGCTGTCGCCACACGTCGCTTAATTGCTCTTCGTTCATTTTGCCGTGAGCAATGCCCACTTTGGCTTCGGGGATTCGCAATTTTAGTCCTGCCGCTACCCGTTCTATGTCTTCTACCCGATTGTGCAGGTAATACACCTGCCCCCCTCGGCGCAGTTCTCGACGAATCGCGTCGTGCAGTACCCCGCTGTTGTATTCCATCACGTAGGTCTGTACCGGCTGACGGTCGCCGGGGGCTTCTTCTATGATCGACATGTCCCGCAGACCCGACATGGCCATGTTCAGGGTGCGGGGAATGGGGGTCGCAGACAGGGTCAGCACGTCTACGTTTTTGAATTTTTCTTTTAACTTTTCTTTTTGAGCCACCCCAAATCGTTGCTCTTCGTCTATGATCACCAGTCCCAGATCCTTAAACTGTACGTCGTTGGAGATCAGACGATGGGTGCCGATCACCATGTCTACGTTGCCTGCTCGCAGATTTTGAATGGTTTTGGCTTGCTGGGCAGGGGTGCGAAAACGAGACAGCAGGTCAATGTTGAGCGGAAAGCCCTCTACCCGACGTAACACGGTTTGGTAGTGCTGAAATGCCAATATGGTGGTGGGCACCAACAGGGCACATTGCTTGCCCTCGGCCATGCATTTAAAGGCGGCACGGAGCGCCACTTCGGTTTTGCCGAATCCCACGTCGCCGCACAAAAGGCGATCCATGGGTACGGCACGTTGCATGTCGTGCTTGATCTCGTGAATGCAACGAAGCTGGTCGTCGGTTTCCTCGTAAGCAAAGCGCCGTTCAAAATCGTTTTGCAGGTCGGTGTCTTGCTCGAACGCATAGCCGGGGGTGTTCATGCGGGCGGAATACAAAGCGATCAGCTCTTTTGCCATGTCCTTGACCGCATGGCGCACACGGGTACGGGTCTTTTGCCACTCGGTGCCACCCAGCTTGTGCAGCTTTAATTTTACGTCGTCGCCACCGGGGCCGATGTATTTGGAAACCAAGTCCAATTGGGTGACCGGCACGTACAAGGTGTCGCTGCCGGCATAGGCTATGGTGATATAGTCTTTGGTCACGCCGCCGCTTTGTATTTGGCGAATGCCTTTGAAAATGCCAATGCCGTGTACCGCATGGACGATATAGTCGCCGGGATGCAACTCGTCCAACGAATGAAATGCGGTGGCTTTGGTGGCTTTTTTCACCTTTTTGCTATGGGCGGCGGTGGTATGGGTGACCAACAAAAACTTGCTGTCGGTGTATTCCAAGCCGCCGCTGACGTGCCCTGTGGTGACCGTAATCGCCTTGGGGGATGCGGTGGCAGGTTCGGCGGCAAAATGAGCGGGCAGTCCGCGGGCAGACAGATCTTCGGCCAACAGTTTGGCGGCTTTTTCTCCTCCTGCCAACACCGAAACGGCAAATCCGCGGGTCAGCAAGGGGGTAAGATCTTCGGTCAGCAGGTCAACGCTTCCCTGCCAAGGGGAATAATTTTTTACCGTAAATTGCAACAGGTCTTTGACGGCGGTATCGTAAGAACTGCCCCCAAAGGTTTCTAAATATACTGCGCCTTGTTCTTCCAATTTGCCACACAACTCGTCAAAGGTCAACGCATAGGTGTCCAACCCCTTGCAAAGCACCCCTTCTTCCAACAGTTGCTCAATATCCATGTTCAGTTGGGCGTGGTAATTTTTGGATTTTTCCCGTATGCGGGCCCATTCGCTTACCAACACCAGGGCATCGGCGGTGTAGTCGAACAAGGTGCAGGGGGTGTCGGACAACAAGGGAATCAGGCGGTCGTAGCTTTGGGGGGCTTCGCCCTGGGACAGGGCGGTGGCGTCGCTGAGCAGTCGCTCTTTTACGGCGGGGTCTTTGATCTTTTTGGCAAGGGCTTGCAAGCGGGCAACGGGATACTCCCGGTTGGGGAACAGTACCTCACGGGCAGGAGGTACCTGCACCGAGGAGAGGGATTCCTCTCGCCGTTGCGAGACAATGTCGAACTCGCTGATGGTGTCTATGGTCTCGCCCCAAAATTCCAGACGAATGGGTTTTTGACGGTCGGCGGGGAACAGGTCCAAAATACCGCCGCGACGGGCAAATTGTCCTGCCCCTTCCACCTTGTTGCAACGGGTGTAGCCGCAAGCCACCAGCATTTTGCACAGCTCGTCTATGTCGTAGTCCTTTTGCTCGGTTAAGGTAAAGGAACGGTGGTACAGGGTGTCGGGCGGCAGGGTAAAGGGAAGCAGACCGTCCAACGAGCAGACCACGTGGGTGTAGTCACCTTCCAACACGTGGCAAAGCACATCTAACCGCTTTTGCTCGTATTGAAGCGAGGCGGTGTCGGTGGTGCGCAGAGAAAGATCCTTGGCAGGAAGCAACAAGGGGGTCGCTCCCAAGGCGGTCAGATCCTCGCAAAACCGCAAGGCTTCGCCCTCGTCGGCGGTAATGATCACACAATGGGAGCGGGTGTCCCGTGCCAGCACCGCCGCCAAATGCGCTTTGTGAATGTGAGAAAGCCCCCCTGCTACCGCAGGCAGACGAAAGGCGTCTACCGACCGCAATAAGGATTGGTATTCGGGCAAGGCTTGAAGGTATTTGTCGAAAAATGTCATAAAGTACTCCTATGGGCAATGCCCCCTAAGCGAAACTCAGGGGGGGATAAGACAGATTATTTCTATTGTGAAGGCATGGTTGATGCCGCAAATGAGATACCGTTTTTGGCAAGAGACAGGGGCGGTTTCTTTTCTGATCTCTCCCTCCGTCAAAAATCAAAGATTTTTGCCACCTCCCTCGTCAGAGGGAGGCAAGAGAATTGGAAACCGCTGTTTTATAAACCAACCCTAAAAGGCAACGCAACTTATTGGGCTCCCTTGTGTAAAGGGAGCTGTCATTGAGCATGGCTCAATGACTGAGGGATTGTCCGCACCCCGTTTTTACAACCCCTCCGTCAAAACCTTTGGTTTTGCCACCTCCCCTTACACAGGGGAGGCTCCCTAAAGGTAACTTGGGTTTTAAATACCAACCCCAAAAGAAAACTCAACTTGTTCAGCTCCCTCTGACGAGGGAGCTGTCGAAACCGCAGGTTTTGACTGAGGGAGAGACCGTTTGACGGTCAAAGTGATATCTTGAGAAGAGTCTTGGGCAAGGGTATGATCTGGTTTTGATCCAACCTATTTTTTCAAGGTGTTTTCTTGTCCTCGATAGACCACAAATTTGCAAAACAGGTATTCCAAAATCAGGTTGCACACCATGGTGATGCCCAAAATAACGTAATCGTTGACGCCGGGATTTTCCGAAAACAGGTGAGCGGTTGCCGCCATGTTGCCCAAAATGGTGGACACGGGGGTGAACACGCAGTAAAAACCAAATACCTTTGCCATGGCAATGGGAACGTTGACCGCCGATTGGAAGGTATAACGGCGGTTAAAGGTGAAGTTCCACACCACCGACAGGATCAAGGAGATCAGGTACGGTACCCAATAGGTGATGCCGCTGACGTGGTCGGCGGCTTCTCCCAAGATCACTTCGTGGATCAGAGAAAAACTACCCAGTTGAATAATGCCCGCCGAAATGGAAAACAGGGTGAATTTTACGGCTTGCCATACGTTTTGTTTGGTTTGGCTCATGATGATTTCCTCCTAAAAATAAGATCGGTTATGCCAAATCGGCGTACAGAAGATTGGCGAGATTTGCCAGTTGGTCTAAGGTTAACTGTTCTACCCGTGCGGTGGGGGTAAGTCCTATGGCTTGCAAAGCCGAGGCTACTTGTTGCTTGTCTAAAGGTAAGCAGGAGCACAGGCTGTTTTGCAACGTCTTGCGCCGTTGGTGAAAGCCTGCTTTGACCACCTTGAAAAACCATGCTTGGTCATGCACCGCCACCGGTGGGGTGGGGTAGGGGGTCAATCGCATAACCGTGCTGTCTACCTTGGGGGGCGGCAAAAAAGAGCCCGCCGACACGGTAAAGATTTTTTCGCACTTGGCACGAAAGGCGGCGCTGACCGTAACCGCACCGCTTTGGCGACTGCCCACCTTGGCGCACAGACGGTCGGCAAATTCTTTTTGCACCATGACCGTGATAGAAGCAAAGGGCAGACCGCTTTCCAGCAACATCATGAGAATGTCGGTGGTAATATAGTAGGGCAGGTTGGCGCACACGTGCACCCGCATGTCGGCAAAATGGGTTTGCAACAAAGCGGCAAGATCGGTTTTGAGAATGTCCCCTTCGATTACCGTAACGTTGTCAAAGTCGGCTAAGGTTTCTGCCAAAACAGGGGGTAGGCCCTTGTCGATTTCTACGCTGACCACCTTGCCGGCTACCTGCGCCAATTGGGCGGTAAGTACCCCTACGCCCGGGCCGATTTCCAGCACACCGTCTTGCTTGGTAGCACCCGAGGCTTCTGCCATGCGCGGGCAAACGGTGGGGTTGATCAGGAAATTTTGACCCCGTGCCTTGGAAAGCACAATGCCGTGACGTGCCAATATTTGTTTGACGGTTTTTTCGTTGGTTAGATCGTAGGTCATGACCATGCCTCCCATTGCGGTTATACCCCTTTAGTATACGGCATAAGCAGGGGGGAAGTCAAGAGGTTTGTTGCGGGGAAGGGCACAACAAATCCCAAGGAAAATTGGCAAAGCGAAAAGGGGAAAAGCATAAAAAAGGTTGTTTTTTCAAGTTTTTCTTGCTTTTTTTACAAAAATCTATTATAGTATAGTTAGGTATCTATTTTTTTGTATCGGAAGGAGCTCGCTTTATGACCAAACCTGCCCAACGTACCGACAAAAACAACTATTATTTGGACTTTGCCGAAACGGTGCTGGAGCGCGGCACTTGCTTGCGCCGCAACTTTGGTGCGATCATTGTCCGCAACGACCAAATCATTGCTACCGGCTATACCGGCGCTCCGCGCGGCCGCAAAAACTGCTTGGATCTGGGGGTCTGCCTGCGGGAAAGCATGCAAATTCCTCGGGGGGAACGGTATGAATTGTGCCGCTCGGTCCATGCCGAGGCAAACGCGATCATCAGCGCTTCCCGCAACGACATGATCGGTAGTGTGCTGTATTTGGTGGGGCGAGATGCCGTAACCGGTGAGTTGGTGGAAAATGCCTGTTCCTGTTCCATGTGCAAACGCTTGATCATCAATGCCGGCATCGACAAGGTGATCGTGCGCAAAACACCCACCCAGTTTTCCATTATCCACGTACGGGATTGGATCTTTAACGACGAATCCCTGCAAGGTAAATTCGGTTATTAATCCATCAGCCGCTTTTCCCCGGAACTTGTTTTCCGGGGTTTTTGTTGCGGTTGGAACATATTCCCTTACCCTTTTATGAAAGGAAAACCCAAGTTTATGGCAAAATCAAAAGAAAAAGAGGTCCGTACCAACGCCATGCGGATGTTGGACAAGCTGAAGATCCCCTATACGGTCAACACCTACGAGTGCGAGGAGTTTATTGACGCCATTCATATTTCCGACATGCTGGGGCAACCCTACGAAACGGTGTTCAAAACCTTGGTCACGGTGGGAAAATCGGGGGAGCACTACGTGTTTGTGATTCCCATTCATAAAGAGCTGAACATGAAGCAGGCGGCACGTTGTGTGGGAGAAAAAGACCTGCAGCTGTTGCCTACCCGTTTGCTGGTTGCCACCACCGGGTATATTCGGGGCGGTTGTACCGCAATCGGTATGAAAAAAGCCTTTCCCACCGTGATCGATGAGTCGGCGGCAACGCTAAAAGAAATGATCATCAGCGGTGGGCGCATCGGTTCGCAGATCGTGTTGGCACCCGAGGATTTTATTCGGGCGGTAAACGGTCGATTTGAAGCGGTATGTGCTTGACAGGATCGTTGCCTTTGTGTTATACTAATCAGTACGAATAGGAGGGGTTTTGCATGGACGAACAACGCAATATGACCCAAGACGAATTGTTAGAGGCCGCCGAACAGGCGTTTAATCAAACCTACGGTTCCATGGAAGCAACCGAAATTACCAAGCAAGTGGGCACCGTAACCAAAAAAGAAGTAACCGAACCTGCCGAGGCAGAAATGCCTGCCGAGGAGCAACTGACCGAGTCGGTGGCAGAGGAGGAAGCACAACCCGCAGACCAAGGGGACGACCAACAACCCGCAGAACAACCAAAAGTACAGCCCCAAAAGACCTTTTCCACCAACGGCTTGGCAATCGGCTTGGCAATCGGCTTGGTGATTGGCGGTGCGGTGGGGATCATTTCCACCGTGGTGGCACCCTGCTTGATCGTGGGACTGCTGGGTGGTACCTTGATCGGGTTGGTGTTGGATCTGAAAAAAGATCATGCCGTGGAAAACGAAGCCAAGGAAGACACCACCGCTGAATTTATCGCCTCGGAAGAAGACCCCGACCAAACCACAGAAGACCCCGACCAGATTTTAAACGAGGAGAACCCGTATGAATAACTATTTATTTACCTCCGAATCGGTAACCGAAGGACATCCCGACAAGGTTTGCGACCAAATTTCGGACGGTATTTTAGACGCTATTTTGGCGCAAGACCCCAAAGCACGGGTGGCTTGCGAAACCTTTTGCACCACCGGCAGTGTGGTGATCATGGGGGAAATTACCACCACCGCACAACCCGATTATGCCGCCATTGCTCGGGGTATTATCAACGAGATCGGCTATGACCGTCCCGAAATGGGATTTGACGGCAACACCTGCGGTGTTATGACCGCCATAGACAAGCAATCTCCCGACATTGCCATGGGGGTAGACAACTCCTTGGAATTAAAGGCGGGACAAGCCGACGAACTGAACCAACATGGGGCAGGCGACCAAGGCATGATGTTTGGCTATGCTTGCAACGAGACTCCCTCTTACATGCCCTTGTCCGCCGCTTTGGCACACGCTTTGTCCAAACGGTTGGCACAGGTGCGGAAATTGGGATTGGTGGATTATTTGCGCCCCGACGGAAAATCCCAGGTTACGGTAGAATATATAGACGGAAAACCCGCACGGGTAGACTGTGTGGTGGTTTCTACCCAACACAACCCCGACGTGACCTTGGAGCAGATTCGTGCCGATATGATGGAATTGGTGATCCGTCCCACCATTCCCGCTCATTTGATCGATGACAAAACCACCTATTTTATTAACCCCACCGGCAACTTTGTGGTGGGCGGTCCTGCGGGTGACACCGGTTTGACCGGTCGCAAGATCATAGTGGACACCTATGGCGGGGCGGCTCGTCACGGCGGCGGTGCCTTTTCGGGCAAAGACCCCACCAAGGTAGACCGCTCGGCGGCTTATGCGGCTCGTTGGGTTGCCAAAAACGTGGTGGCGGCAGGCTTGGCTGACAAATGTGAAGTACAGCTCGCCTATGCCATTGGTGTGGCAAAGCCGGTTTCGGTTATGGTGGACACCTTTGGTACTGCCAAGGTAGCAGAAGAAGCGATCGTGGCGGCGGTCAACAAGGTATTTGACCTGCGTCCCGAAGCGATCATTCGCAATTTGGATCTCCGCAAGCCGGGTTACCGTCAAATTGCCGCGTACGGACATTTTGGACGAGATGATCTGAACCTGACTTGGGAACAAACCAATAAGGTAGAAGAATTAAAAGCCGCGCTGTAAAGCGATTGAAAAAAGCACCCTGTGGGGTGCTTTTTTTATGTGTTGCTTTTTTGGTTTATATTGCGAGGCGGCAGAATAAAACGGTGCCCCAAAAACGCAACGCAACCCCTTTGGTATACCAAAGGGGTTGACGGTTTTTAAGGGGAGTAATTTATTTCACCAGACCGGCGATCTGTTGCAACAGGGCATCTACCGCGGGAGAAGTGACCACCGTACTGCCCATGCCGTTTAAGCTCATATAGTACCGACGGTCGGTATAGGGGGACAAGCGAAGCACGTCGGTTTGGCTGAACTTTTCATAGGTCAAGGTTACCGTAACGGTAGGGGTGGCGGCATCTTGACCGTCGGTCACGTTGGCAAATACGTTGAGGCTCAACAATTGGTAGTACATATCGCGGAAGGCTTCGGTGTCGACCACCGCACCCTTGCTGCTTACTACCTTCAGGGAGTTGTTCCCGGTGGCATCTACGCCGTGGGTCAAGGTATAGGTTTCGTTGACACCGTCGGCGGTTTGAATTTTCACGGTTTTCACGTCGGTAATGTTGCAGGAATAAATGGTATTGCTGGCAAAATCTGCCTGATCCATGCCCACAAATTTCAAATCCTCTACGTCAACGGCAAACAGGGAGGGATTTCCCTTTACCATGACCGCATAGGCTTCTTTGTCTTCGTCCAAGGTGATCTTTTTGCCGATGTTCAGCAAATATTCCTTGTTTTTCACCACATACCGCACCGTGCAGGCAGGCTTGTCTAACCCGTGTTCGGTGATTTGTTCGGCGGTGGGCTTCATGGCAATGGCTTTGAAAGCGGTCAAGCCGTTGGCAACGGGACTCAGCAAGGTGTCTATGGCGTCTAAGTCTACGTTTTGGGTAATGGGCGACGTCATAAGGTAAATGCTGTCATAGCCCGGCTTGTCTTCGTCTACCATTTTAAATTCAAAGGGCTCGGCATAATTGGTACCGCTAACAGTCAATTGGTCAAAGCGGGACAGCGCCCCCGAAATAAAGTAGGGGTCTTCGATCATTTCCCCTTGGTCGGTAAAGGTCTCTTCGTCTTGGGGAACCTGCTCTACAATGTTGCAGTCCACAAAGTAGTTCACGTCTTTCAGCAAAAAGACCACGGCTTCTTTGGAAACGATGTAGATCGTGCGGTTAACGGGGATCTGATTGTTTTCGTACCCGTAGCACACAAAGTAACCGCTGCCGTTGGGCACTTTGTCACCAATGATCAAGGTTTTGACCAAACCGTCTTTGTAGGTGACGGTCAGGCGGGTGGTGGATTTGTCCAGCCCGCATTCCTGATAGTAGCTTATGGTGTTGTTGGGAACGGTGATACCACCGTCTTGGACGTACACTTCGGTATAGGGTAACCCCAAAAAGTCACCGGTCAAAAAGCCAATGGTAGAGGAGTTAAAGGTAACCCCCGAAATGTCCTTGTCCTTGACCTCGGTAATGTTCCACAGCAGGGAATCCACCTCTACGTATTCTCCGGTGGTGGGTTCGTAGGTTTCTTCCTTGCCGACATAGGTGGTTATGGTGAAGCTGTCAGAGGGGTTTTGCACCTGAATGGAGTCCACCTTTTCTATGTCATTTTCCCCTTGGGCGGTGGTGGGATCGGTTTGATCCAGCACCAGATTTTTTTCTTCTTCTTGTTGGGATTGGGAAGAAGTGTCCGAAGTGCCTTGGTCTTGGCTTTCTTCGGGATCGTCAACGCGGAAGTGGTTGGCGATCACCGCACCGAAAATGCAACAGGTGCACAGCACCGCCGCCACGACCAAATACCACACGTAGCGGTTGGTAATATGGCCGGGTTCTTTTTGCTTGACCTGATATTTTTTGTCCGGCTCGTCAAAAATACTGGGAGCGGCTTTTCCTTTTGCCTTGGTTTTGGGCTCGTTTGTTTGATTGTTCTTTTCCATTAGCGACGTTTCCTCTTAATCCAAATAATCAAGCTGATGGCAAACAGCGAGACGGGTACGATCAACATAAATACCCAAGTAACCACCGAAGCGGTATTTTTGTTTTGAATTTCGGCATAGAAGCTTTGGGTGTTGATTACCTTGTCTTCTATGGTAACCGCAACTCCTTCGTCTTGTCCCGACAGATCGTTGAACAAGTTGAGGGTAAAGGTGGAGTTGTAATAGGCGGTAGAGGTCAAAATATCTTCGCCCATGACGGGATCAACCCCAAAGAAGGGCATACCCGAAATGGCGATTACGTTGGATTCCACCGGTGCAGAGGTAGAGGATTCCAAATGTTGATAGGTGGATTTGATCGCCAGATCAAATTGACCCTTGTAGGGGGAGGTTTCGGGATCCCAATCTTCCACCACTCCTTCGGTAATGGGTTTGCCGTACGAGTTGTCATAGGTGGTAAGCAGTTTGGTGGTGGTGTAGCCGTTTAAGCTGTTGAAGGAGGTACGCATCAACCGATACACCGTAGGAGCAAAGAATTCTTTTTCTTTGTCCATGTCGGCGGTATAGTCCGAATCGGCGGGCATGGCAAAGGTGGCGTTGATTTCACGGTTCCCATCTTTGTAATTTATTGCATCGGGGTGATAAGCCGTGGCCGGTAAGATCTCAATGCCCCACTCTGCCAAAAATTCTTCTACGTTGGGCAGTACCTTTTGGTTGGTAGAAGCCAAATAGATCAAATTGCGACCGTATTTGCCGTCGTTTGTCAAGAATTGTTCGATTGCGTCAATTTCGGTTTTGGACAGGTCTTTTTGAGGCGCGGGAATGATCAAAAACTGTGCGGTTTCGGAAATTTCGGCATTGTTCAAGGTCTTGACGGTGGTAAAGATGTAGTTGTTTTTCTTCAGGAATTTTTCCAGCATGGGCATTTCCAAGGCGGAAAATTGCGCCATAATATCGTCGGTGGTTTCCTCTTCCTCATCATCTTTCGAAATACTGGTGTCCAGTACGACCACTTCCACCGATTTGTCACGGGTGGCAATGTACAGCGCCGACACCATGCTGTTGACCAGGCGGGAGCCGGTAATGTCGTTGGCAGTCACGGTGCCTTGGCTGGCGTAGTAAATGTCTTGGTTGTCTTGGATGGTGAACAGGTCGGTGATGGGAATTACTTGGTACCGTTCGTAAGTCAAGCCCTCGGGGGTGGTGTGGTTGCAAGCGACGACAATGTCGCCGTATTGCAGTTCTTCACTACTGAACCGTAGGGTCACGGGGGAGGCTTCGGAAGGAGAACTCAGATTAATGAAATCTACCGAAATGTTGCTGTTGGTGGCGGTAAAGGATTCGGTAAACATTGCCACCTGACGGGCATATTTAATGGTGCTGTCGGAAAAAGTACCGTAATAGTAGTCGGTCAAGTTCAGGTTTTGCACCATGGCGCTGGCAAATTCACCGTTTTCAAAATCGTCGCGGGATGCGCACACGAAAATTTCGGTGGGTTGGTCAATGCCTTGCACAAAGGAGAGATAATCTCCCTCTAAGTTGGCGGTATAATCCTTGTCGGCGGTCAAGTCCACGTTTAAGGGATAATGTTGTTCGATTACGGTCATGACCACGTTCAGGGCAACGATGGCGGCGATCACTACAATGGTGATAGCCAAAGACAAGCTGCCTTTGCGGAAGGCACGGGATGAAAAGAAAGATTGTTTTTCCATGATCGGTGTCCTCCTTACTTTTATGCGTAACGCTTACGGTCCAAAACGGCGATGGTAAGCACCACAAAGATCATGCCAATGCTTACAAAGAAAAAGATGTCGCCGTAATTGAGTACCCCGGTGGTAAAGCCGATGTAGCGTTCGTTAAATGACAGCCACAGCAGGGCTTCGCGGGCAGTGTTGTAAAACCAGTTGGATTCGGGAATTTGGTTTGCCAAGGTGCTGAGCAAGGAAAAGCCAAAGCCCAAGCCCAAGGTGCACACCGCCGAAACCACTTGGCTTTCGGTCAGGGCAGAAATAAACAGTCCCAGGGCGATCAGGGCAAAGCCAAACAGGAACATACCCAGCAGGTAACCGATAAAGACCATCCAGTCCACCGAAGCCCCTTCGGGCATGACCGAGGAAATGATCATTTGGTATACCACCATGATCGCCATGGCAGTAGCGTACACGGTAATGGCGGCAAACAGCTTGCCAAGCACCACCGAGATCAGCCGAACCGGTGCGGTCAACAGCAATTGGTCGGTTTTTTGCCGTTTGTCTTCGCTGAACAAGCGCATGGTCAACAAGGGGGCGATGATCATCATGAAAATAAACATGGATTCAAACACCGCCGACAGGTCGGGAATGCCTTGTTCAAACAGGTCGCTGAAAAACCAGCCGGAGAAGAAATAGAAAATGATTAAAATGGTGTAACCGATGGGGGAGGTAAAATAAGCTTTTAATTCACGTTTGTAAATGGCACTCATGCGTCTTGTTCCTCCTGTTGTTCGGTTTGGGTTTCTTCTGCTTGGTCGTCGGATTGTTTTTGCTCCATGTTTTTGGCGGCTTTGGCCTCGCGGTGAATGTCAAGCAGGGCGGGGTCTTGGTCTACCATGTGCATGTAAATGTCTTCCAAGGACATTTGTTTGGTGTACAGCTCCAAAACCGGCCAGCGTTTTGCCATGGCACGCTCGGCAATGGCGCCTGAAATGTCGGTTCCCTTGGCGGGCTCGATCTTAAATACGGTGGAATTGGTGTGAATGGCGGCTACCTGCACGTCAATGACACCGGGAATGGATTCCAGCATTTTTTTGGCTTCCCGAGGGGGCGCAACGATCCGCACCATGACCAAGCGGTCGTCGGACAAACCGGCAGCCAAACGGGCGGCGGTGTCGTCGGCAATTTGGTAGCCTTGGTTAATGATGATAATGCGCTCGCAAACCGATTGGATCTCGGACAAAATGTGAGAACTGAGAATAACCGTATGGTTGCGACCCAATTGGGCGATCAGGTTGCGGATCTCTACAATTTGCTTGGGGTCCAGACCTACGGTAGGTTCGTCTAAGATCAGTACCTTGGGGTTGCCGATCAGGGCTTGGGCAATGCCCACCCGTTGCTTATACCCTTTTGACAGGTTGCGGATCAAGCGGTTGTACACGTGGTCGATCTTGATCAGTTGCACGATCTCCTTTAAGTGGGGTTCACGGGGCAATTTGGTCTTTTTCAGGTCGTAGACAAAGTTTAAGTATTCTTTGACCGTCATATCCAAATACAAAGGGGGTTGTTCGGGCAAATAGCCGATTTGCCGTTTGGCTTCGTAGGGTTGCTCCAACACGTCGTACCCGTTGACCGAAACGCTGCCCGAGGTGGCAGACAGGTAACCGGTAATGATGTTCATGGTGGTGGATTTCCCCGCACCGTTGGGTCCCAAGAAACCAACGATCTCGTTGTCTTTGATGGTAAAGCTAATGTCTTTTACGGCAAAGTGATTGCCGTAGGCTTTGACAAGGTTTTTTACCTCTATCATTGGTGAGTCCTCCATTTTAATCGTGGTAATATGCTGTGG